>NZ_JBLJAJ010000005.1:0-231209 GCF_047530005.1 Serratia sp. N21D137
TAGGGTTCTGCCCATGCCGGTAAATCTGAGCAGACTGACAACGGGGACAATGAACATTAACGCTGGCCATGAGAGAACCTCAAAAACGAGCATTATACAGCAAGTTCAACCAATTGGAGCCATTACCCGATTGGCATTGACACCATATTCCAACTACGCGCACCACCTCGCTTGCCTGAATGACCCTCAGTTAAAGTTAGGGTCATCACCTCGTCGTTATCCAGAGATGAAACAGCGCTGGTGGGGTTACTGATTTCCAGCGATTGACACACATCAGAGGCAACGAACCACGGATCGCCGTACACATTAACAATGCGCACAGTTACACCCTCAAATTTGATAACGGAAATATCACTCTCATCAGCGGTGAAAATAGCTTTCTGACTTGGGATAGGCTGAGGGGCGGCCTCAGAATTGAATCTGCTTTTTTCAAGTTTCATTTGTCAGGCTCCGTTAGGCGGCGTTGTTAGTGTCCGGGTACAAGGTCAGGATGTTGGCTATGTCGCTTTGGGAAAGGCCGTGATAGCCACCAGCGGCGGCGTTATGGTTGACCAACTGAATCACACGCAGAACATCGGCGCGGCTCACAAAGCGATAGCGGAAATGGCTACCGATACCGTCCGGGTTCTTCTCGTCGATACGCTCCAATTGAATATCAAGACGCCTTTCTAGCTCTGAAAAATAATTTCTTCCTGAAGATAGGCGGCAATACTTGAGAATCTCATTTTCAGTACAGCCATTGACGCCAGTTTTTAGCATGTACACACGGGCGCGGTGCTTCTTCGGTGCTGGCTTGATGGTGGGGATGGCGCTATTATCAGAGGTGCCAACCTTCTGACTAGCCGCCTGCTGTACGGGGCGGTTATTCATTTCCATTACGCAGCCCCCCCGCGAGATTCAGCAATACGCTGACTAATCCACTCATCTACTTCACTCTCGATGAAGGCAATAGAACGTGTTCCGATTTTTACCGGTTTAGGAAAGCGATTCTGAGCAATGAGTTTGTACACCCACGCCTTACCATAGCCGACTCGGCGTTGAACTTCTGGAAGGCGGATAAGTGATTGTGCTGCTTGTGGCATATAGCCCCCTGTTTCTGTTAAGGGTCGTTAATAGACGTTAATAGATAACAGGGATTCTTACTCTTATGACAATTAATAGAAACAACAAAAACCTAGTTTTTACCCGTTAAAAATAAATACTAAGTTTTTATCTTTTTCGCATAAAAACCTAGTTATTATCTTTCCCGTATAAAAACCAAGTTATTATCTTACTGATTTTCTAGGCCTAAACTCAGCATTTTTTAGCCATTTTTTTATTGCCGGAAGACTTGGCGAGTCCTTGAACTTATTATCTAAATGATGTTTAACTGCCGTAGCTACTATATTCAATGAAGCATATTCCATTACATCCCACTTTTGCCGAGCAACCTTCATTGCTTCCGCTTTCCTTGGGTGTTCAGGCCTCCCCCCTAACTTACCTCTATCTTTTGATATATCTCTAATTCGCATAACCGACAGTATTGGCTGCATGCACATAATCAAATACTGAGATGCTTTAAATTGCTCCCCTTTAGCTATAAACCAAACTGATGAAAAGGCAGACGCACCGTACACCTGAAAGGAAACGCCGAATGACTCACACATCCACTTTGCACAATATGATAAATAACCCAAGTAATTTTCCGGCCATTCATTTAAGAAAAAAGTATTCAAAGCCTCGTCTAGAGACAAGCCACTTAGACTCTCTTCTGTAAGCATCCCCTTATAATTAGATAAATCCTCCGACATAGTTTTAATCATATCAGAAACAAGCTCAATAAATTGTTCAGACGAATACATAACATCATCCTGTTCCTTTATTTTACTAGCTATTTCCTGCTCTTTTGTACTGAAATCCTCAATGAAAGAAAAAGCTATTGATTTTCTCACCACGCCACCCCGCGCCCTCTTAATTTAGGTGGCTATGTCAGCCCGTAGAGGTGTACGGGTTTTCGGGAGCTACCCTAGACATAGCCTATTCTTTATTCTTCTACATAAGTCTACTGCGGTCCAGTTACACTGTCTATACATCCAGTCATGCACGTTGTCCAAATGTGGCCTGCACAACATTCCCACCACGTTCCAAGCTCTCCATATAATCGGCATACCACTGAAGCATCTCCCGGCGACCATCCAGGTATTGAGCATGGTTGTACGTTCCCCGGATACTGTTTTTATCGACGTGGGCCAGTTGGGTTTCAATCCAAGCGGTGTTATAGCCCTGTTCGTGCAGGATGGTACTCATGGTGTGGCGGAAGCCGTGGCCGGTCGCTCTACCGTGATAGCCAATGCGCTTTATCACTTGGTTAATACTGGCCTCACTCATTGGTTTGGTGCTGTCATTCCGGCCAGGGAAAACCAGCTTAAAGCGCCCTGTCATTTCTTCGAGTTGGCGGAGCAGGATCAAAACCTGCTCAGAAAGAGGCACCAAATGCGGGCGGCGCATTTTCATTCTGCTCTTAGGGACTTCCCAAAGCCCCTTGTCCAGATCGAACTCTGCCCATTCAGCAGCACGTAGCTCAATGGTGCGAACCCCTGTCAGCAGTAATAGCCGGGTCGCAATTTTTGTTATTGGGCTGCCGGTGTACTCATTAAGGCACTGGAGAAACTCAGGGAACTCTGTCGCAACCAGGTGGGGATAATGTGTATGCTTCTGAATGGCGAGTGCTCCAGCTAATTCGCTGGCCGGGTTGTTCTCAGCCCTACCGGTGACGATTGCATAACGGAACGTCTGGCTGCAGGCTTGGCGAATTTTACGCATCTTGTCGAGAACACCACGTTTCTCTAACTTGCGCAGCGCCTCTAAAACTTCAAGGGGTTTGATATCGGCAACGGGTCGTTTCCCGATATAGGGGAAGATGTCTTTTTCGAAGGACTCCATCAGATCTTCGGCATAGCCGTTAGACCAGTTCGGCACTTTGTAGGCGTGCCACTCTCTGGCCAGTGCTTCAAAGGTGTTTTCAACGCTCACCTTTTTAGCCTGTTTCTCCGACTTCTTCTCCTCACCAGGATCACCACCAGCAGCCAACAGACGTTTGGCTTCATCACGCTTGGCTCTGGCATCAGCCAGCGGCACGTCTGGATACACGCCTATGGCTAAAAGCTTTTCTTTTCCAGCCACGCGATACTTCAGACGCCAGTAACGGGCACCGGTCGGATTAACGAGCAAATACAAACCACCACCATCAGAAAGCTTGTAAGGCTTGCCCTTGGGCTTGGCGGTGTCTACTTGGCGGGCATTTAACTTCATTGGGGGTACCCCACTTCATTGAACCTGGACATACCACCAGATATACCCCCACATGCATGTAGATTTCAGTAGAAACAGGTAGACGTTGGGATACGGTGATATCAGCTGTATCAGGCATTATAGAGGGGTTTAGTAGATTTGAGTAGACGTTGAGAGAAGTAAAAATGGTACGCCCTACAGGGCTCGAACCTGTGACCTACGGCTTAGAAGGCCGTTGCTCTATCCAACTGAGCTAAGGGCGCATTGAAATGCGGATGCGGCAACCGAGGTTGCGGAGTTGGATTATACGGTCAGAGGTTATCGAGTCAATGCCTTTTGTTGGTGTGCTGGCCGCAAGCGTGCTTTATGGTGATTTTTCGCACAAATCAACAACTAAAAATCAACCTAACGCGATGATCTGACTACGTAAATACCTGGCCATAACGGCCAATATCCTTACCTTCTTGCCCAGACCTACGGCTTAGAAGGGCGATGCTCAGACCAACAGTAACCATGAAGTGAAGAGTCAGACAATTGAGGTAAAAAAAGCGTAGAGGATCATTCCTTTGGTGTAAAAAATGTCTAAACCGCTACGCAATCGTGTGCTTATTCTCTGCATTAACCCGATCGAAAGCCTGACAGCGCGCCTCTCTTCTGCCAAAATAGCGCCATCCCCCGCTTTTCTTAAATGATGGATTTCCTCACTGATGGCAGCAAAGATTATTGATGGCAAAACGATTGCGCAGCAGGTTAGAAACGAAGTGGCTGAGCAAGTGAAACAACGTCTGGCAGCTGGCAAGCGTGCGCCGGGCCTGGCGGTGGTACTGGTTGGTGAGAATCCGGCTTCGCAGATTTATGTCGCCAGCAAGCGCAAGGCCTGTGAGGAAGTGGGCTTTATCTCCCGCTCTTACGATCTGCCCGCTTCCACCACCGAGCCTGAACTGCTGGCGCTGATCGACAAATTAAACGCCGATAAAGAGATCGACGGCATTCTGGTGCAACTCCCTCTGCCTGCGGGCATTGATAACGTGAAGGTGCTGGAGCGCATCAGCCCGGATAAAGACGTGGACGGTTTCCACCCTTACAACGTCGGCCGCCTGTGCCAGCGTGCGCCTAAACTGCGCCCTTGTACCCCACGCGGTATTGTCACCCTGTTGGAACGCTATAACATCGATACCTATGGCCTGAATGCCGTGGTAGTGGGTGCCTCCAACATCGTTGGCCGCCCGATGAGCATGGAGCTGCTGCTGGCGGGCTGTACCACCACCGTCACGCACCGCTTTACTAAAAACCTGCGCCACCATGTAGAAAATGCCGATCTGCTGATCGTGGCCGTGGGCAAACCTGGGTTTATTCCAGGTGATTGGATCAAACCGGGTGCGATCGTGATCGATGTCGGCATCAACCGCCTGGAAAGTGGTAAAGTAGTCGGCGACGTAGACTTCGAAGCCGCAAGCGAACGTGCGGCCTTCATTACTCCGGTCCCAGGTGGCGTCGGCCCCATGACCGTTGCTACACTGATCCAAAATACCTTGCAAGCCTGCGAGGAATTTCACGACGTTCAACCTAACTAAGTTAAGGCAGTATGGAAATTTTCAATCTGGAAGGTCACCCTCATGTCGAACTGTGCGATCTGCTGAAGTTCCAGGGCTGGTGTGACAGCGGCGGTGCCGCGAAAGAAGTGATCGCCGAAGGGCAGGTCAAAGTAAACGGTCAGGTCGAAACGCGTAAGCGCTGCAAGATCGTTGATGGCCAGAAGGTCAGCTACAAAGGCATGAACGTCACGGTTAAAGCCTGATTGTTCAAGCGCCAGGAAAAAAATGCCGGGTTGGCTAAGCTACCCGGCATTTTTGATCTACTCAAACCTGTTAATGCTCCAATGCAACGAAGCACACGTGTTGCATAGCACGCAACGTGCCATACAGTTCGTCCAGGGTCGTCCTTTTCCTTACCGTTAGCTTAAAGTTAACTTCAATCTTGTGCTTTTTGACGTCACGTATCGTCATTGCATCAATCAGGTTTCTCTGCTGATTAAGCTGGGCCATCAAGCTGGCTAGCCCTGCCTGCTCATCGAGTATCAGCCGTACTTTGACCTTCCCCAGATAGTGATCCCTCGATTGCAGCAGGAAAATATAGGGGCTGATTTTTATCGCCAGTAAAAACAGTGCAGTAGCCAAGATTGCGTGCAAATAAAAACTGGCTCCGCAGGCAATCCCCACTCCCGCCGATGCCCAAACGATCGCGGCGGTCGTCAGACCGGAAATGGCGTCATCACGGCGGTGCAAGATCACCCCAGCACCAAGGAAGCCCACCCCACTGATAATCTGTGCGGCCAACCGCATGGGATCGCTGCGAATATTGACGGATATCTCGGCGTAATACTCCGCAGACTGAATCGACACCACCGTTAATACACAGCTGGCGACGGCAATGATCACGCAGGTTTTAAACCCAACGGGCTTGCCCTTGGATTCACGTTCCAGGCCAATCACCCCCCCCAGAACAAACGCCGCGACTATTTTGCCTACCGTCGCCAGATGGAGCGGCCCCAACCCGCCCAGCACCGATAACCAGCTGTCCATGTTGCTTCCTATTGCTGCGCAGGCTTCATTGCCGCCGGCGTTTTCTGTTTAGAAAGATCGTCCTTGAAGAAAATAAAGAAGAACACCGAGACAACGGCGGCGATAATCGCCGAGAATAGCCAGAAGCTTTCCCACTGCGGTAACGCCTGCGGGCCCTGCTCAGTCACGGTGCTGTTGAAGATCTGGCCGCAAATGGTGGACGCGAACAACAAACCAAAACCATTGGAGACGATAAAGCGCAGACTCTGGGCCTGAGCTTTGATTTCGGGCCGTGCTTTACGGTCGACATAGATGTCCCCTACCGTAAAGAAGAAGTCCCAGCAGAAACCTTGCAGCATCAGGCCAATCAGGACAAACGTCATGTTGGCGTCAAGCGCAGCCTGAGAGAACAGCACCGAACGGATGATCCAGCACACCGCGCCCATCATCAACGTCACCTTGAAGCCCGCTTTCAGTAGGAAGAACGAAAGCAGGAACATAAACACCACTTCACAGGCGATCCCTACCTGCATCATGGAGGCGGCGTTATCAAACCCGAGCGCTTTGAGGAATACCGGAATATAGGCGGAATAGGCGGTTTTGGGGATCATCAACACAAAGATGCTCAGCATCAGAATGGAGAAGTTACGATCTTTAAACAGCGACAGCGCATCCAGGCACAGCAGATCGCGCAGGGTGAAGGTGCTGCCCTTGGCCTTCGGCGGTGTATCCGGCAAGGTAAAGCAGTACAGCCCCAATCCCACCCCAGCGGCCGATGCAATGTACCAGGTCATGGTATCGCCGGAATATCCCATCTGCCCGATGATGAAACCTATCGCCATAAAACCGAAGGTGCCAAACACGCGGATCACCGGGAAGTACTTCACGCCGTTGATATGGCTAAAGCTGATGCTGTTGGCCAGCGCGGTGGTCGGATAGAACAGCAGCCCAACCAGGAAGATCATCACCAGCGTCATGGTGGTGTCCTGCGCCTCGATAAACTGCGGTACACACAGGATCACCCCGGCGTTGATCAGGTGCAGGATCGCCATGACTTTCTGAGAAGCAAAGAAGCGATCTGCAACCATGCCGATAAACAGCGGCGAGAGTATCGTTGCCAACCCCAACAGCGCATAGGATGAACCGATAATGGCCGCCATACCGTAGGTACTCAGCACCAGGCCCATCGTCATATTCCAGGCACCCTGCATGAAATACTGCACAAACATCATGATCAGCAGGCGAGGAGTCTTGTTAAAGTCCATGAGATCTCCCCCTATGCCACGTTAACGGTCAGGCCGTCATACGCAACGGTGATGTTTTTATCACGACAGGCCGCCACCAGTTCCTCATGCAGCAACTTGCCGCTGTGAGAAATATGTGACACCACGATCTGGCTGTCTGAATGCAGGCACTCCATCGCACGCAGCTTCTCTTGGGCGGCAAACACGGTTTCCAGGCTCATATGATTGTCAGTGCGATCGTCGCCGTTGAAACCGTAGGTGCATTCCAGCACCACCAAATCCAACGCTTTGCCCTGTAGCCACTGCCAGGTGAGTTCAGGGAACCAGCCGGAATCATGGCCATAAAAAATCGTCTGGCCGTCTTTTTCGATCACATACACGTAGCACAGCTCCCACTTGGCATGGTTAGCCAGCAGCGGTGTGATCTTGTAGCCATGGCTTTCTACGGTGACAAAAGGCACCAGGCAGTGGAAACCAAAACGCTGTTTGCTGTAACCCGGTAATACCGCAGCACAACCGTTGATCGCCCGGTCGTTACCAAAAATCTCCAGCGGATGGTCGATATTGAAGCCGTACCCCTCCATTCGGCTAAACAGCTCACCGACGTTGAAGTGATCTGGATGTGTATGGGTAAACAGCAGGTCGGTGAAGCCACTCGCGTCCAGCCCATCACGCAACAGCTGTTGGCTGAACTCCGGGGCGACGTCGATCAACATCACATCATCAATAATCGCCGAAGAGTGGGTACGCAGATCTTTCCCCTTGAGAAAACGGGCCTGTTGGCAATGTTCGCAGCGGCAAAACGGATTAGGGATCCCTTCAGAGGCAGCCGATCCCAGGAAATGTATTTTCATTTTTTATCCTTTTTATTCAGTACATTACTGACCTATCGTTCCTATCGCCTTCGTTAAGGTGAACCATGAAGGTGATTTTGGAACGTGTCAATCATAATCCCGAGGCCAAAAAACGGTTAACACTGCAATGCATATTGGTGATCGGCTTCAAAAATTTAATTTAATATTTAGCAAAATCAATTCACTAAAAATAACATTTGGTCATTATTACGTTTTTCATCAATTTTGTGACATCGGTTTAATTAAGTACAAATAACAGTCACTTAATTATGGAACGATCCAAATTTCATGCTTGGATAGAAATCGAGATAGCGGAGCGCTCATGCCGGTGTTAGCATCAAAACAGGCGGCTCAAAGCGGTGGGAAAATGGCAACTATCAAGGATATAGCGAAGCTGGCGGGGGTATCTCATGGCACCGCTTCCAACGTGCTCAACGGGCGCGGCAATGTCAGCGTTGAAAAGATCGAGGCGGTCAAACAGGCCGCCCAGCAAATGGGTTATCAAATTAATGCCCAGGCGCAGTCGCTACGCGCCAGCAAAAGCAGTGGCGTTGCGCTGATCCTGCCCGATATCAACAGTGAGCAGTATCACCAGCTCTACCGCGGGCTTCAGCAATCGTTACGATCTTCTTTCCCAGGCGATCTGGATCTTTACGTCACTAACGATCTGCCCTCTGCCGAAAGAGATATCTTGCAGACACTGGCCGCAAAATCCTACCAAACCATCGTTACGGTCTCCTGCCTTGCCGACAGCGAAAGCTATTATCAGACGCTGCGGCTGCCAGCGGATCAGATCCTGTTTGTCTATCGCCATCCAGCGCAGGCCAAGGCCACATTCAACCTGAACTTTTGCCTGGCTGGCCAAGCCATTGCCAGCGAGATCGCCCGCGCTCAGCCCGCACACGTTGGCGTGCTTTGTGAGCCACTCGCCTATACCAACGGCCAGTGTTTTGTCGAGGCATTGAAAGCTACGCTGGCACAGTTAAGCCCATCGACCCAGCTCACTGTCGTGCCATCACCGGCCAGTGAATGCCACACCGCCGCTTTCGCTTTTTTTGCTGACCAGCCGCCACAGGTACTGATTGCTCAAGACAGCGATAAAGCCCGTTGCCTGACGCAGGCGGCCTATCTGGGGAGCGCGGTCCCCTGCCCGCCGATCTGGCAACTCAGCGATAACGAACCCGCCGTAGTAGCCAATCAGTACCACTATCAGATGGATTACGCCCGGCTGGGTCTGGAAATCGCCCGTTATATCTGCGGATTAGTGACACTGGCCGATGAGCAGATACTGGATAGCCGCGGCTTTGCTCTCGACGTTCAATCCATGCCCGCCGTTTCTGAGCAGTGTGAAACGCTGAACATGCTGATCTTGCCTAGCCCCTCCACCGATGCGCTGAAAAAACTGTTGCCGCATTTCTATCGCCAGACCGGTATCAAGGTGAATCTCGCGGTTTATCCTTATGATGAAGTGTTTGAGATCCTCTCGAATCTGCATCTGCATCCTTATTACGATTTGCTGCGTATCGATATGGCCTGCCTCCCCTGGTTTGCAGAAAAGGCCCTCACGCCGTTGGCAGAAATTGCCCCAGCGCTAACGGGACTACTGGATAACTTCTCGGAAGAAATTGGCCATCATTTCAGCCAGATTGACGGCAAAGCCTATGCGTTGCCGTTTGATGCCAGCACCCAGTTGCTGTTCTATCGCCGCGATCTGTTCGAAGACCCCACGGTCAAACGCATGTTCTATGAGAAATCCGGCAAGGAACTGAAGATCCCGACCAGTTTCGACGAATTTGATGACATTACGGCCTTTTTCACGGCAACTCATCAACCCGGTAACCCGCAGCGTCCGATAGGTTCATCAACGACTCTCGGTAGTTCCGGGTTAATTGCTACCGAGTTTCTGCTGCGCTATTACGCATTAGGTGGGCGGCTAGTGCACCAAGACAAACCGGTGCAACTGGAGGCAACATCAGCCATCGAAGCGTTGCGGCAATATCAGCAACAGCTTACCGTCACCACCAATCTCAACAGTGAATGGTGGAACGCTGCGGTGGCCCAGTTTGAGCAAGGCCAAGTGGCGATGCTGATCATGTATATGAATCTGTTCAACGACGTCGCCCACAGCCCTCTATCACCGGCAATAGGTTACGCGCCAGTTCCGGGCAACATCCCGCAGATGGGCGGTGGCTCGTTAGGCATGTCTCGTTTCAGTGATAAGAAGGCACAGGTAGAACAGTTCTTCCGTTGGCTGTATTCGGCTGAAATTACCGAGCATCTGGTGCTTTTGGGCGGTAACAGTGCCCACCGCAGCATCTATCAGAATCAGCGCATCCTGCATCTCTATCCGTGGTTCAACCTGCTACGGGATAATCCTAGTACCGGCATCCGTGAATCTCGGGGTTTACAGGGCGAGTTGTTCAACCTGCGCCATGCGGAGATCATTATCGGCCAGGGCGTGACCAACGTGGTGAACAAGATAATGGATCCGCAGCAAGCCATTGATTACATCAATCAGCGACTGGTCAATGAAACTCAAGCCTGAAGGAAGCCATGTTTGCCACCTTACCTGTAAGAATGGGCCGTGCCAAGGAGAGGTATTTTCCAACTGCGGCGAGATTGGCCGCAGTTGGAAATCTATTACCTATAATCCTTACTCACAGCTGGATTTACCGGTTTTATGATTGATGGCACCTTTGGATATCAACAGATTAGCAACATCAGTAAACCCATTTTCACAGGCACCACTGAGAGGACTGGCGTCAATTTTTGGATTTTCGTTCTTCGCCACCACATTTATATCCGGGTTAAACTGCAGAATGTATTTTACCACCTCAAGTCTTCCATCCACTGCGGCGACCATAAATAAAGTTTCACCATCTTGCTCGACAGCATCCCAGTCGACATCACCCTTTAAGCGCTCATGAAGATATTTTACAACCTCCGCGTTTTTCCCCATGACGGCTGATTTGACCGAATGATAAACATCAGCCCTATCCGTTGCTCGAATATCAGCACCCTGTTCGGTAAGATACTTAACCATATCCAAATAACCAATAAAGGCAGCCCATCCTAAAGCGGTCTGTCCCAGGGAGGCTTCATCCTTCGCTTCCAGATTCTGCCCGGCCGCCACCATTCTTTTTACCTCTGACAAATTTCCCTGTTTAACTGCATCGAACCAGGCTGCATCAGGACCTTCTGACGGTTTCTCATAAAAGATACGATGTGACAGCAATTTATCATTGGCGATTTCATGCATCTCTTCATAGCTAAATCTAAATTTTGATAAATCAACTGCAGATTTATTTTCCTGAGCATGTAAGCCAAGGGGTAAAAATGTAAAAAAGGCGGCTGTAAATATAATATTTTTTAAGTTCATAATTAACTCCATGTAATATATTTAATTTGAGCGCATTCCTAAACAATAGCTCATCCAACATATCCGTTATGTGCCGTTCTTATAAAGATTAAAGATACTAGTATTCCCACAAAATAATCACAACGCATAATTTTGCACAATAAGTTCAAAAAAACTGATTAGCTATAACGATTTATGCAGGGGTGTTTTTAAGCCACCCGCTTGGCGAAAATGAGATTTGATGGGTAAACCAAAGGAGAGATCCTAGTGGCAAGGACCCACTTGTAAAAAGTGGGTCCTTGCTCTGATTACTATTTACTTACGACGCCAGCTGGTCCCCTGCGGGCCATCTTCCAGCACGATATTCATCTCGTTCAACCGATCGCGAGCGGCATCTGCCAGCGCCCAGTCTTTGGCGGCACGCGCGTCGTTACGCTGTTTGATCAACGCTTCAATCTCTGCCACTTCCGAGTCGTCCACCTGTGCGCCACCTTGCAGGAACTGTTCTGGTTCCTGTTGCAGCAGGCCCAAGACCTTGGCCAGCTTACGCAGCTCTGCCGCCAACCCATTCGCCGCCGCCATATCTTCGCTCTTCAGACGGTTTACTTCACGCGCCAGGTCGAACAACGCGGAATAGGCTTCCGGGGTGTTGAAGTCGTCGTCCATGGCTTCACGGAAGCGCGCTTCAAAGGCTTCACCGCCAGCAGGTTTGGCATTAGCGTCGGTGCCACGCAGTGCGGTATATAAACGCTCCAGCGAAGCGCGAGCCTGCTTGAGATTCTCTTCGCTGTAGTTCAGTTGGCTGCGGTAGTGGCCAGACATCAGGAAGTAACGCACGGTTTCGGCGTCGTAATAACCCAGCACGTCACGGATGGTAAAGAAGTTGTCCAACGACTTCGACATCTTCTCTTTATCAATCATCACCATCCCGGAGTGCATCCAGTAATTGACGTACGGGCCATCGTGCGCACAGCTGGATTGGGCAATCTCGTTCTCGTGGTGCGGGAACATCAGATCGGAACCACCGCCGTGAATGTCAAAATGGGTGCCTAGCTGTTTGCAGTTCATGGCCGAGCATTCAATATGCCAGCCAGGACGGCCTGGACCCCAAGGTGATTCCCAGCTTGGTTCGCCCGGCTTGGACATCTTCCACAGCACGAAGTCCATCGGGTTGCGTTTTACATCGTCGATTTCCACGCGCGCACCGGCTTGCAGTTGCTCCAGATCCTGACGGGAAAGCAGGCCATATTGTGGATCGCTATCGATGGAGAACATCACGTCGCCGTTGCTGGCCACATAGGCATGATCGCGTGCCAACAGGCGTTGGGTGATCTCGATGATTTCTTCGATATGATGGGTGGCTCGCGGCTCCTGATCCGGGCGTTCGATCAGCAGCGAATCAAAATCGGCGTGCATCTCTGCCAGCATACGCGTGGTCAGTTGATCGCAGGTTTCACCGTTTTCTGCCGCACGACGGATGATTTTATCGTCCACGTCGGTCACGTTACGCACGTAGTTCAGCGAATAGCCGAGGTAACGCAGGTAGCGCGCTACCACGTCGAAAGCAACAAAGGTACGCCCGTGGCCGATATGACACAGGTCATAAATGGTTACCCCGCACACGTACATACCGACTTTACCGGCATGAATGGGCTTAAATTCCTCTTTTTGACGACTCAGGGTATTAAATATCTTTAGCATCAGGGCTGTCCGTGGTGTGCGTGATAACAAACATATCCGCATATTGAAACCCGAAGGCTGCTCTATTGCAAGGTCAAGCCCAAGGATTGCTGAATTGATCGGCAGAAAATTGCGTGAGATCGGAATTAACCTGATCCAGACTAAGATAACAACACGTGTATTTCTGCCGCGAAACTGCCACCCTAGCCACTGCTGACTGATTAATTGAGATATGTTATAAAGTCGGTCTGATTGCTCACACGCCTTCCTATGTGACAGCTCATTTCATCTTGCTAGGACTAAAACTATGGTTACTTTCCACACCAATCACGGCGATATCGTTATCAAGACCTTTGCTGACAAGGCACCGGTTACCGTTGAAAACTTCCTGAACTACTGCCGTGAAGGCTTCTACAACAACACCATCTTCCACCGTGTCATCAACGGCTTTATGGTTCAGGGTGGTGGTTTTGAACCTGGTATGCGTCAGAAAGACACCAAAGCAACCATCAAGAACGAAGCTAACAACGGCCTGAAAAACACCCGTGGCACCCTGGCAATGGCTCGTACCAACGATCCACACTCTGCCACCGCCCAGTTCTTCATCAACGTGGTAGATAACGACTTCCTGAACTTCCGTGCTGAAAACTCCCAGGGTTGGGGTTACTGCGTATTTGCCGAAGTGGCAGAAGGCATGGACGTGGTCGAGAAGATCAAAGCGGTAAAAACTGGCCGCAGCGGCATGCACCAGGATGTACCGGTTGAAGATGTCGTGATCACCAGCGTTACCGTCAGCGAGTAATCGCGGCTGCATGAGCACGCTGTTCATCGCAGACCTGCATCTATGCGTACAGGAACCGGCAATTACTGCCGGTTTTCTGCGTTTTTTGCAGCGTGAAGCCGTTCACGCCGATGCGTTATATATCTTGGGCGATCTGTTTGAAGCCTGGATTGGCGATGACGACCCCGAGCCGTTGCATCGCGAAATTGCCACCGCACTCAAGGCGTTGCACCAGGCCGGAGTGCCCTGCTACTTCATTCACGGCAACCGCGATTTCCTGTTGGGTAAGCGCTTTGCCAGGCAGAGCGGCATGATCCTGCTACCGGAAGAGCAAGTCGTCGAGCTGTATGGCCGCAAGATCCTGATCCTGCACGGTGATACCCTGTGCACCGACGATCAGGCCTATCAAGAATTCCGCAAGAAAGTTCATAACACCTGGATCCAACGTGCTTTTCTGGCTCTCCCCCTGCGCTGGCGCTTGAAGATCGCCGCTAAAATGCGTGCTCGCAGCCAACAAAGCAACCAATACAAATCCACCGCGATTATGGACGTCAACCCGCAGGCCGTTGAGCAGGCCATGTTGCGCCACAACGTCCACTGGATGATCCACGGCCACACCCATCGCCCAGCAGTCCATCCGCTGGCATTACCAAACGGTAAAGCCCATCGCGCGGTGCTGGGAGCCTGGCATACACAAGGCTCAATGATTAAAGTCACGGCAGATGCCGTGGAACTTATCGAGTTCCCCTTCTAGGCCGTTTTCCAGCTTTTGATGGTAAAAACCGTCGACGCAACCGTTTTCCTCTCCCTGTACCCATGATATGCTCTACGCCCTCATACGGCCTGCCAGCCGACGTTTGTCCACATCACAGGAGCCATGCACTCATGGGAGCCACCGCTACTTCAGCCGCCAACGCTGGGGTTAAAATCGCAATCGTAATGGGTTCAAAAAGTGACTGGGCCACTATGCAGTCCGCGGCCGAAGTTCTGACCACGCTGAATGTCCCGTTCCATGTCGAAGTTGTCTCCGCCCACCGCACGCCGGACAAGCTGTTCAGCTTTGCCGAACATGCCAAGGCCATGGGTTTTGACGTAATCATCGCCGGTGCCGGTGGTGCTGCGCATCTGCCAGGCATGTTGGCGGCCAAAACGCTGGTTCCGGTGCTGGGTGTGCCAGTGCAAAGCGCTGCATTGAGCGGTGTCGATAGCCTGTATTCCATCGTGCAGATGCCACGCGGCATTCCGGTGGGTACGCTCGCCATCGGCAAAGCCGGTGCGGCCAACGCCGGGTTGCTGGCAGCACAAATCCTGGCGCTGCACGATGCCGGGCTGGCACAGCGGTTGGCACAGTGGCGTCAGGCACAGACCGACGAGGTGCTGAACCATCCAGACCCACGGGAGGATGCATGAAGCCGGTTTGCGTACTGGGTAACGGCCAGTTAGGGCGTATGCTGCGCCAGGCCGGTGAGCCGTTGGGCATTGCGGTTTATCCTGTCGGTCTGGATGCCGAGCCGGAAGCGGTGCCCTATCAAAACGCGGTGATCACCGCAGAGATCGAACGCTGGCCAGAAACCGCCCTGACCCGCGAGCTGGCGACACACAATAACTTCGTCAACCGCGATATCTTCCCGCGTCTGGCCGATCGCCTGACGCAGAAGCAACTGCTCGATCAACTTCATCTCGCTACCGCGCCTTGGCAATTGCTGGCAAATGCTGGCGAATGGCCCCAGGTGTTTGCCACCTTGGGTGAGTTGGCGATCGTTAAACGCCGCGTGGGTGGTTACGACGGCCGCGGCCAGTGGCGTTTGCGCCCGGGCCAAGAGGCTGAGTTACCGGCGGATAACTATGGTGAATGCATCGTCGAGCAGGGGATTAATTTCTCTGGCGAAGTGTCGTTGGTGGGTGCCCGTGGTCACGATGGCCAGTCGGTATTCTATCCGCTGACCCACAACCTGCACGAAGAAGGCATTCTGCGTACCAGCGTGGCGCTGCCACAGCCTAACCCGGCGTTGCAACAGCAGGCCGAGCAGATGTTGGCTGCGATCCTCGATGAGTTGAACTACGTGGGTGTAATGGCGATGGAGTGCTTTATCGTCGGTGACAGCCTGTTGATCAACGAGCTGGCTCCGCGTGTCCACAACAGTGGCCACTGGACGCAGAACGGCGCTTCCATCAGCCAGTTTGAGCTGCATTTGCGGGCCATCCTGGGGCTGCCGCTGCCTAAGCCGGTGGTGAATACCCCTTCGGTGATGGTCAATCTGATCGGTACGGCGGTGAACCAGCAATGGCTGGCCCTGCCGCTGGTGCATTTGCACTGGTATGAGAAAGAGGTGCGTGAGGGGCGTAAGGTGGGTCATCTGAATCTCAACGATCCCGATGCGGCCTCTTTGCAACAGGCGTTGCAGGCATTAGCGCCGCTGCTGCCAGCCGAGTATCAAAGTGGCTTGGCCTGGGCACAGCAAAAGCTGGGATAATCCGTTCACAACTGCAAATTAAGGGTTCAGCCACGCTGAACCCTTTTTTATTCGCCGTTTACCCTTCGTAGCTGCGGAACAACGCCCGGCCGCGCAGCAGGCGCACGCCAAGCCAGCCGCCACACAGCGAGAGCAGCAAGGCACTCAGCAGCGGTAACGCCCACCACAGCACCGGCGTAGGTGCCCACGGGAAGTCGAACACCTTGGTCTGCAACAGCCAAAGCGCCGCTTCTGCCCCCACCGCCGCCGCGATCCCGGCCACCAGCCCAAGCAACGCAAACTCGCACCACAGCGTACCGCGCAACAGGCGTTTACCTGCGCCTAGCGTGCGGTAAACCACCAGTTCCTGCCTACGTTGCCGCATCCCTACCTGTACCTGTGCCAGTAACAGCAGACCGCCGCAGATCACCACCAGCACCACCATCACCTCCAGCGCCCTACTCACCTGCTGCAACACGCCGCCGACCTGCTTCAGGATCGAACCGATATCCAGCAGGCTCAGGGTTGGGAACTGGCGGTTGAGCTGCGTCAGCACCTTGCCGTCACCGTCATAGCGGAAGCTGGTCAGCCAGGTTTGTGGCTGGCCGTCCAATGCACCCGGTGGGAAGATAAAGTAAAAGTTCGGCTTCAGGCTTTCCCAATCCACCTGCCGCAGGCTGGTGACTTTAGCGCTGAACGATTGAGTATCGCCGCTGAACGTCAAGGTATCGCCCAGTTGGATCTTGAGCCTGCCGGCGATCCCTTCATCCATCGAGACCTCGCCGGTTTTCGGCGGCCAGGTGCCTGCCGTCAACGGGTTATGGTCCGGCAGATCGCTTTGCCAGGTCAGGTTCAGTTCACGGTTCACCGCCTCGCCACCGGGATCGTCTTCATGCACCCGCTCCGTCGCCACCTGCTGGTTAATTTCAGACAGGCGTACACGCACGATGGGATAGAAGGTTTCCTCATGCAACTGATGCTGTTGCAAGAAGGCTTTCACCTGTGGAACCTGTGCCGTAGTCATATTCAGCAGGAAATAGTTCGGGCTGTCCGGCGGTAATTGTTGTTGCCAGCGATCGAGCAGATCGCCACGCAAGACTAGCAGCAGGGCCAGTAACATAAACGACAGCGAGAACGCCGCTAACTGGCTGATCGTCACACAAGGCTGATGCAACAGGCGATTCACCGCCAACCGCAGCGCCAGATTTTTCAGCGTGATGCGCCGCAGCAGCAACAGGCTGCCCCAGCCTATTCCCCCCAGCAGCAAGGCCAGCACCACCATACCGGCCAGAATGGCCCACAGTAGCGTACTTGCCCCCATTAATACCGTCAGTAGCCCGACCACAATCACCGCAGTAGCTGGCAGGAAGTAACGCAAAGGCCAGACGTTAGCCACCACATCCCGGCGCAGTACGCGCAGTGGCTGAGTCGCCAGCAGTTGTCGGTACGGGCGCAACCCAACCAGCAGAGAAATCATGACCAGAGCCCCCATCGCCCACAGCCACGGCCAGCCCCCGGCTGCGGGGAGTTCCCCCGGCAACACCGGTGCCAACAAGCGGATTAACACCGCTTCAAACCCGAGACCAATCACGCTGCCGCAGGTTCCCGCCAGCAGTAACACCGCCAACCACTGGCCAATAATCAGCTTGCTGAGCGCCTTTCTGCCAGCCCCCAGGGTTTTCAGCACCGCAATCAGGTCATAGCGGCTGCGGCAATAGTGACTCATGGCTACCGCTACGGCGGCAATCGACAGCAGCAAGGTCAGCAATGCCGAAAGCAGCAGGAACTGTTGGGAACGCTGTAGCGATTTGCCTAACGCACTGCCGGACTCCTCTAACCCATACCAGCGCTGATCGGGTTTGAGCTGCGGTTTGAGACGTTCTTCATAGCGTTGAATATCGGTTGGCGCACCGGCAAACATATAACGGTAGGTCAGGCGGCTGCCCGGCTGTACCGCTCCGGTTTTATCCACATCGGCCAGATTGATGATAATGCCAGGTGCAGTCTGGAACGGATTGAAACCGGAGTCCGGCTCCTGCACGATTTCACCGGCGATGCGTAACGTGGTATCCCCCACCTCCAGATTGTCGCCGACCTTGATATCCAATAATGCCAACAGACGCGGAGCCACCAACACGCTGCCTGGCACAGGTTTGAGATTGGCTGGCAAGGTTTCCAATTGCCCATACAGCGGATAGGCCGCATCGGTAGCCTTGACGTTGGCCAGTAGCGGACGATCCCCTGCGTAGGTCATGGTAGTAAAAGAGAGCTGGCGGCTGACTTTCAGCCCCTGTTGTTGGGCATCGAGCAGCCAGCCTTCCGGCACCGGGCGCGCGGTACGCAATACCCGATCCCCGGCGATAAAGTCGCGGCTTTGCTGGCTCAAGCCTTTGTCCATGCGATCGCTGATGCTGCCCAGTGCCAACACGCAGGCCACCGACAGCGTCAGCGCCAGCCAGACGATCAGCAGCGAAGGCGAACGCCATTCACGCCAGAACCAACGCCAAATCATGCTTCCTCCCACAGCTTGCCTTCACGCAAGCGCAGCCGCCGCTGACAGCGAGCCGCCAGGGTCTCGTCATGGGTGACCAGGATCAGTGTGGTGGCGAAATCGCGGTTGAGGGAGAACAGCAGATCGGCAATGCGCTCACCAGTCTGGCGATCCAGGTTGCCGGTGGGTTCATCGGCGAACAGCACCCGAGGGCGGCCACTGAACGCCCGTGCCAACGCCACACGCTGTTGCTCCCCGCCGGAAAGTTGCGCTGGCAGGTGATTAAGACGCTTGCCTAATCCCAGCTGTTCCAACAGTTGCACCGCTTGGTCCCGGCTTTGACGATCGCTTTCACCACGCAGCAGCGCAGGGAGTTGTACGTTTTCCAACGCGTTCAAGGTGGGGACCAGCATGAAAGACTGGAACACAAAACCGACGTTTTTTGCCCGCAGCGCAGCTCGCCCTTCTTCATCCAGCGCGGTCAGCGATTCCCCCAGCAGGCTAACTTCGCCTTCGCTGCCGTCGTCCAGCCCGGCAAGGATGCCCAACAAGGTCGATTTCCCCGAACCGGACTCGCCGATCAGCGCAATTGTCTGTGCGGGTTTGACAACCAGCTCGACTCCGGTAAGGATGGTAAGCTGATGCTCACCCTGACCAACGTGTTTACTAAGATGATGAACTTCAAGAACGTTTTCCGCTGGCATCTTCCCTTCCTTTTGCTGTTGGGATTATTCAGTTTACGTGCTGTCGCGGCCGATACCTTATTGATTTTGGGCGACAGTTTAAGTGCTGGCTATCGGTTGCCGGTAGCGCAAGCCTGGGCCACTCGCCTGGCCGATGAGTGGCAGAAACAACCTGGTCACCCGACCGTGGTCAATGCCAGTATCAGCGGTGACACCGCCGCTCAGGGGCTGGCACGCTTGCCCGAGCTGTTGAAACAACATCAGCCCCGCTGGGTGCTGATCGAGCTGGGGGCCAACGATGGTCTGCGCGGCTTCCCGGCTGCGGATATCGAGCGCGACCTCAACCAGATTATCACGCTGGTTTTGCAGGCGGGGGCCAAACCGCTGCTGATGCAAATTCATATTCCGCCAAACTATGGCCGCCGCTACACCGAGGCCTTCGGGGCGCTGTATCCTGCGTTGGCCAAGCAGTTCAACATCCCGCTGCTGCCGTTTTATATGGAACAGGTGGTGATCAAACCGGAATGGATGCAGGATGACGGTTTGCACCCCAATCAGGATGCCCAGCCGTTTATCGCCACCTGGATGGCGCAACAGCTGGAACCACTAGTTAAACATGAGTCTAACTGAATAGGGTTAGCTACTAGGTAAAGTTATGCAAAAAGCGGTATTGATAACCGGCTGTTCCAGCGGGATAGGATTGATTGCAGCGCAAGATCTGCGTAACCGTGGCTATCGCGTGCTGGCCGCCTGCCGTAAGCCAGAAGACGTGGAAAATATGCGCCAGCATGGGCTGGAAGGCATTGAGCTGGATCTGGACGATAGCGCCAGCGTAGAACGCGCCGCCGCGCAGGTGATCGAGCTGACCAACGGGCGGCTGTACGGTCTGTTCAACAATGCCGGTTTCGGCGTTTACGGGCCACTCAGCTCGGTTTCACGCCAACAGCTGGAACGGCAATTCTCCGCCAACCTGTTTGGCACCCACCAGCTCACCCAGTTGCTGCTGCCAGCCATGCTGCCGCATGGTGAAGGGCGCATTATTCAGACCAGTTCGGTGATGGGGTTAATCTCCAGCGCCGGGCGTGGGGCCTATGCCGCCAGCAAATTTGCGCTGGAAGC
This sequence comes from Serratia sp. N21D137, assembly GCF_047530005.1. Classification (NCBI taxonomy): domain Bacteria; kingdom Pseudomonadati; phylum Pseudomonadota; class Gammaproteobacteria; order Enterobacterales; family Yersiniaceae; genus Serratia; species Serratia sp. N21D137. The sequence continues at coordinate 20,495 of NZ_JBLJAJ010000005.1, forward strand.
CTGGTCGGACGCGTTGCGTATGGAGCTGCACGGCAGCGGCATTCAGGTCAGCCTGATCGAGCCAGGCCCGCTGACGACCCATTTCACCCAGAACGTCAATCAGGCGCAGAGCGATAAACCGGTGCACAATCCAAGCATCGCCAAGCGTTTGACGCTGCCTGCCGAAGCGGTGTTACCGAAGCTGCGCCACGCGCTGGAAAGCCCCAAAGCCAAGCTGCGCTACCCGGTTACTCTGCTGGCGCATACCATGAGCATCCTGCGCCGCCTGCTGCCGGGCCGTGCACTGGACTGGTTATTGCGCAGTAATGGTTAAGCAAACGGGGGCCAAGGGTTGAAGCGCGCCGCTTTGCCCCCATCTAGAGTAGATTGGCTCCGCAAGATCAGATTAGAGAGAAACCATGCTAGCTCAAGCCGTTGTTGATATTAACGAAACTAACCTGCACCAGACTCTGGAACAGTCCATGTCCCAGCCGGTGCTGTTCTACTTCTGGTCGGATCGCAGCCAGCACTGTCTGCAGCTCACCCCGATACTGGATAAACTGGCGGCGGAATACGCGGGTCAGTTCGTTCTGGCGAAGGTGGATTGCGATGCCGAGCAGGCAATCGCCGCCCAGTTTGGCCTGCGTTCCCTGCCAACCGTCTATCTGTTCAAGGATGGTCAGCCGGTTGATGGTTTCCAAGGGCCGCAGCCGGAAGAGATGATCCGCGAATTCCTGCAGCGTTTCCTGCCAAAAGCCGAAGACCTCAAGCTGGCAGAAGCCACTGAGCTGTTGCAGGAAGACCGTGCAGCAGAAGCTCTGCCTTTGCTGAAAGATGCCTGGAGTCTCAGCAATCAGCGCAGCGATATCGGCCTGACGCTGGCGGAAACCCAGATCGCCCTGAACAAGACGGATGATGCCGAAGCGGTGCTGGCGACCATTCCATTGCAGGATCGCGATACCCGTTACCTCGGCCTGGTCGCGCAGATTGAGCTGATGAAACAGGCTGCCGATACGCCAGAAATTCAGCAGTTACAGCAGCAGGTTCAGCAACAGCCGGAAAACGTCGAGCTGGCCGTGCAGCTAGCCTTGCAACTGCATCAGGTTGGCCGCAACGAAGAAGCGCTGGAATTGCTGATGGGTCATCTGAAAAAGGATTTGGCGGCGGCTAACGGTAACGCCCGCAAGACCTTGATGGATATTCTGGCCGCACTGGGGACTGGCGATGCGCTGGCCGCCAAATACCGCCGCCAGCTGTATTCACTGCTGTATTAATCGAACATGGGCGCAGCCGCACGGTTGCGCCCTGTATCAAATATCAAGCCTCCTGCGCCGGTTTCCCCTCTTTGACAAACAGCATGGCGATAAAACCCACCACCGTGATCATCGCGGCAAAGTAGAACCCCGCATTCAGCGTCCCCGTGCTGTCGGCAATAAAGCCGGTCACGTAAGGTGCAAAGATCGACGCCGCCATACCAAAGAAGTTATACAGCCCGAAAGCGGTGCTAAGCGCGGCACGCGGTGCGTTGTCTGCCACCAGTGCGATCAGTACCGGGTTGAGGCTGATTTTGCCGATAAACCCATACAGCACCAATACGCCAATCAACGCCGCTTCACTGGTGGAATAGACGATGCCGAAGATCGCCAGCAGTGAGAAAGGCAGCATAAACAGTACCACCGGTTTTCTGCGGCCCAGCTTGTCAGAGATATAGCTGCAAATCAGCGTCCCCAGTACCGAGATCCACGGCACGATGGAGGCGATGCTGGCGGCGTGCACAATATCCATGCCGCGTTCTTTTTGCAGATAATACGGCAGCCAGGTAATGATCACGAAGAAGCCGTAGATCGAGCAAAAGATGGTGATGTAGGCCATCAGCAGGTTACGGTTTTTAAACAGATCCAGGAAACTGAATTCGCTCTTTGTTGCTGTAGCGGCTGGGGTATCGCCCGCACTTTGCGGCGCTTTTTCCCGAATGAAAAACAGCATCAGCAGCGCCACAATCAATACCGGAACCGCCATCGCCAGGAACGGCATCTTCCACGAAGTATGAAAATGCTCGATCATAAAGCTGGAAAGGTAATACCCCAGCGCGATACCAAACGACATCCCACTGCCGATCACCGCACTGCCCAAGGTGATCCATTTCTTGGGGATGGCCTCGGAAGAAAGCGCATACTGCGGGCCATAATAGACGCCTTGCGAAGCGCCGGTCAGCATCCACAGCACGATAAAAATCAGAAAGTTGGATGAGATGCTGACGGCAGCGATAAACAGCGCAAACAGCATAAAGCCGCTAACCAGAATGCGTTTTCTGCCCAAGCGGTCGCCCAATAGTCCGGCAGGCACCTGTAAAAGGGTGTAGGTCAGAAAGAACAGGCTGCTGATTAAGCCCAGATGGCTTTTTGACAGCCCGAACTCGGTTTGGATCTGCGGCATGATGGGGCTAAGTACCGAACGCCCGGCATAGATAACCACCCAGCCGAGGAAGAAGATCACGACGGTTTTAATCCAATAGGGCACTCGCTCTGTTTTTATAGTTTGCATATTCATTTTCCCTTGGTTGATGGGCCGCTAGGCCCACCCAGTATTACGGCGTAATTAATGTCCCCGCGGTGCCTGCCAGTACCGACTCGATATCTTGCAGAGCACCGATATGGGCCACCTTGCCGCTACGCTGTACAAAGCGGCTGACCGCCATGATTTTTGGCCCCATCGAACCATCGGCTACCGCCATCGGGGCCAGCTCTTGGGGGGTGGCCGAACGGATGGCTTTTTGCTGCGGCGAGCCCCAGTGCTGATACACCGCATCAGCATCGGTGAGGATCACCAGGTGATCGGCGTCCAGGGCTTCAGCCAATAACGCAGAGGCCAGATCCTTGTCGATCACCGCTTCGCTACCGATCATTCCCTGTGCGCTGGCCACCATCGGAACGCCGCCACCGCCGTTGCAAATCACGATGTGGTTTTTCGCCAACAGCAGATTGATCGCTTCAATATCGACGATCTTTTTCGGTTCAGGGGAAGGCACCACCCGGCGCAGGTATTTCCCATCCAGCTTCATGCTCCAGCCATACTTTTGTTCCAGCTCGGCTTGCTGCTGTGGCTCATAAACCGGCCCGATAAATTTGCTGGGTTCCCGATACGCCGGATCTTCGCTGTCTACCAAGACGCGAGTCAGCAACGTGGATACCGGCTGAGCAGGATGGAACGCCCCTAGCTGCTGGGCCAGCATATAGCCGATCATGCCCTGGCTTTCCGCCACCAGAATATCGAGCGGATAAGGAGGAACATCGCGATAGGCCAGGTTTTGCAGCGCCAGCAACCCTACCTGCGGGCCGTTACCGTGCACGATGGCGATGCGGTATTTCTTGGCCAGCTTGCCAATGGCATCGGCAATTAACGCAATGCTCTGGTACTGATTCTCTGCAGATAACACCGCGCCACGCTTTAACAGGGCGTTGCCCCCCAAGGCAATAACTAACGTTTCCATTCGGATATCCATTTTTTAAGTAATAACAGCCCATACCGAACGACACTTGGTATGGTTTTGCGCTGATGAATTAATAAAGACGATTGATAACCATGACGCCCAGTAAAACGCCCAATAGCGTGTCCGCACCGGAAAAATGGCCGGTTGCCAACATGTCGTTGATGGCCGCGGGTAATTCTTGGGGCCTGAGTAAGGCATGTGCCAGAAGTTGTACCGGGGTGGAGAAGATCCCCTGCTCGGCAAACTGCAAATAGTGGACGCTGACCAAGGTGGTCAACTGGTTTAAAGGTTGGCTGGCGGCAAAAAAGGACGACAACCTTGCGACATCCACGCGGCTATCGAGATGAGCCGCCAGCAACATGCCCAGCACCGTGTCATCATTGCTTGGCGTCAAGCCAGGGCCTTTGCCAAGCACGAGGCTCCAGTCTACTTTCTGCCCCAACAACCAGGCGGTAAAGTGCTGCCGTAGTTCGCGAATTTCCAGACAATGCGGCTGGTCAACGAGGTTGTCCAGGCGGCCAAACAGGCCGGTCTGGGCATCAACATCGGCCAGCGCGGTAGCCAATGGCGGCAACGCAATTTCTCCGCTCACCTTCAGACAGAGATCCAAGCACCTCCCCTGGCGGTAGATGGCAATATTCTCCAGTTCAATCCCCGCCGGTGAAAGCTGGCAATGCTGGGCCGCAGGCAGGCTGTCAAAGATTTCGTCGAAGTCATCGTCGCCAATTTCCCAGCCCATTGGGCTAAGCCCACGCCCTTCACGGTGCAACGTCAGTAGCCGATCGTTAGGCGAGAGGAAGTTGATGGCATTGTTGAAACGCCCCACGCAGCGTAACGGGCCGTAATCTTGCGTGGCATAGCGGCTAATGACTAACGCGGTGATGTCCATAACTTGCTCCCTAGCCCGGAGTCTCCTCCGGGCTAACCGGTTGTTACGCGCTGATACCCAGCTTTTCTGCCAGTGCTTCGATGGCTTTTTCAAAGCAGCCTAATGGAGCACGCACAGTACCGGCACCAATCTGCCCAACCCCGGCTTCACGGTGGGCAATCCCGGTGTTGATCAACGGCGTAATACCGGTTTCCACCACCCGACGGGCATCCAGCCCCAAGCAGGCGCCTTGGAAGTCCCAGGTTGGGATTTGCAGCATCATGTTGCGTTCCAGGTAAATCTCGGCCATCTCTTCGGAGATATCGGTCGCGGCACTCATACCCCCGGCGGCACCGACAAAGCGGGTCACGCCAGGCGCGGCGACCATGGCCGCACCGCCAATGCCGAAGGTCTCGGTAATGGCGCTATCGCCAATATCCGGGTTGGCGTCGGCCTGGCTATAGCCGGAGAAGAACAGGCCTTCCGGCGTATTGACCGGCGCGGTAAACCATTGGTCGCCCATGCCGCTGATCTTGATGCCAAAGTTTTTGCCGTTACGGGTCATCACCGTCACGATGGTGCCTTGTTTAATCTCGGCCCCGGCATCCATGGCCGCCTTGCAATAGGCCATCGCCAGGTTGAGGAAGAACTGATCGGTGATGCTGAGGAATTGCATGACCTTGGCCAGTTCAACGTTGTCCCGCTCAAGCAGGCTGATTTTCGGGGCCAGCAGACGCATCAGCAGCGCCGACGCTGCGATATTACGCTGGTGGAACTCGTCCCCCATGGTGATGGCCTGAGCCATGACGGCGGTGAGGTCAATCCCCTCATCGAAGGTGGCCAGCACTTCTTTCAGTACCGGTGCCAGTGAGTCACGCATCCAGCGCAGGCGCGCCTGCACGTCTGGCCCATAGGCACCAAAGCGCATCACCTTACCGATCCCTTCGTTCAGGTTGCAGTAGGCATGGTTACCATGAACGGTGTTTTTCACCACCACCAGCGGCATATGCGCCGAGGTGATCCCCCCCATCGGGCCAACGGCACTGACGTTATGGCAAGGGATAAACTCAATCTCGCCGTTCTCCAGCAGCGCCAGCGCCTGTTGCTCGCTTTCAGCCCACTGCTCAAACAGGCAGGCCCCAATGCAGGCACCGCGTACCGGGCCGCTCATTTCCGCCCAGGTGACCGGCGGCCCGGCATGCAGCAGTTTTCTCCCCTGTGCCAACTGCGGGATCAGGTTTTTCGCTAAATCAACATCCTGCCAATGTGGGCGGGCTTCACGGATCCTGGCGATAACGGCAGCGTTTGCTTGTTCAATAGTTGCGGTCATATCAATCCCTTACTTTAAATTTTTCAGTATGTTAGCCAATCGTTGATTACCACCGGCCACCGGAGCCCATTGGTAATGCACCACTGAAATTTCGTTGGTTTGCAGATCGTCGGCAAAGCTACGCAAGCCTGCATTGATCACGGAAACACCGGCCAGCATGGCGGGTGCGGGTTCGTTAGTACCCTGCGCTGGAGGGGCGATTAACTGGCAGGCCAGCGCTACCGCTTCAGGCAGCGAATTCATCACGGCAATGCCCGCCTCGTTGAGCGTGTCAATCTGTTTGGAGCGCTGCTGGGGATCTTGTTCGGTGCCTGTCACCGTGGCGATAACTGCCAACGGGTGGGCCGTACCACGCTGTTCGCGTACGCGTTTGACTTCGGTAGCCAAAGAATCTGCGGGATCTTCCTGGGCGCCATAGCCAATCACCACATCCAGCAGCAACACGCCAATCTGCGGCTGCTGAGCAAGGCGAGCGATTTCCTGATTACGGGTAGACGGGTCAATCATCGGGTGCGGTTTGCCCTGGGTGTAGAAATCGTCCCCCATATCGATAATGCGGTGTCCGTCGGCGTTGAGCATTGAGCCATGCTGATGCTTGCTGTCGGCCTCCACGCCCAACCGATCGGCCAGCAACATGGCGCATTCCGCCGCCAGCGTGCCACCGGCATACAGACCGGAGATTTTGCCACCGCATACCGCAGGTTGCTGTGCGGCCATTTGCTGCACGTTTGCCAACATCGCTGCCAGGCGGGCGGCTTCATCCAACGTCGCGGCAAAGGTGATGTTATCTTCCTGCTTCAGTGCGTTCTTGGCACCAAGGAACAACGCGATAACCGGCTTGCCAAGGGTCTTCATCTCATTGATAACCCGTTGGCGTACCGCTTCGGCCGGAGGCTTGGAGACAAACGCCAACACCTGGCTTTGCGGATCGGCCGCCAACATACGCAGTGCGCTGATAGCGCTGATGCCACCGATTTCGGCGGTTAAATCACGCCCACCCAAGCCAATGGCGTGAGAGACACCCTGCCCGGCCAGGGTAATTTGTGAGGTCAGCTCCTGGATACCCGTTCCCGAAGCGCCAATGATGCCGATCATGCCTTTAGGAGCGACGTTGGCAAAGGCCAGCGGTGCCCCGGCAATATTGGCCGTGCCGCAGTCTGGCCCCATCACGATCAGGCCCTTGTCACGCGCCTTGGTTTTTAGCGCCACTTCCTGCTCAACGCTGACGTTGTCGGAAAACATCATCACGTTGCAGCCATCGTCCAGTGCCTGATCGGCCAGTTGCGCGGCATATTCCCCGGCAATGGAGATCAGCACCATATTGGCATCCGGCAGCTTCTGCCGCGCCATGCGCCAACTGCGTGCCTTGAGCAGGCGTTTCCCCCCCTGCTGCCCCTGGGCGATGGCTTTCAACGCCAGGTCTAACGCTTCACCGATCTGTGCGGTGATGCTGTCATCGGCAGATTCCGCCTTGATCGCCACGCAAATATCATTGGGAGTCGCTTCACTAAATTGCGGATGCCAGAAGCCGGTCGCTTCAAGTAAGGATTTATTGGCCGGCGTCCCCATCATGACCGATATTTCTTCGACGTTGGGTGATTCACTGAGCTTACGGGAAATTAGCATCAGGCTGACGGAATCCTGAAAGCTCCCTTTTTTTATAAAAGCATGGATCATAGTGATATCCTTAAAACAGCATGTGAACTTCGCAATGGGCGTTCTCAGATATTTTTAGTCACCTAGTTATTTCAAACCCCATATTCTTATTGGCCAAGCTACAAATAAAACCCGTTGACGAAGGTGAGTCTCATCACACTTTGCCCATTGTTAGAAAAAATCATCAAGTCCGGCGGGGATTAATTGAATTCAATCGTCAGAAACACGGCGCTTTGTTAAAAATAATCTAACAATGGTAATGCCATTCAACGAAAATTTAAGCCAATAAAATAATAGCCGTCTGGATCACATTATTACAACCCCAGGTTTATACAGTAGGCGTTAGAGATAGTTTAAATAAACCGTAGTAATGAAAGGACTGTCTATGAAAGTCTCTAAGCAGCAACTGCATCAACTGATTCAAAATAAAATTCATTCTGCAGGCCTAAGCCAGGAACACGCCGGGATTGTCGCGGACGTTTTGGTCCATGCGGATGCACGCGGGATCCATTCCCACGGCGCGGTGAGGGTAGAATATTATTCTGAACGCATCAGCAAAGGCGGCACCAATAACAACCCGCATTTCACCTTTGAAAAAACCGGCCCTTGCAGCGCAGTTTTTGATGGCGACAACGGTGCCGGGCACGTCGCGGCCAAACTGAGTATGGATCGCGCCATCGAAATGGCGAAAGAGAACGGCGTAGCGGTGGTAGGCGTTCGCCGCATCGGCCACAGTGGTGCGCTGTCTTACTTTGTGCAACAGGCCGCCCATGCGGGCATGATTGGCATCTCAGTGTGTCAGTCGGATCCGATGGTCGTCCCTTATGGCGGCGCAGAGGTCTATTACGGCACCAATCCCATCGCTTTCTCGGCACCGGCCGAAGGCGACGACATCATGACCTTCGATATGGCCACCACGGTTCAGGCCTGGGGCAAGGTGCTGGACGCCCGCTCACGCAACGTGCCAATCCCGGATACCTGGGCGGTAGATAGCGAAGGCAATAACACCACCGATCCTTTCGCCGTCAGCGGGCTGTTGCCTATCGCCGGACCAAAAGGTTACGGCCTGATGATGATGGTCGATATTCTATCCGGCGTGTTGCTAGGCCTGCCGTTCGGTAAACACGTCAGCTCGATGTATCACGATTTAAGCGCAGGCCGGGAGTTGGGCCAGCTGCATATCGTGCTCAACCCAAGCTATTTCACCAATGAAGTAACCTTCCGCAAACATATCAGCCAGGTCATGAGAGAACTGAACGAAATCAAACCGGCACCTGGCGTGAAACAAGTGCTCTATCCTGGCCAGGGTAGCCATATGCGTGAAATAGAAAATGAAAAGAATGGCATCGATATTGTTGACGACATTTATCAATACCTGATTTCTGACGATATTTACCAGCGTTCCTACGACCATAAAGATCCGTTTGCCAGTTAATCGTCAGATTAATTAAATCAGGCGGAGAAAAGCTATTTTCACCGCCATTTTCCTTATCAACCCTCCCGACAAAGCTGAATTGGCGCATGTCTCAGGGACGTTACAAGCAGGCAGATAAATATGAAGAATTTCCAACAAGAAATTAGTGAAACTTCTGGCTGGTTATCCAAGATCGGGGCAGATCCCAGCGGTGGCATGACGCGCTTGCTGTATACCCCTGAGTGGGTGGAAGCTCAACGGGCGCTGAAGCAGGCTTTTGAAACCGCCGGTCTGACAACCTCTTTTGATGCCGTCGGCAATTTATCCGGCCGCCTGCAGGGCAGCAAATATCCCGATCAGGTGATCCTTTCTGGCTCGCATATCGATACGGTCGTCAACGGCGGCAACCTTGATGGTCAGTTTGGCATCGAAGCCGCCTATCTGGCGATCAAACATCTGAAAGAGACCTACGGCGCTCCGTTGCGCACGCTGGAAGTCATCTCGCTGGCCGAGGAGGAAGGCAGCCGTTTCCCTTACGTTTTCTGGGGCAGTAAAAACATTATCGGCTCCGCTCGTCCGGAAGAAGTCAAAAGCATCTGTGATGCCAAAGGCGTGAATTTCGTTGACGCCATGCATAGCGCAGGCTTTGACTTCCGCCCGCAAGACCAGCCGCTGCGCAAAGATATCGCCGCCTTCGTTGAACTGCATATCGAGCAGGGTAAGGTGTTGGAGACCGAAGGTAAAACCATTGGCGTGGTCACCAGCATCGTCGGCCAGCGCCGCTACGATATCAAACTCAAGGGCGAGGCCAACCACGCGGGCACCACGCCGATGGGCTACCGTAAGGACACCGTTTATGCCTTCAGCCGGATCTGCTGCGAATCCATCGCCAAGGCCAAAGCGGAAGGCGACCCGCTGGTACTGACCTTTGGCAAGGTCGAGCCCAAGCCTAACACCGTCAACGTCGTGCCTGGTTTCACTCATTTCACCCTGGATTGCCGCCACACCGACAAAGCAACGCTGCTGCGTTTTACCCAGGAGATCGAAGCCGATATTCAGCGTATCTGTGCCGAAATGGGCATTGAGGTCGAGATCGACCTGTGGATGGATGAAACGCCGATCCCAATGGACAAACAGCTGCTGGCCTGCGTCAGCCACCTGTGTGAAAGCCATAAGATGAACTACCGCATGATCCACAGCGGTGCTGGCCATGACTCACAGATTTTTGCCCCGCACGTGCCGACGGTGATGATGTTTGTGCCAAGCATTGCCGGTATCAGCCATAACCCGGCGGAGAAAACCGAACTGTCCGACCTGGCCGAAGGGGTGAAAATTCTGGCGCATACCTTATATCAACTGGCCTATACCGAGCAGGGAGCCCGCCTATGAGCAACAGCAAAACCGCCTCCAACACCGGGTTTGATCCGCTGTACTGGAAAAAAATCGTGGTGGTCCTGTGCCTGGGCTGGGCGGTGATCTGGATTTACCGCACGGTGCTGACACCGATCTTCCCTGAGATCCAGGCGACCATCGGCTCGCATTCCAACGCCGAGATGGGCCTGATCGCCAGCTTCTACTTCTTTGCTTATACCGGGATGCAGATCCCGGCCGGGATCCTGGTGGATAAGTTCGGCAAAAAGGTGGTGCTGATCCCAGGCTTTTGCCTGTTCATCATCGCTACCTTGCTGATCGGCAACGCCACCAGCCTGACTATGATCTACGCCGGTAGCCTGCTGGCCGGCATGGGCTGTGGCTCTTACTATGGCTCGGCTTACTCGCTGTCATCAGAAAACATTCCGTTGGAACGCCGTGGTTTAGCCACCGCCATTATCAACAGCGGTTCTGCGCTGGGGATGGCCATTGGCCTGATCGCCTCCAGCCTGCTGGTGAAAAGCATGGGGATGGACTGGCAAATCATGCTGTTTATCATCACCGGCCTGCTGGTGGTAATGACGGTGGTGTTCTTCCTGGTGATCAAGGGGGGCTCCTACACCGCTTCTCTGGCCGCCAGCCCGGCGGCCTCTGCGGCCACGACTGTGGAAGAGACCGAGGAAGCCAGTGGGTTGTTCAGCCTGCGGATGATTTCCGCCTACGTGATGTATTTCGCCACCTGCTATGGCTACTACATGATCGTGACCTGGCTACCTTCCTTCCTGCAACAGGAACGGGGGTTCGAAGGCGTGGCCATCGGCTTCTCTGCCGCACTGGTGGCCTTTGCCTCCGTGCCCGGGGCGCTGTTCTTCAGCCGTATGTCTGACCGTTTCCGCGCCAAGAAAGTGCAGTTGATCATCTTCTTGCAAATCTGTGCCGCCGTGACGCTGGTCTGCACCGTGATCTCACCGGACTCCACTACCCTGCTGGTCAGCCTGATCCTTTACGGACTGCTCGGCAAGCTGGCGGTGGATCCGATCATGATCTCCTTCGTGGCAGATAACGCTCCGAAGAAAGGCTATGGCACCAGCTTTGGCGTGTTTAACTTTTTCGGCATGTCCTCTTCGGTGATTGCTCCATTCCTCACCGGGGTGATCTCCGACAGCACCGGCTCCAAGGTGATGGGCTTCTATATCTCGGCCGCCATCCTGCTGATCGGCACCGTGATCTTCTTTACCGTCAACGTATTGATGAAGCAGAAAAACAATCGCCAAACGGCGGCACAAGCATAATTTTTGTTGTAGGGCTGCGGCCCTGACTAATCAGGAGAATTAACGTGGGTTATATCAATAATCAGATTGGCTATCCAAAAGATATCCTGGCTTCGCGCTCCATTATCAAACGCGACAACTATGCCGTGATCCCACCCGATGGCCTGGTGCGTAACATCATTCCTGGCTTCGAGAATTGCGACGTCACCATTCTTGCCACCCCGAAACTGGGCGCCACTTTTGTCGATTATCTGGTGACGCTGCATGATGGCGGCCGTAACCAGCAAGGCTTTGGCGGTGAGAATATTGAAACCTTGGTCTACGTTATCGAAGGTAACATCACCGCGTCAGCCGACAGCACCGATTATCCACTCACCACCGGCGGCTATCTGTATTGCCCTGCCGGTGTGATGCTGCGCCTGGAGAACACCAACGGCGGCAAGCCAAGCCAGCTGTTCCTCTACAAACGTGTCTACAACCGTATCAAGGGCTATGAAGCCCATGTGGTAAGCAACAACGTCAACAAGCTGGAAAGAATTCACTATGAAGGGATGAGCGATGTGATCCTGCAAGATCTGCTGCCTAAGGATCTGGGGTTCGATATGAACATTCATATCCTCTCCTTCAAGCCAGGTGCCAGCCATGGCTACATCGAGACCCACGTGCAGGAACATGGCGCATATATTCTCAGCGGTGCTGGGGTGTATAACCTGGATAACGAGTGGATCCCGGTCAAGAAAGGGGATTACATCTTTATGGCTGCCTACGTTCCGCAAGCCGGTTATGCGGTGGGCCAGGAAGAGTTTAGCTATATCTACTCGAAAGACTGCAACCGCGACGTCGATTTCTAACCCCGCTTCAAGGCCACGTTGAGTTTCGCGTGGCCTATTTGATTGAATCAGAGTCTTATTGTTCATTCAGCAATCAATCTTCCCAACACCGGGTCACCTATTATTCTCCCCACTTTTAATATCACCACCATAAACATTACCCTCTTCACCATTAGGCAATAAAAAAACCATACCCATCTGCCAATGAAATAGATCACCACATAGGCAGAGAGAGCATGTTTTTTTATCAATCGGAGCGACTATCAGTAACCGATATTCTATCGGCTATTATTTATTAACCAGTTTTGCCGGAACGCTATAGGTCAGTATTGCCCCCAGTATCATCATACTGGATAGCACACACATCGCGACCAGATTACTTTCCGTAGTATTTTTAAAGTAACCAATAATATAAGGAGAAATAAAGCCCCCTATATTGGCAATCGAGTTAATTAACGCTATCCCAGCGGCAGCGCAGGTACCGGTAAAGATAGCATTTGGCAAACTCCAGAAAAGGGGCGAAGGCACCAGGCTGGAGGCGACGGCAATACATAATGCCACCATTACGATGATTTTATTATCTGGGAACAGGCCGATAAAGATCAGCGAAACCGCAGCAATACAGAAAGGAACAATAATATGCCAACGCCTTTCTCGATGTTTGTCAGAGCTGCGCGCAGCCATTAGCATAGCGACAACGGCCAGCATATACGGCAGCATGGTCAGCAAACCGATATCCAACACCGAGCTTACCCCCGTATCACGGATCATGGTTGGCACCCAGAAGGCCAATCCCCCTTGCCCCATCACCGTGCAGAAACAGATCAACCACATTTTCGTGAAGGCGGAAGACTTCAGCATGGTCTTCATTGTCCACTCCTGTGCAGTACCATCAGCACCCACTTTTTTCGATGTTCCCTGCGCCATATCTTGAGTGATCATCTCTTTTTCTTGTGGACTGAGCCACTTAGCACTCTGATAGGTATTATCCAGGAAGAAGAAAATGACGACCGCAATCAGTAATGCACGCGGCCCACTGATAAAGAATAACCATTGCCAACCGGATAGCTCAAACATGCCATTCATGTTTTCAATAATCCAACCGCAAAGTGGCCCACCAATGATGTTACTTACCGGTATCCCGCAAACAAACAACGCCGTCATTTTTGCCCGCTGGCTTGAAGGGAACCACAGTGTCAGATAGAGGATCACCCCCGGATAAAAGCCGGCTTCGGCTAACCCCAGCAGGAATCGTGCCAGATAAAACTGTGTGGGATTGGTAATAAAAATACTCAGCATTGAGATCGTGCCCCATACCAACATCAACAGGGCAATGACCTTCCGCGCACCATACTTACTCAGTAAGATATTACTGGGTACACCGGCGATAATATAACCAATAAAAAATACGCCGGCACCGAGGCCATAAACCGCCTCCGCCATCGACACATTACCTTGCAGAATATCCGGCATCATTTGGAACTTTGAAAATGATATCCCCACGCGATCAAGATAACCGACGATATAGCTAATCAGTAATATCGGCATAATTCGCCAGGCTATTTTACGGTAGAGTTTAGCCTTGTCGGGACTGGCCAGAATAGCTTGATCAATCGCAGCATTATTGGTCGCCATATCGGATCTCCTTGGTTGGCATCCTGCTATTTCAGATTTTATTTCAGTGTCATTGGATTAACTCGCCCTGGTTATTAAAGACAGGGCGGTGGGAATTTAAACAATATTGATTAATTGCTGTATTATAAATGCTAACGTGGTTTTACCTTATCCCACGGAATACTATTCTCAACCAACACCGCCAGCAGCACACCAACCAACAGGCCATTGCTGAATAGCGGCCTGATGGTGATCGGTACCCCCTGCCAGAAGGAGGAAGGCATACTCATCAGGAATACGCCCAAAAACAGCGGTAGCGCCAGCCGATAAATGTTGCGGCTATTCAATTCGATCTTGTTGATAAACAGCACCGAGGAGAACAGCAGAGGCAGATAAGAGGCCAACATAACGGCACTGCTGACCGTGAGCGGAATACTGCAGAAAAATTGCGCTAGCGGCGTCAACATCCCCACCAACAGGAATACCACGCTGCCAATAATAAACGAGCGCTGGCTGCTGTCTTGTGTCTGGGTCAGCAGGCCAATGGAAGAGACAAAAGGCGAGAAAGGCACCACGCCCAGTGGAGCAGCCAGGCAAGTCAGTCCGCCTGAAACCATAAAGCTACGCCGGAACAGGCTTCTGCCCGCCGGGCCGTCCGCATAAAAAATATCGGTGCCGCGAATGGCGGCAAAGTTATTCGACACGTTGACCAAACCGGTCAGGACGGCGCTGATCACAATTCCCCCATGTAATTCCTGCGGCCACCCGAGTGGGAACAGCACCCAATCGCTGCCCGTGATAGGCGTTCCTGCGGGTGCAAACCACCAGTTGTAAACGCCCCAGCCAACCAGGGTGCCGATTAACAGCGCATATTTGCCGATCGCCCGCGGTAAAAAGGCAATAATGGCGATAATCAGCAGCAACACCGTCAACGCCCAGTAAAAGGCCGGGTAGTTAATGGTCACGACGCCGGTATAAACGCCAAAAGGTAACCCCAGCATCCCTTTCATAAAGATGGTGATTAACTGCGCCCCCAGCAAAAACATAAACGTAGCCATCACCGCCGGACGGAACAGCCGTGCCAGATGGAACCCCAACCCGCTAACCCCAATCAGGATGGTCAAAATGCCAGAGATCAGGATCCCCACCGCAAGGCTGCCACCAATTTCTGGCAGCGGCGTACCGTTGGCCGCTTCCGCCAGGGTCAGAGTTAAAATGGTCACCCACCATAACCCCGTTGGCCCTTCCATAATGGCACGCCGATGGCCCAAAAACACCTGCGCCAGGCAGGCCAGCGCCGTTGAGATAAAGGTATATTGGGTAATACAAAAGGTCACGCCGGCGGAGAGGTTGAATGCCGATTGCAGGGTCGGCGGGATCACCACCGTATTGCAGAAAATGAAAAAGAACCACTGCAAGCCCGATAACCAACTGCTACGACTGGCACATAACCCGTTCATGGGTGCTTCCTTCATATCCAATATCTCATCATTCATGCGCCCGCCCGGTGACGGGCGCTGATTAACATCTGTTATTGCTGATGTTTAAGCACAAATTTACCGATCGGACGAACGCCAAAGCCCGCCTTGATATCGTAAATCACTTCGCCACGCAGGAGGGTTTTGGCCACCCGGGCGTTGATTTTCCGCCCCACATACGGGCTGACCTTATGGCGATACTCGAGATCGCCGCTAGCCAGTACGTAGCTACTGTTGGGTTGAATGAACACCAGATCGGCATCTTTCCCTACAGCAATGCGCCCCTTATGCTTCAAACCAAAAATATCGGCGGCGTTGGTCGCCATCAATTTGGCAAACACCGGCAGTGACATGCCCCTTTTCTGCACCGCTTCATCGAACATGATATCGACGCAGTTTTGTATCCCGGCGATCCCGCCCCAGGCCTGCATGATATTGCCCGCTTTCATATCCGGTGGGCATGGCGAGTGGTCAGACACCAGGCAGTCTATCTCACCGTTAAACAGCTTATCCCACAGCCCTTTTTGGTTCTGCGCATCGCGGATCGGCGGTGAACACTTGGCCAGGGTGCCAATTTCCTCAAACTGGTCGGTATCCAGCACGAAGTAGTGCGGGCAGGACTCACAGGTGACCTGTTGCCCTTCCAGACGAGCGCGAGTCACTTCTGCCACCCCTTCCGGGCTACTGACGTGGCAAATATGCAAGCGGCAACCCGCGACCTTGGCCAGATACAGCACCCGGCGGATCGCTTCAACTTCGGTAAATACCGGGCGAGAGGCAACATAATCGTGTGCCGTTACGCGTCCTTCCGCCTTGGCCTCTTCCCCCAACGCATCGCAAATCAGGGCGTTTTCGGCGTGTACCGCCACCAACTGATCCAGCTGGGCCAAGGTCTGCAAACCTTTGAAGTATTCAAAGTCGTTCACATCGCGGAAGTCATTGCTGACGCTGCGATCGCCACAGGTCGCTACAAAGCATTTATAGGCCACCACGCCAATCTCATCGAGTTCATGTAGCCGATCCAGATTGTAGGAAACCAGGCCACCAAACTGGGCCGCATCGATGGTGAGCTTGCCTTCTGCGGCCGAGAACTTCATTTCTATCGAGGCTCTGTCCACCGTGGCTGGCAGCTGGTTGAGCGGCATTTCGACCATAGTGGTGATACCGCCCTTGGCCGCAGCACGCGTACCGGTTTCATACCCTTCCCAATGGGTACGGCCCGGTTCGGACATATGCGCATGGGCGTCGATCATGCCCGGTGCCACCACCATTCCGCTGGCATCAATCTCCGTTTTAGCGCCGGTAAGACCATTGCCGATGGCAGCAATCTTGCCCTCTTTAACCGCGATATCGGTAATGATGGCATCATGTTCTAAAACAACCTTACCGTTCTTGATAATTAAATCGTATGACATAATCATGCTCCTTCGTGAAATTAAAGTATCATATTATTACGCTTAGGGTTATTGACTTCTTTCTCATATTCACTTCAGGTATATTCTTGCCGATTAACTACTGTTCTACTTTTGAGTAGCGCATATAAACAGAATGCGCTGATAACGCCAACAAACCAGGAAATCCGTGATAAAGGTTCGAGTATCTCAATGAACTTACCGCCCAACGACAGCAACACGGCAAACAGCGTTACAATAAACGCCACGCTGTTAAAGCCGTTATCGTAGTATTTATAATTACCGGGTTCGATATATAAGGTGTCTAGATCGATCTCGCTGCGCATCACGATGAAATAATGCGCCATCATCACGCCGATCACCGGCCCTAAAATTCCGCCGATCACATCCAGGAACAGGTAAATACTTTCCTGATTCTCCATCAGTTTCCACGGGCAGATAATCAGGCTGATGATGCTGGCAATCACTACGCCATTTTTATAGGTGAGTTTTTTCGGTGCGATGGCGGCAATCTGGTAGCCCGCAGGAATGATGTTACCGGTCGCGTTGGTGGAGATGGTCGTCATCAGGATCACCAGCACCGCAAACACCGAGGCGAAAATACTGTCCCATTTCTGCACGATATCCAGCACGTTCCAGGTATCAACCCCGTAATGAATACTGGCCCCGGCCAGGATACAGACGCTGGCGACGGCAAATAATAGATATCCCACAACCAGACCCAGCGTTTGCCCCCAAGCCTGCTGGCGGAAGCTGCTGGCATTCTGGGTAAAGTCCGAGGCGCTGACCGCCGGAGCAGCCCATACCGCTACCACCGCATTGATCACCACCAGGAACATGAAGCCGCCGTTGTTAGTCGTTATAGCATTGGCTGGAACATAGGCGATGATGTTGTCCAGGCCAGCAATGGAGATGGCCCAAATGGCCATGCCGCCAAACACCACGTAGATGCAGGGGTTGAGGATCGCGGTAAACTTGTTAAGAATGCTGCCGCCACCCAGGCCGATAGCCACGTTAACCGCCCAGAAAATCAGGAAGGCAATCAGCCCAGGCAGGCCGATCCCCAACAGGTTGAAATCCCCACCCAAGGTCAGAAACTGTGGCCACAGTTTGCCAATCAGGATCAGGAAGGCCAGCGAGCCCGCGTAACACTGCAAGCCAAACCACATGATGGCGGCCACGCAGCCTCTGAGGATCCCTGGAAACAACGCGCCACGCACGCCATAAGAGGCACGTAGGATCATGGCAAAAGGAATACCGTATTTCGAACCGGCAGCGCCGTTCATCACCATCACAAAGGCAATAATAAAGGCGCTGAGAATAATGGCGGCCATAATGCTTAAGGTGGAAAGCCCAAGAATAAAGAAGCCCCCGACGGCCACATAGTTGGGAACGTTATGTACCGAACCCATCCACAAGGTAAAATAGTTAATTCCCTTCCAGGTTTTTTTATCCGCTTCTTTGGGTAATAGATCATCATGATAGCCGCGCCGTTGGTAAATCTCTCTCTGCTTATTGCTAATAGATTCCATGACAGGTCCTTCTTATATTATATAAGAAAATAGCGTAGGTAATTTTTTGCTTATTATCACTACAACAAACCGATGTTCTAATCTTTATATTAGTCAAATACCAATACGGCCAAGACAGACAGGAATATAACCATTAAACAAATATACGGTAACCAGAATTCAAGTTGCAGGCGGAAGGCACCTGCAACTTGTTAAGCCTTACTCTTTAGCCAGCCACTTTATGGTTAGCCATAATTTCCAACGCCTGTACCAACGCGGAATGGTCGAGATCTTTGGCCCCATTGGCCGCACAGAGATTGAACAGTTCCTGGCAAGTGGCGGTATTTGGCAAACTGAGCGCCAACGACTTCGCACCCTGTAGCGCCAGATTGAGATCCTTTTGATGCAGGGAGATACGGAAGCCCGGCTCAAAGGTCCGTTTAATCATCCGCTCACCGTGCACTTCCAGAATGCGCGATGAGGCAAAGCCGCCCATCAGCGCTTCACGGACCCGTGCCGGATCGGCACCCGCTTTGGCAGCAAATATCAGCGCTTCGGATACCGCTTCGATCGTCAGGGCCACAATAATCTGGTTGGCGACCTTGCAGGTCTGGCCGTCGCCATTGCCGCCGACCAGCGTAATGTTTTTCCCCATCAGGGCCAGCAACGGTTTTACCCGCCCAAATACGCCTTCGTCACCGCCGACCATAATGGTCAAGCTGCCCTGCTTGGCCCCGACTTCACCACCGGAGACCGGCGCATCCAGGTAATCGGCGCCCAGTTGGTTGATACGTTTGGCAAACTCCTTGGTCTCCAGCGGCGAGATAGAACTCATATCCACCAGGATCTTGTTTTTGAGCGGCGCTTCGGCACAGCCATTGGCCGCAAATAACACCTCTTCCACCTGTGGTGTATCGGGCACCATAATGAAAATGACGTCAGCCTGCTCGGCCACCTGCTTAGGTGTAGCACAAGCTATGGCCCCTTTTTCCACCAGCTCCGGCGGAACCTTATTCAAGGTGTTGGCATACAGTTGATGGCCGCCTGCGATCAGCTTATCCGCCATTGGCGTGCCCATGATCCCTAAACCAATAAAGCCTACTTTCATGATGTGTCCCTCAATGTTGATATTGCTTAATCCATGACAGGCCGGCAGCGGTCGTTGTCGCAGGTTTGTATTCGCAGCCAATCCAACCGCGATAGCCCATCTTGTCCAGCGCGCGGAACAGATAGTCGTAATTGATTTCCCCGGTGCCTGGCTCATGGCGCCCCGGATTATCGGCAACCTGGATATGCGCGATTTTCTGTAACAGCGTTTCCATGGTTTGGGCCAGTTCGCCCTCCATGCGCTGCATGTGATAGATATCGTATTGAATAAACAGGTTAGGGCTCGCGACCCAATCCATCAGCTCCAACGCCTGACGAGTGGTTTGCAGATAGAAGGCGGGCATATCGTATTTATTGATCGGTTCAATCAACAGACGAATATTCGCCTTGGCCAACTCCCTTGCCGCATAGCTCAGGTTAGCGACCACAATCTCATCGGTCTTATGTTTGGCGACGGACTTATCCGGGTTACCGATCAGGCAGTTGATCTGCGCACAGCCCAGCGCACGGGCATATTCCACCGCCAGACCTACGCCATCACGAAACTCGGACTCGCGCCCTGGCAGGCAAGCGATACCCCGCTCACCCGCAGCCCAATCCCCGGCTGGCAGGTTTTGTAATACCTGCGTGAGTTGATTCTCTTCCAGAGCGCCCCTCAACGCCTGCACGGAATAATCGTAGGGAAACATATATTCAATCGCGGTGAATCCCTGCTCTTTGGCACAGCGAAACCGCTGCATAAAATCGACTTCATTAAACAACATCGATAAGTTGGCTGAAAACTTCGGCATGAGCCTGCTCCTTACTGATAGTTGAAGTAGCTGACCGAGGTCGGTGCATCTTCTGGCGACTCGGCAACGGGTTCAAATTCATTGACGTTATCCAGCTCTGTCCCCATCGAGATATTGGTGACCCGCTCAAGGATAATCTCCACCACCACCGGTACCTGATGCAGACGCATCAACTCTTGCGCCTGTTGGAAGGCCGGAGCGATATCCTCAGGCTTAACAACGCGGATCGCTTTACATCCCAGCCCTTCGACTACCTTGACGTGATCGACACCGTATTCGCCCACTTCCGGGTTGTTGATGTTTTCATAGGACAGCTGGACGCAGTAATCCATATCAAAACCGCGCTGCGACTGGCGGATCAGCCCCAGATAGGCGTTATTGACCACCACGTGGATGTACGGCAGCTTGAACTGCGCGCCAACGGCCAACTCTTCGATCATGAACTGGAAGTCATAGTCACCCGACAACGCAATCACTTTGCGCTGCGGATCGGCGGCACACACGCCCAAAGCAGAAGGAAGAGTCCAACCTAATGGGCCCGCCTGCCCGGCATTAATCCAATGGCGTGGTTTGAACACGTGCAGCATCTGTGCCGCCGCGATCTGCGAAAGCCCGATAGTGGTGACGTAGCAAGCATCACGCCCGAACGCCCGGTTCATCTCTTCGTAAACGCGCTGAGGTTTGATTGGCACGTTATCGAAATGCGTTTTACGCAGCAGAGTTTGTTTGCGCTGGAGGCAGGTTTCCACCCACTGTGAGCGATCTGGCAGCGTCCCTTGATCCGCACGTTCACGAGCTCTTGCCACTAACATTTGCAGGGCGATTTTGGCATCGGAAACAATGCCCAGATCCGGGCAGATCACGCGGCCAAGCTGGGTTGGTTCGATATCGATGTGGATCACCTTACGCCCGGCGGTGTATTTATCTACCGAACCGGTATGGCGGTTAGCCCAGCGGTTGCCAATGCCAAACACCAAATCGGAATCCAGCAGGTTGGCGTTACCGTAACGGTGTGAAGTTTGTAACCCGGCCATCCCTGCCATCAACGGGTGATCGTCCGGGATACAGCCCCAGCCCATCAGCGTTGGGATCACCGGTACGTTGCAGGTCTCCGCCAGCTCTTGCAGCAGATCGGCCGCGTCCGCGTTGAAGATCCCGCCACCGGCAATGAACAAGGGTTTGCTTGCGGCACACAGCATGTCCAGGGCTTTGTCGATCTGCGCTTCAGTGGCTGCCGGTTTGTAAGCCCCCAGCGAGGAATAGGTTTCCGGATCAAACTCAATCTCGGTCATCTGTACGTCATAAGGCAAATCGATCAGCACCGGGCCTGGGCGGCCAGAGCGCATTAAATGGAATGCCTGCTGCAGCACGCGGGGCACCAGCGCCGGCTCCATGACCGTCACCGCCATTTTGGTGACCGGCTTGGCGATCGATTCAATATCTACCGCCTGAAAATCTTCCTTATGCAAACGCGCCCGGGGAGCCTGGCCGGTGATGCACAAAATGGGAATGGAATCGGCAGAGGCGGAGTAAAGCGCAGTGATCATGTCCGTTCCCGCAGGCCCCGAAGTCCCGAGACACACCCCGATATTGCCGGCTTTGGCTCTGGTGTAACCTTCCGCCATATGGGAAGCGCCTTCAACATGACGCGCCAGATAGTGTTTGATGCCGCCGTGTTGACGCATCGCGTTATAGAAAGGGTTGATCGCCGCGCCAGGCACGCCGAATGCGGTATTCACGCCTTCCTTTGCCAACACGTACATTGCCGCATCTACTGCTCGCATAATTGCCATCTCAACGTTCTCCTAAATTTTGGAAAAATTTTCCAAACTTAAAATGAGTTCAAAAAAACCCGTTCAGGTAATAAACGGGGAGGTAACCTCATCCTGCAGCCGCGATCGCGGCTACAGGTTTTGCTTTAAACGTGCTATTTCTTGCTGCGCGACTCGCCTAGCGCGGTACTGATATCGTTGGCTACGTCACGCACCAACTCCCCCAGTTCCTTGAAACGATCGCTGCTAACGCGCGAACTAGGCCCTGAAATAGAGATGGCCGCAATGACGTTGTTGTTACGGTCAAAGATCGCCGAAGCCAGGCAATTCAGGCCAAGAGCGTGCTCTTCAGCATCAACGGTATAGCCCTGCGCCTGCGATTGCGCTAAATCCTTACGTAATAGATTTACGCTGGTCAGGGTCTTCGGGGTAAACGAGTGCAGCCCCGAACGTACAAACAAATCCAGCATCTCCTCTTCCGCCAGCGGATACAGCAGTGCTTTCCCTGCCCCAGATGCGTGCAGCGGTAAGCGGCTGCCAAGTGGCGCGCACATCCGCACCATGGCCTGGCACTCACATTGACGGATCAGCACGGCGTCAAAGTTATTCCTGATGGCCAGATTGGCGGTTTCCCCTGATAGCAACATCAGCCGCCGCATGTAAGGGCCCGCCACCGATACCACATCCCTGTCATTCATATAAGCCGCACCGACGGTAAACGACTGGATGCCGATATGCCACCAGCCAAGCTGGGGATCCTGAAAAACGAATTCCGATTTCTCTAATACTTTCAATAATCTGAAAGTCGTTGATAGCGGTAACTCCAACTTCTCGGATAGCACGGAAACGGACGAGCTTCCTCCGGCATTGGCCAGAAACTGCAGGATCTCCAACCCACGATCCAACGCCTGCGCGCCTTTCGTCGCCCCTGCTTCTGTCGTTGGTCTTCCCTTTCTGCGTACTTCGTTCATTCAGGCTTTCCTTTATTTAGCTCAAGGTTTCCCCGCTATAATAAACAGCCTATGCGCCTGGGGACAGCGCTATCCAAGCACAACCCGGTAAGTCTCTGGCAATGTTTTGACGATACAGTTGTCGGCACCGCCACGATCGACCGTGAAAAAGTCGGTGATCGCGCCATAAGCAAACAGCGGATGGTGCCAAACATTGCGGTGATAATTCACCCCTTGCTTACCGTTGGTGATAAAGGCGCGCAAAGTATGTAACGGAATTTCATCCCCTTCCCCGGCTTCAGCAACAATCACCACGAAGCGTTCCCCCTTCATCGGCATAAATGCCTGCGAGGACAACGGATGTTTCTCCAACACGGAGAACTCCAACGGCAGATCGCAAGGCTCAGATCGGTTTATGCTGACCAGCACCCGATGGTCATCGGCGACCTCCACCTTGGCAAGGTCATGATATCGTTCTGTTTTCCCACCATTAATATGGAAAAAGGGCGCGCCCTCGATCTGCAATACATCCCCATAAGGTGCAAAGGCTTCAGGCGTTAACTCAACGGCAATCAGGTCCATCAGTTTCTCCAGGATCGTTTCAAAAAGGAACATGACTGAATGGGTTCACTCTAGACAGGTCGCCTGAAATTTAAAAGTTAATATTGGAAAAATTTTCCACAACACGATCTACTGCACATTTTTTGTGCCGAGTAGAAAATATTTAATTAATAATCAAGGCATTAAAAAACACACCTCCGCGATACAGTTCGTTAACAGAGTTGTCACTTTCAGCGGTATTCAGTAGAGGAAGGGCAATAAAACGTGAGCGAGATCACGGTAAGCGGCTTTATGACTAACCCAAGGCAACTAAGGTAAGTAAATTCTTTTGCAACACTAGGAGAACGATGGCCGCACCGGTTAAGGAATCGATATGCTGGATCACGAAACAATTCGATCGTTTATCAAAGTCGCGGAATGCCAGAGCTTTTCCCGCGCCGCCGAATTACTGCACAAGACCACTGCCACCATCAGTTACCGCATCAAAACGTTGGAAGAAAGCATCGGCACCCAGCTGTTTATCCGCACCACCCGCAGCGTAAACCTGACACCCGCAGGTGAATACCTGCTGGAACGTTGCCGCCAATGGCACAACTGGCTCGACTCCATGCCCGATGAGCTACGCCAGATCAACGACGGCGTGGAGCATCAGGTCAACATCGTAATCAACAACCTGCTGTACAACCCGCTAAGCGTCGCCCGGCTGTTGGCCTACCTGCAACAGCGTTATCCCTTCACGCAGTTTCATATCTCGCGTCAGGTGTATATGGGAGTATGGGATTCGTTGTTACACGGGGATTTTCAGCTGGCCATTGGCACCACCGGCTCTGAATCACTGGCCAATGACGTCAGCGTCTTGAAATTGGGGGGGATCAGTTGGGCTTTTGTGGTCACGCCAGATCATCCGCTCGCGGCCTGCCAGGACACGGCACTGCATGAAGATCGGCTGCGCAGCTACCCGGCGATCAATGTGGAAGATACTTCGCGCAACCTGACCAAACGCGTTGCCTGGCTGCTGCCCGGCCAAAAAGAGATCAAGGTGCCAGACCTGCGCAGTAAACTCGAATGCCACCTGCAGGGGCTGGGCGTCGGGTTCTTGCCGAAAAATCTGTGCCAACCCTATCTGGATAGCGGCCAGTTGATCACCCGTGACGTCGTCAATCAGCGGCAACCGTCACCGCTCTCTCTGGCCTGGCGTAACGACTGTGGTAAAGCCGTGGAAGAAATTGTCACGCTGTTCCAACGACGCGATGAACGCATCACCGGCTTTCTGCAAAGTATTGATTTGCCCGTTTAACACGCGATTTTATCGCTTCTGGGCCTGAAGTTACCTAATCGGCAGCAAACCTGATAGAAACGGCGTATTCGCCGTGAGATCCTGAGGTTTTCTGCAAAAAACAGTCTTATCCTGGTGATGTATTAGGCATTCCCTCTGTCACTGGCGTAATATCTAGCAATATGTCTGACAGGAGGTTGTGCCATGTTTACCATTATTCCGATCGTGATCGTTGTCGCGCTGATTATCGTCTTTTCAAGCATCAAAATTGTCCCGCAAGGCTTCCAATGGACGGTAGAGCGCTTCGGCCGTTATACCAAAACGCTGATGCCGGGTTTAAACCTGGTAGTGCCTTTTATGGATCGTATTGGCCGCAAGATCAATATGATGGAACAGGTGCTGGATATCCCTTCCCAGGAGATTATCTCGCGCGATAACGCCAACGTGTCAATCGATGCCGTCTGCTTTATCCAGGTGGTCGATCCGGCTCGTGCCGCCTATGAGGTCAGTAACCTCGAGCAGGCGATCGTTAATCTGACCATGACCAACTTCCGTACCGTGCTCGGCTCCATGGAGCTCGACGAAATGCTGTCACAGCGCGATAGTATCAACAGCCGCCTGCTGCATATCGTCGATGAGGCCACCAACCCTTGGGGCGTCAAAATTACTCGTATCGAAATCCGTGACGTTCGTCCACCGGCCGAACTGATTGTGGCGATGAACGCCCAGATGAAGGCCGAACGAACCAAACGTGCCGACATCCTGGAAGCGGAAGGGGTACGCCAAGCCGCGATCCTGCGCGCCGAAGGGGATAAGCAATCGCAGATCCTGAAAGCCGAAGGCGAGCGCCAGTCGGCGTTCTTGCAGGCAGAAGCGCGTGAACGTGCTGCCGAAGCAGAAGCACGGGCAACCCAGCTGGTGTCTGACGCCATCGCCACCGGTAATATCCAGGCGATTAACTACTTTGTAGCCCAGAAATACACCGACGCATTGCAGAAGATTGGCTCGGCCAATAACAGCAAAGTGATCATGATGCCGCTGGATGCCAGCAGCCTGCTGGGCTCTATCGGCGGTATTACTGAATTGCTGAAAGACAGCAAAGGTAAGTAATTATGTTGGAACAGATCGCAGCAAACCCTCAATGGTTCTGGGTCTCGCTAGGCGGGCTGCTGTTGGCCGCGGAAATGCTTGGTGCCAGCGGCTATCTGCTGTGGAGCGGCGTTTCTGCGGTGATTGTCGGGGTGATTATCTGGCTGCTGCCGGAGTTGAGCTGGGAGTGGCAGGGGGGCCTGTTTGCCGTGATGACCATCGCCGTGGCCTATCTATGGTGGTACTGGCTGCGCAAGCGGCCAACGGCAACCAGCGGTTCGCCGGTACTCAACCAGCGCAACCGTCAACTGATCGGCACCCGCGCCACGCTGACCGAAGCGATGCATAACGGCCATGGCCGCATCAATATCGCCGACAGCAGTTGGCGCGCGCAAGCCAACGAGGATCTGCCAATCGGCACCGAAGTTGAAGTGGTGGCGGTCGAAGGCACCACCTTGGTGATCCGCGCCATTACGCGCTAGCCTTGGTGGCAGCAGCCTGCCAGATTATTAATGATCGGGCAGTCTGCGCCTTCATCACCAGGGCATTGTTCCGCCAGCGCCAGCAGGCGTTGGCGCATTTCCCCCAGTTCGCTGATGTGCTTTTCGATATCGGCGACTTTCTGCAGCGTGCGGGCTTTGACATCGGCACTGTGCCGCGCCGGATCGTTGAACAACGCGACCAGTTCACGGCACTCGTCAAGGTTGAACCCCACCTGGCGAGCCTGGCGCAATAACGTCAGTTCTTCAATATGCCTGGCGCTGTAGCTGCGGTAGCCGTTGTCCGTACGGATCGGGGCGGTCACCAATCCTTTCTGCTCATAAAAACGGATGGCTTTGCTGGTCAAACCGGTTTTTTTGGCAACGTCGCTGATATTCACTTTATCCCCCTTGACCTTAACCCTTGCTCACGGCCACTCAGGTGACCGTGTGAAATCGATAAATCATAACCTCTTTATCCCACAATTACCGCTTTAGAGCTGCAACACAAAAATCACGTGAACGAGGATAAGAACAAAATAGTGGGCACTATACCCACAAAATATTGACCACTCGATTAAAGATGGGCATTATACCCACAAAAGGAGAGACGCAGGGGAAAGGGATGGAAAGTGGAGAACTCATCAAACGATTGCAGGCTGACGGATGGATTATCAGGAAGTCGAGAGGCAAGAAGGCAACAGGAAGCCACGTAACAATGACAAAACCGGGGGTAGCAAAAATCATCACCATCCCCCACCCCAAAAAAGATCCTTCAAAGGGCATATTGAGGCAAGTACAACAGATATCCGGCCTCAAACTGATTTAACGCAAAACGCCTCAGCAGCTTTACTGGAGAAGTAACAATGATTTATCCAATATTCATCTTTAAGACGTCAGAAGGCTTTGATGGCTACTTTCCCGATGTAGAAGGCTGTTTTTTTGCCGGTGAGAAAATGTCAGATATCCCAAAAAATGCAGAAGAGGCCTTTGGGGTACATATGGAAGCACTCATCGAAGAGGGGTTCCCTGTTCCAGCCGCCCCCCAAGATCCGCAATCCTATCTCAATGATAGTCGGCTGCGAGAAGACGGCGGCATTTTGGGATTTGTTGAGATAGATCCGGCCAAGTATGAGGATAAATCGATTAAGTTTAATCTGACGATGCCACGTAATTTACTAACGGCAATCGATAAGTACATCGAAACCACACGCGGCTACAAAAACCGCAGCCAGTTTCTAGCGGAATTAGCCCGCGAAAAAATATCCCATTAAAGGGTGCAGCATGTGCGCATGCTGGTAGAGGAATGTCTGCAGTCTACAGCCAGCCTTCGGGCTGGTTTTTTTATACCCAAAGAAAACCCCGCAAAATTCGGGCCTGATGTCGGAGCGTGGCCGAGTTGTAGACAGCGTTAATACAAATCCTTTTCTATCAAAATAATATTCTATTGACCTTCCCCTTGCTGGAAGGTTTAAGATCATTCTCAATCAAAAGAACCTAGGCGGTCCACCGCCATTATTTTGCGAGGAAAACCATCATGTCACAAACTACCGTGCTGGCGTTGCAGGGGCTCTCCTGCATGAACTGCGCGCAAAAGGTGAAAAAAGCCTTGGAAAGCCGCGCGGATGTCGAGCAGGCCAACGTCAACGTTCACTACGCTAAAATCACCTGTGCAGCCCCGGCTACCGAGCTGATTGACAGCGTCGTTGCCGCAGGCTACCAGGCAGAAATCGCCCATCAGGCAGACACCGAGTTACAACTTTCCGGCCTCTCCTGCATGCATTGCGTGGGCAGCACCCGTAAAGCACTGGAAGCGGTGCCGGGCGTGATCGCCGCCGACGTGACCATTGAGGGGGCCAAAGTCTATGGTGATGCCACACCAGAGCAGCTCATCGCTGCGGTCGAAGATGCGGGCTATCACGCCAGCCAGGCGGGAGCCAATAGCCACCCAAAAACTGAGCCGCTGACTGAATCTGCCCCAACCTTGCCGGAACCCCAGGCAGCGGCCCCCTCTTTACTTCCGGCAAGCGAGACTGACGATAGCATCCAGCTGTTGCTCAACGGCATGACCTGTGCCAGCTGCGTCAATAAAGTGCAGACGGCGTTACAGAACGTCCCGGGCGTTGAGTTGGCGCGGGTAAACCTGGCGGAACGCAGCGCACTGATCACCGGTAAAGCCACACCGCAGGCGTTGATCGCTGCGGTAGAAAAAGCCGGTTATGGCGCCGAGATGATCCAGGACGAAACCAAGCGCCGTGAACGCCAACAGCAAACCGCACAGGCTAATATGAAACGTTTCCGTTGGCAGGCCGCATTAGGCTTGGCGGTGGGCGTGCCGTTGATGGCCTGGGGCGTGTTTGGCGGCAGTATGTCGCTGACGCCAGAAACCCAGCGACCATGGCTGATAGTCGGCATCATTACCCTGGCGGTGATGGTGTTTGCCGGCGGCCACTTCTACCGCAATGCCTGGCGATCGTTGATGAACGGCAGCGCCACTATGGATACGTTGGTCGCCTTGGGGACCGGTGCCGCCTGGTTGTACTCTATCAGCGTCAACCTGTGGCCAGACTTCTTCCCCATGGAGGCACGGCATCTTTATTACGAAGCCAGTGCGATGATCATCGGCCTGATCAACCTTGGCCATGCCATGGAGCAGCGCGCGCGGCAGCGTTCTTCTCAGGCGCTGGAACGGCTACTGGATCTCACTCCGCCAACCGCCAGGCTGGTCACAGAACAGGGGGAGCAAAGTATCCCGCTCGCAGAGGTGCAATTGGGCATGACCTTGCGCCTGACGACTGGCGATCGCATCCCGGTTGACGGCGAGATCGTGCAGGGCGAAGTGTGGATCGATGAAGCCATGCTGACCGGCGAAGCGTTGCCGCAGCAAAAAGGCGTCGGCGATACGGTGCATGCTGGTACGGTGGTAGACGACGGCAGCGTACTGTTTCGCGCGGCGGCCATTGGCACCCAAACCACGCTGGCACGTATTATCAAGCTGGTGCGTCAGGCGCAAAGCAGCAAACCGGAAATCGGTAAGCTGGCAGACCGCATCTCGGCGGTATTTGTGCCCACCGTGGTCGCCATCGCCCTGTTCAGCGCCGCCATCTGGTATTTCTTTGGCCCACAACCGCAGTTGGTCTACACCCTGGTGATCGCCACCACGGTGCTAATCATCGCCTGTCCTTGCGCCTTGGGGCTGGCAACGCCGATGTCAATTATCTCTGGCGTTGGCCGGGCTGCGGAGTTTGGCGTGCTGGTGCGTGACGCCGATGCGCTGCAGCAGGCCAGCAATCTCGATACGTTGGTGTTCGATAAAACCGGTACTCTGACGGAAGGCCAGCCGCGCGTGGTGGAAATCATCACCTTTAACCAAGTGGATGAACAGCAGGCCTTACGTTGGGCCGCCGCACTGGAACAAGGGGCTAACCACCCGCTGGCCCGTGCCATCGTCGAACAGGCTAAAGGGCAGACACTGCCTACGGTAGAGCAGTTCCGTACTTTACGCGGCTCCGGCGTAAGCGGTGAGGTTGAGGGCGTACAGTTGTTGCTGGGTAACGCCAAGCTGTTGCAAGAAAATCAGATCGCGACCGATGAGCTCACTCAGCAGATACAGCAACAGGCTGAATGCGGTATCACGCCGGTACTGTTGGCCGCCAACGGCAAACCTGCCGCGTTGATCGCCATCCGCGATCCGTTACGCAGTGACAGCGTGAGCGCACTACAGCGCCTGCATCAGCAAGGTTATCAACTGGTGATGTTAACGGGCGATAACCCGGTGACCGCCAATGCTATTGCCAAAGAGGCCGGTATCGACCGCGTGATTGCTGGCGTGTTACCCGACGGTAAGGCCGAAGCGATCAAGCAGTTGCAGGCTCAGGGCCACCGGGTAGCGATGGTCGGTGACGGCATCAACGACGCCCCTGCTCTGGCTCAGGCCGATGTCGGGATTGCCATGGGCGGCGGCAGTGATATCGCCATCGAAACTGCGGCGATCACCCTGATGCGTCACAGCCTGAACGGCGTGGCGGACGCGCTGGCCTTGTCGAAGGCAACGCTGCGTAATATGAAGCAGAACCTGCTCGGGGCATTTATCTACAACGCACTTGGCATTCCCATTGCCGCCGGTGTGCTGTATCCGCTGACGGGCACCCTGCTCAGCCCAGTGGTCGCTGGCGCGGCAATGGCACTCTCCTCCATTACCGTGGTCAGCAACGCCAACCGATTGCTGCGTTTTAAACCCAAGCAGTAACCCTTAACCGGAGCGCAACCCATCGCGCTCCGGCCTTTTGAGATAATTCCTCTGCCCTCGGGCTTTATTGTCAGCCACTTAGCGTTTAGCATGGGGAAAAGCCAGCAGCCATCCTGCACGCTGGTGGAAAGGATCAGGAGCCACGCTGTATGGGTCAACTGTTACGCCGCATTGCTACCTTTCTCGGTATTATTTCCCCGCAGAGCTACACCTACCCGGCCTTGGACATCAAGCTGACGGGAAATCGCCAACTACATTTGGTCGGTAGCATTCATATGGGCACCGTCGATATGTCGCCCCTGCCTGCTCTGCTGTCAGCACGCC
This sequence comes from Serratia sp. N21D137, assembly GCF_047530005.1. NCBI lineage: Bacteria > Pseudomonadati > Pseudomonadota > Gammaproteobacteria > Enterobacterales > Yersiniaceae > Serratia > Serratia sp. N21D137. The sequence continues at coordinate 51,317 of NZ_JBLJAJ010000005.1, forward strand.
TGCGCCAGGCCGATGCGTTGATCGTTGAGGCCGATATTACCGGTTCCTCTTCGCCATTTGGCCACGCTGAACCCCAACTCGAAATTGAACAACGTCTTGGCGATGAAGAATTCCAACGGTTGCAGGTGCTATGCCAGGAGATGGGGGCGGATGTAGAGAGCTTCTCTGCTCTTCCCGGCTGGCAGGTAGCGCTGATGATGCAAGCACGGCAGGCACAGCGGCTGGGTTTACGCGCCGAATACGGAATTGATTATCAGCTATTGCAAGCCGCTAAAGTACAGCAGATGCCAGTGATCGAACTGGAAGGGGCCGAAGAACAGCTGAGCATGCTGGAACAACTGCCAGAAGGCGGTATGGCCCTGCTGCACGATACGTTAGAGCACTGGCACACCAACGCCCGTTTGCTGCAAACCATGGTGAGCTGGTGGCTGGACGCCAAACCGAACGCCACGTTGGAAACGCTGCCCTCGACATTCAGTGCCGAGTTGTACGACGTCTTGATGCACCGCCGCAATCGCCACTGGCAGCAAAAGCTGGAAGCGTTACCGCCGGGCAACTATGTGGTGGCGGTCGGCGCTTTGCATCTGTATGGCGAAGACAATTTACCGGCCATGCTGCAGGCACGATAAAAAAGTGGCCAATATCGCTATTGGCCAGTCAAAGAGGAATTTTTCATATTTTAGTTATACGCATTGTAACCGTGTTAACGATTACAATAGACAGGGTAGCAACCTGACGAACCTATTGGCAACTGCCTTTCATCCTCCTTGGCACAGGTTGCTCATTCGGCTCCATTTTTATCGTTTCGTTGCCACCGATGACAACTTCCCACAGTTTTGGAAAAGAAATTATGACACCCGCAGTGGTTCTGCTTGAAAAACAAAAGGTGGCCTTCACCCTCCACGCCTATCACCACGATAGCGAAGAAACCAACTTTGGCGACGAGGTGGTAAAAAAGCTGGGGTTGAACGCCGAACAGGTCTACAAAACGCTGTTGGTGGCCCTCAATGGTGACGCGAAAAACCTGGCCGTTGCGGTAACGCCAGTAGCGACCCAGTTGGATTTGAAGAAGGTGGCGAAAGCGCTAGGGGCCAAGAAAGCCGAAATGGCCGATCCGACAGTGGCTCAACGGGTGACGGGTTATCTTGTCGGCGGGATCAGCCCACTAGGGCAAAAGAAACGTTTGCCCACGGTAATCGACAGCCCAGCGCAACAGTTTGCCACCATTTTCGTTTCAGGCGGCAAACGCGGGTTGGATATTGAATTGGCGGCCAGCGATTTGTGCCGTCTGTTGTCCGGCACCTTCGCCGAGATCGCCAAACGGGACTGAACACAGTAGGCCGTTACCTTACTCAGCAACGGCCTAGTACCTTACTTGTAAACGATCTCGCCTTTAGGCTCGTACGCCGCCGCATCCAGCGGTGAGTGCTTTTCGATATACTGCTTGAGCACTTCCGCATCGATAAAGCCGGTGTTGACGTAGCTTGGCAGGGTATCAATCTTCGGATAACCATCGCCGCCCAGGGCGTTGAAGTTCAGCGTCGCCATACGATAGGTCTTGTCTGCCTGTAAGGGTTCGCCCTTGATCTTGACGTCGCTAACGCCTTTGCCGTCCGCCACCAGGCTGACGTTGGCGAACTGCGCATAGGCCCCGGAATCCACCTTCATATTGGCTACCGCTGCCAGATATGGCTCAACCTCGCTGCCTTTCATATCGACATACACCAGCGTGTTGCCAAACGGCTGCACCTTGAGCACGTTTTTATAGGTGATATCACCGGCCTCGATCGAGTCACGCACGCCACCACCGCTCATCACGGCGAAGTCTGCGTTGGCGCGTTCCATCTGTGCAGCTAACAGCACGCGCGAAAGGTTGGTCTGCACGAAGCGGACTTTACTGCGATCCCCTTCCAGTTTGCCGTTGACGCTGCCCACCTTCACTTCCAACTGAGCCTTGCCCTTGTCCTGGAACGGCGTCAGCAGCTTCATCATCGACGGATCTTCCTGGATCTGTTGGGTGTAATACACCCGCTCGCTGGTGCCGTCGGCTTTCTCTACCTTTTTCTTCAGGTTGATCGGGATCAGTTGGTAATGCATCAGTTTCAGTTCGCCGTTGCGGAACTGGAAGTCGGCACGACCAACGTATTTACCCCATTCGTGAGCCTGGACGATCCAGGTACCGTTTTGGCGATCTGGCGCGCAAGGCGTGCCCGGTACGTAATCCACCTGTTTGTGGTTTTCACTCGCCATACAGACCGGATCTTGCGAATGCCCACCGACAATCATATCCAGGTAGCCCGTAGGCAGGCTACGTGCCATCTCCACGTCCCCCGGCGCGTTAGAGCCATGGTTACCATCGTCGTAGTGGCCCATGTGGGTAGCGGCGATAATCACGTCCGGCTTTTCATCTTTGCGCAGTTGCTCCACCACCTGCTTGGCTTCTTGCGCCGGAACACGGAATTCGATATCAGTAAAGTATTCCGGATTGCCGATTTTTGCGGTGTCATCGGTAGTCAGGCCGATCACCGCAATCTTCACCCCTTGCTTTTCAAACAGGGCATAAGGCTTGAACAGGCGTTGCTGAGTGCTTTTTTGATAAATGTTGGCGGACAACAGCGGGAAAGAAGCCCACTTCTCCTGCTGGCGCAACACGCTGAGGGGGTTGTCGAATTCGTGGTTGCCGATCGCCATCGCGTCGTAGCCGATCAGCGTCATACCACGGAAATCGGGTTCTGCATCCTGCAAATCCGATTCTGGCACGCCGGTATTGATGTCCCCACCGGACAGCAACAGCACGCTACCGCCTTTCGCCGCCACTTCCTGACGGATGCTGTCCACCAGCGTCTTTTGCGCCCCCAGGCCGTACTCGCCATGATCGTTCTGCCAGAAATGGCCGTGATGATCGTTGGTGTGCAGGATGGTGATATCGTAGGTTTTATCCTTTTCCCAAGCACTGACTGTTCCTGAAAACAACGTCAGGGAAACAGCCAACGCACATGCGGTGGTGTGAAGCGAAAAGCGCATGGCAGATCTCCATGGTTAATAATGGGTATTTTTTGATAAGGACGAAATTGTAACGCGAATCGGCTGCAACTAATTTCAAATTTTTGCGACATACGTCAAATTATGTCGGAAAGGCACGGCCGGTTCGAATTTTATCGGCACTCCCAATAGCACATAATGATCGAGAGAGAATCTGCTACCCCGTTGTCGGACGAAAGATGAACGTTATAAGATGTCAGCTTTCTCCTCTCACTTACCAGGCTAATAATAATATGACTGACCGTAGTGAAACGGACATTCCACCGGTAACCCGCAGCGCGGCCAAAGGCACGGCGTTCTCTATTCTCGGTGCTATCAGCGTTTCCCACCTGCTCAACGATATGATGCAATCGCTGATCGTGGCGATTTACCCGATTTTGCAAGCCGATTTTAGCCTCAGCTTTGTGCAGATCGGGATGATCACCCTGACCTATCAGCTCACCGCCTCACTGCTACAACCGCTGATTGGTTATTACACCGATAAACACCCGCAGCCTTATTCGCTGCCTATCGGCATGGGATTCACCCTGTCGGGCTTACTGCTGCTTTCGGTGGCCAACACTTTCCCTCTGGTGCTGCTGGCAGCCGCTTTGGTGGGCACCGGTTCCTCCGTATTCCATCCTGAGTCATCCCGCGTTGCGCGCATGGCATCCGGTGGACGGCACGGTTTGGCCCAGTCGCTGTTCCAGGTGGGCGGCAACTTCGGCAGTTCCCTCGGCCCGCTGTTGGCCGCGCTGATTATTGCCCCCTACGGCAAGGGTAATATCGCCTGGTTCTCACTGGCTGCGCTGCTGGCCATTGTGGTCTTGTTGCAGGTCAGTAAATGGTATAAGCAGCAACATCGGGCGGCCCAAGGCAAGCCAAAAGCAGCTTCTCTGGTCAAACCGCTGCCAAAACGTACCGTAGTGTTCTCCTTAAGCATCCTGCTGGTGCTGATCTTCTCCAAATACTTCTATTTGGCGAGCATTAGTAGCTATTACACTTTTTATCTCATACATAAGTTCGGCGTTTCGGTACAGAATGCCCAATTCCATCTGTTTGCCTTCCTGTTTGCCGTAGCGGCAGGAACCATCATTGGCGGGCCTTTGGGTGATAAGTTTGGACGTAAATATGTCATTTGGGGCTCCATCCTGGGTGCTGCTCCCTTTACCTTGGCTTTACCCCATGCTTCTCTCTACTGGACCGGGGTTTTGACGGTGATCATCGGGGTTATTCTGGCCTCGGCCTTCTCGGCCATTCTGGTGTATGCGCAGGAGCTGATCCCCGGCAAAGTGGGGATGGTTTCCGGGCTATTCTTCGGTTTTGCTTTCGGTATGGGCGGGTTAGGTGCGGCAGTTCTTGGTTATGTCGCCGATTTGACCAGCATCGAGCTGGTTTATCAAATCTGTGCATTCCTGCCGCTTATCGGCATTATCACCGCATTGCTACCAAATATGGAGCATAACCAGCAATAACCCTGATACAACCCCGGTTTAGCGCAGAAGTTAAACCGGGTTATCCACTCAAAAACCCCATTTAATCCGGTCAATTACGCCATAATTCCCCTTCCTTCTGCAAAAATAGACGAATAGTCTGGTTTTTTACACAAAACCCTAAATTAGCTAAGCAATGAAAGCACAAATGCAATAAACTAAATGTATCCTTTCGTAACACCCGTGAGCACAACCAGAGGAGTATGGATGCATAATTCAACACCCTTGATCACCACTATTGTTGGAGGGTTAGTACTCGCCTTCCTCTTCGGAATGCTGGCAAACCGCCTGCGCATCTCCCCGTTGGTAGGGTATCTGGCCGCAGGCGTTCTTGCCGGCCCGTTTACCCCCGGTTTCGTCGCTGATACCTCGTTAGCGCCGGAACTCGCGGAGATTGGGGTGATCCTGCTGATGTTCGGTGTTGGTCTCCATTTCTCGCTTAAAGATCTCCTCGCTGTAAAAAATATCGCTATCCCTGGGGCCATTGCCCAAATCGCCGTCGCGACGGTGTTGGGGATGGGGTTGTCCAAACTGATGGGCTGGGATTTGGTTTCCGGCCTGGTATTCGGCCTGTGTCTGTCCACCGCCAGTACCGTGGTACTGCTGCGCGCCCTGGAAGAACGGCAACTGATCGACAGCCAACGCGGGCAGATCGCCATCGGCTGGCTGATTGTTGAAGATTTGGCCATGGTGTTGGCCCTGGTGCTGCTGCCGGCGTTTGCCAATATGCTCAACAGCGATACCGCCAGCACCACACAGCTGCTCACCGAGTTGGCCATCACCATTGGCAAGGTTATCGCCTTTATCGCGCTGATGATTATCGTTGGCCGCCGAGTGGTGCCTTGGATCCTGGCAAAAACCGCCAGTACCGGCTCGCGCGAGCTGTTTACGCTGGCAGTGTTGGCACTGGCGCTGGGTATTGCCTACGGCGCTGTCGGCCTGTTTGACGTCTCGTTTGCCCTGGGTGCCTTCTTTGCCGGTATGGTGCTGAACGAATCGGAACTGAGCCACCGCGCAGCACACGATACGCTGCCGCTGCGTGACGCCTTTGCGGTGCTGTTCTTTGTCTCGGTCGGTATGCTGTTCGATCCGATGATCCTGATCAACCAACCGCTGGCGGTGTTGGCAACGCTGGCGATTATCCTGTTTGGTAAATCGGTGGCGGCCTTCGCGCTGGTCAAAATGTTCGGTCACTCCAAGCGTACCGCGCTGACCATTTCCGCCAGCCTGGCACAGATTGGTGAATTCGCCTTTATCCTGGCCGGATTGGGGGTCACGCTAGGCATGATGGATCAGCATGGCCGCAATCTGGTGCTGGCCGGGGCGATCCTGTCAATCATGCTCAACCCGCTGCTGTTTACCTTGCTGGAGCGCTATCTGGCCAAGACGGAAACCATCGAGGATCAGATCCTGGAAGAAGCGGTGGAGGAAGAGAAGCAGATCCCGGTCGATATCTGCAATCATGCCGTCGTAGTCGGTTATGGCCGGGTTGGTAGCCTGTTAGGGGCCAAGCTGACCGAAGAAGGCGTCTCGATGGTGGTGATAGAAAACTCTCGCCCACGGGTTGAAGCGCTGCGCGCTCAAGGGATCAAAGCGGTGTTAGGCAATGCGGCCAATCCCGAGATCATGGAACTGGCGCGGCTCGACTGCGCACGCTGGCTGCTGCTGACCATTCCCAACGGTTATGAAGCCGGTGAGATCGTGGCCTCGGCCCGCACCAAGCGCCCTACTCTGGAGATTATCGCCCGCGCTCATTACGACGACGAGGTTTCGTATATTTCCGACCGGGGTGCCGATCAGGTGGTGATGGGTGAACGCGAGATCGCCAACAGCATGTTGAATATCCTCAAGCTGGATTCGCTGTCGGACGAAGAGAAACTGGCCGCCTGCCCAATCTGACGCCATTAAGCAGGTAAGAGCGCTAAAACAGCGCTCTTACCGGTTGTTGGTTACCGTTCCCAGTAAGACTCTTCCAGACTGTCTTCCCGCTCCGGCAACCCACGGGTCAAACGTGGAGAGTGCTGGTTAAGTACCTGATAGCTAACGCGGTTAGCATATTTGCAGACCTGCGCCAATGAAGAATAGGTCAGGTAGCTACGCACATGCTTGCTGGAGTTTGGCACGTTGTTACGGTGATAGCCGTTAGCGGCGATATCATGCAGCAGCGCAGACAGCGCACCGTCGCCCGCACCGTTGGTATTCATGATCTTTTCCGGGCCACCCATATACGGGGCGATATGCGAATAGACCTTGAGTGCGTTTTCGCAGCTTGCACGGCGCATCGCACGGCTGAATTCAAAGCGGTTAAACTCGGCGATAAGGCCCGGCAACAGCGGATGCTGGGTTTCACGCTTGTTGGCCTCTTCGGTGTAACCTGCCATATACAGACCGTTTGGCCCAGCGGTACACAACACCAAATCTACCCAGTCCAATGCCATCTCTGAGGCCATCAGCGGATCGCTCAACCCAGTGAGTTCCAACGCCTCATCTTCGTTCATCGCCAGAATGGAGACATGCTCTCTAAGAAAATCACGCCACCACACCGGATTATCCGCAATGACGTACTTGGTGCCCAGCGTCAGCACCACCGGTACATCATGCTTTTTGGCAAACTTTATCGCCTGCATGGTGGCTTCCGGCATGGGTTCACCGGGTTTGCAACGCACCAGATAGGAGGTCAGTACCAACGCGGCAGCCCCTGCGATCACCTCTTCAGGAATGCTTTCCGGGCGTAGCTGGTTCATCTGGCCTGGGCTGATGGCAAAGGTGCGCTCGCCGCTCTCGCTAATCAGCGTAAAGCAGCGGCCAATGGCTCCATCCACCGCTTGCAGGTAGTTGAGATCGGTACGGCTGGAGGTGTTGCACAGATAGCGATAGGCATAGCTGCCAATTTTGACGTTGCTGCACATCACGCCGAGCAGCACGGAACGATCGTCCGCCAGTACCGAGTAGTTGTGCAGGGTGTTACCGATGGTGCCACCGGCAAATTGATGGGTGATCAGGTTATTGTCGCTCAGTTCCTGATACAGCGCCTCGGCAACGTCGTCTTCAATGACCAGCGAATGGCCCAGGCTAAGGCCGTAGCGTTCGACAAACGCGTCATCCACTTTCGCTTCGATATCCACCAGCGTCTGATCGATACCGACGACATAAGAGGTACTGACTTCATTTTCAGGCTGTGTCTGCTGCAATAACGGATCGCGAGCGTTAACCGGAAAATAATGTTTGGATTTACGTTTACCAGGAAATTTCATGTGATTGGCGGTGAGTTGCGGTGAACAGGCAGGAATGTTAGCACATTCCTGCCTGATTGCTGCGTTTTCACGTGAGCATTTTGCCAACCGAGCGGTGAAAAACCGGCTTGATTACAGCCGTTGCCCCACCAGCTGTTGCATCATATCGATATGGGCGGCGTCATCATTGAGTGCCGGGATGTATTCAAACTTCTCGCCACCCGCCTCCAGGAAGATTTCGCGGTTCTGCTCTTTGATCTCCTCCAGCGTTTCCAGGCAATCCGCAGAAAAGCCGGGGCAGATCAGTTGGATATGCTTCACGCCTTGCGCTGGCAGACTCTTCAGGGTTTCGTCGGTGTACGGCGTCAGCCAAGGCTCCCGACCGAAGCGCGATTGATAGGTCATCATCACCCGATCTGGGGCCAGCGGTATGGCCGCCGCCAACGCGCGGTAGGTATCTTCGCAACGTTGCGGATAATCATCACCCAGCGTGGCGTAGCGTTTGGGAATACCGTGGAACGACATCACCAGGCGGTCGGGCTTACCGTGTTCGGCGAACGCCCGCTCAACGCTTTGCTGCAAGGCCAGGATATACGCTGGGTGCTCGGCATAGTCACGGATAAAGCCAATCGATGGCAGGCGGCGATAACCTTTCAGCACCCGCGCAACACCATCCCAGACTGCGGCGCTGGTCGAGCACGAATATTGCGGATACAGCGGCAACACCACCAGATTGGTCACGCCTTGCGCCAATAGGCTGTCGATCGCCTGTGCCAGACTGGGTGATCCGTAGCTCATACCTAGTTCCACCGGCGTATTCGGCATACGCGCCGCCAGCTCCCGCTGTTGGCGACGGCTGTAGACCAGCAACGGTGAACCTTCGTCCATCCAGACAGATTGATAAAGCTTTGCCACACGCGGTGAACGGATCGGCAGAATGATGCCGTTAAGAATTGGCCACCAGATCAGCGGCGCAGTGTCGACCACCCGGTTGTCACTGAGAAATTCTTTCAGATAGCGTTTTACCGCCTGCGGGGTAGGTGCCTCTGGCGTCCCCAGATTCACCAGCAATACCCCGTGTTTCTCTTGTTTCATTCCGATCCCCTTGTCCTTCCCGGCAAATACCCTGTTATTTCTCAGCGTATTAACAGCCACTCATGCGGCCTATTGTAACGGAAAAGCGCCGGACCGGAACCTATATCAGCAACAGGTAGAACAGGGGTTATTTTTGCGCCAGCTGCCAGACGGCAGCTACGTTGCGCGCCGTAACTTCCAGGTTATGGGCCGCGTCCGCCAGCGCTTCTGGCAGCGTCACGATGCGATCGATCACCGAGAAAGCGGCGTCGATGCCGTGTTGATGCACCACCTGATAGTCTTTTGACAGGCTACCGGCAATGGCAATCACCGGTAATTGGTGGCGCTTGGCTACCCGCGCAACGCCGATCGGGGTTTTGCCGTGGATCGACTGGCTGTCGAGCCGCCCTTCACCAGTGATCACCAGGTCTGCATCACGTACCGCATCTTCCAGATGCAGCGTTTCGATCACGATTTCGATGCCTGGCCGCAGTTCTGCCGCCAGAAAACCGATCAATGCCGCTCCCATCCCCCCAGCAGCACCTGAGCCTGGCACCTGCATGACCTTGCGCCCGGTGGTCTGCTCCAGGAGCGTACCGTAATGATGCAGCGCCTTGTCCAGTTGCTGCACCTTCTCCGGCGTGGCCCCTTTTTGTGGGCCGAAGATCGCTGAAGCCCCGTGATCGCCACACAGCGGGTTATCCACGTCACAGGCTACTGTAATCTTCACCTGCTGCAAGCGGGGATCCAATTGGCTGAGGTCGATATGCGCCAGTTGCGCCAACGCCGCGCCACCGGGCCGTAATTCTTGATTGTGCTGGTCGAGTAGCTTAGCGCCCAGCGCCTGCATCATGCCCGCCCCGCCATCGTTGGTTGCGCTGCCGCCGATCCCCAAAATGATCGAGTCTACACCTTGTTGCAGTGCCGCCAGGATCAGCTCGCCGGTGCCAAAACTGCTGGTCACTAACGGATCGCGTTCGTCACCCGCCACCAGATGCAGCCCGGACGCGGCTGCCATTTCGATCACTGCGGTTTTCCCTTCCCCCAGCAGACCATAAAATGCTGCTGTAGGTTTGCCCTGCGGCCCGCTAACCTGCACATTGATGATTTCCCCACCGGTGGCGGCCACCATCGCATCGACGGTGCCCTCGCCTCCGTCCGCCATGGGCAGCAACACATAGTGCGCCTGCGGATAGATTTGCCGGAAACCACGCTCGATCGCTTCTGCGACACCCTGAGCACTCAGGCTCTCTTTAAAGGAGTCGGGGGCAATTACCACTTTCTGTAGGGTGTTCATCGACAGTGCCTTAATCTTCAGAGGATGCCACTGCATCGGTTAGTGAATACCATACCTTGCCGACAACGGAAATTCTTTAGCGATAGACACAAACAAAAGGGTAAAAAACAACGTTATTTTGTGCATTCACACAATTCAATCCTGCATTAACATACCGATATACAGTTGCAAGACGTCCGCCAATTGGTTGATCTTCAGGCCAGTCGTTTTTTCTACGCGCTGTAGGCGGTAACGCAGGGTGTTAACGTGAATATGCAGCTGCGCCGCAGTCTTGGTTTGGTCACAATTCTGATTGAAATAGTGGCGCAGCGTGTTTCTCAGCATCCCTTTTTCATCCTGGGCGCTCAATTGCCGCCAGGGCCGTGAAAGCTCCTGGGCTCGCCAATCCTCTCCTAAATCGCACAGCAGCGAGGGCAGCGGGTAGTCATCATAAAACAGCGTGTGCTGGATCAGTTTGAGACGGTGCGCCATGGTTTGCACTGCTCTTGCGGTCTGAATGGAGCGATAGACGCCCTCCTCACCACTGTAAAAGCCCCCGACGATCAACCGCAGGCCAAAGCGTTGCTGGATCTCATTCTGGAGCTGCTGGGCCAGCTTGCGCTCCTGCTGTACGTCCCACACGCCCTGTTTCATACAGGCCGGGCGCAAGAGCACCAGTTCATTAAAGCTGGTCATGGTGATCAGCGCCTCACGCTGGGTGATCTCCAGCTCTGCCAGCAAGCCTCTCAGTACCTGCGGCTGCGGTTCATACAGCTCTAGCAGCCAGACAATGCGTGGCTGTTGCAGATCCAGCTCTAAATAGGCCGCCATCGCCTCGCGCGAACCAGGTTCACTGTGCCCTTGCAGCAGTTGGTTGGCCAGCTCTTCCCGGTAACGCTTTTCCCACTGATGTTGATCGAGCATCGCAGCCTGTTCCACCATCAGCTCTGCCGCCATTTTCACCAGCTCACCATAGGCTCGCACCTGGACCGGATCGCCGGAAACCCCAATCGCGCCCACCAGTTGATTACGAAAGCTGAACGGCAGATTGATGCCGGGCTGCACGCCCTTCAGATGGTGTGCCGTGGCCTCATCAATCTCCACCACCCGGTTTTCGGTCAGGGCCAATACCGCCCCTTCGTGTCGCTGATACAGGCGCGAGGCGTTGCCGGAAGCAATAATGACGCCGTTGCTGTCCATCACGTTGACCGAATGGTGAATGATGCTCATCGCACGTTGCACGATCTGGCGCGCGGTCGCTTCTTGCAAAAAATTTGTCTGCCTGGACATGCGGCTCTTCCTGTCGAGCGAAACGGTAGCACTGATAACCTAGCATGAAGCGGCAAAAAAAAACGCCAGGCAGCAACCGCAAGCCCAGCGTTTTCTACAGCCTTGACACCGATTAGCCCAGAATGGCCGCCAGCTCAGCGCTCACTTCCGTCACCTTACGGGTGCCATCGATCTTGTGGTAAGACGTATTACCCGCCTCGGCTTCTTTATGATAGTAAGACACCAGCGGCGCGGTCATCTGATGGTATTCCACCAGGCGCTTACGCACGGTCTCTTCCTGATCGTCTTTACGGGTGGTCAGCTCTTCGCCGGTGGCGTCGTCTTTCCCTTCTACCTTCGGCGGATTGAATTTGATGTGGTACACGCGGCCAGATGGCGCATGCACGCGGCGGCCAACGATACGATCGACGATCAGTTCGTCCGGCACGTCGAACTCCAGCACGTAATCCACTTTAATGCCGGCTTCTTTCATCGCATCGGCCTGTGGAATGGTGCGTGGGAAACCGTCCAGCAGGAAACCGTTACGGCAGTCTTCCTGGGTAATACGCTCTTTGACCAGCGCAATAACCAGCTCATCGGTCACCAGCTTGCCGGCGTCCATGATTTCTTTCGCCTTTTTGCCCAGCTCAGAACCGGCCTTAACGGCTGCGCGCAACATATCGCCCGTGGAGATTTGCGGAATGCCGTATTTCTCCATGATGAATTGAGCCTGAGTGCCTTTACCAGCGCCTGGAGCGCCCAGCAGAATGATACGCATTGCGTAAATCCCCTTGCTATGTATTTCCCTTCATTCTTCGGGCCGCGGCCGGAAGTCTATCGGGTTTGAGTTTTTATTAAATTTCGAAAACACTCAACCTTACCATTTCTGAGGGGGGTGGCTCAAGGTAGCGAGAGGAAATCGGTTGCGGAAAGATCGGGCTGAAACGAGGCAAGCAGGAGAAAAATTTGACGGGAATAGAAGAGATTACGCCCCAAACCCTAAGGTCTGGGGCGTATTTTGCTGATTAAGCGGACAACAGCTTATTCATGCGGCGGATAAACTGGTTTGGATCTTCCAGCGTACCCCGCTCTGCCAGCAGGGCCTGATCCAACAGCAGATCGATCCATTCGGCAAATTGTTCGTTATCGCCCACATCGGATGCGCGTTTGACCAACGCATGCTCTGGGTTCAGCTCGAAGATATACTTCACTTCCGGCGCAGCCTGCCCCGCAGCGGCAAACAGTTTGGCCATCTGGGTGCTCATCTCGTCGGCATCGGTGGTAACGATGGCCGGGGTATCCGTCAGGCGGTGCGTCAGACGCACGTCCTTCACGCGCTCACCCAGCAGCGTCTTGACCCGCTCGATAAACGGCTCCAGCTGCTTCTCGGCTTCTTTCTGCTCTTCGGTTTCATCCGCCAGTTTATCCAGCGCTTCATCCGCTTTGCTGACCGACTGGAACACCTTACCGTCAAACTCGGTCAGGTAGCTCATCATCCACTCATCGATGCGGTCAGACAGCAGCAGGACTTCGATGCCTTTCTTGCGGAACAGCTCCAGGTGCGGGCTGCTCTTGGCGGCGGCATAACTGTCGGCGGTGATGTAGTAAATCTTGTCCTGGCCTTCGGTCATGCGGCCAACGTACTCTTCCAGCGAGACGGTTTGCGCCGAGCTGTCATTGTGCGTAGAAGCAAAGCGCAGCAGTTTGGCGATGGCCTCTTTGTTGCCGCCGTCCTCCGCTGGCCCTTCTTTCAGTACCATACCGAACTGCTGCCAGAACTTCTGGTAGGCTTCCGCGTCGTCTTTGGCCAGCTTGTCCAACATCTGCAACACGCGTTTGGTCAGCGCGCCACGCAGGTTTTGGGTAACACGGCTGTCCTGCAGGATTTCACGCGAAACGTTCAGCGGCAGATCGTTGGAATCGATCAGGCCACGCACAAAGCGCAGGTAGTTCGGCATGAACTGCTCGGCGTCATCCATGATAAACACGCGCTGAACGTACAGCTTCAGGCCGTGTTTATGATCGCGATTCCACATATCCCACGGCGCCTGGGCCGGGATGTACAGCAGGCTGGTGTACTCCTGCTTACCTTCCACCCGGTTGTGGCTCCAGCTCAGCGGATCGGTAAAGTCATGGGCAATGTGCTTGTAGAACTCTTTGTACTCTTCTTCGGTCACGTCGGCTTTGCTGCGAGTCCACAACGCTTGCGCCTTGTTGATTTTCTCCCAGGTGACGGTGCCGTCTTCTTCATTCTTGGTTTCAATCTCTACCGGCAGTGCAATGTGATCGGAATATTTACCAATCACCGAGCGCAGACGCCAGCCGTCGAGGTATTCGTCTTCGCCTTCACGCAGGTGCAGGGTAATTTCGCTGCCGCGATCGGCCTTGCTGATATCGGCGATGGTGTAATCACCTTCACCGGCAGACTCCCAGTACACCCCTTGATCTTCCGCAGCACCGGCCGCGCGGGTACGCACGGTGACTTTGTCCGCCACGATGAACGCCGAGTAGAAGCCCACGCCGAACTGACCGATCAGTTGGCTGTCTTTCGCCTGATCGGAGCCGATAGACTCCAAGAAGGCCTTGGTACCAGACTTGGCAATCGTCCCCAGGTTTTCGATCACTTCTTCGCGGCTCATACCGATGCCGTTATCGGCGATCGTCAGGGTACGCTTCTCTTTGTCGAAGGACAGACGCACACGCAGTTCGCCATCACCTTCATACAATTCAGGCTTGGAAAGCGCGCGGAAACGCAGCTTGTCCGCCGCATCGGAGGCGTTGGAGATCAGCTCACGCAGGAAGATTTCTTTATTGGAGTACAGCGAATGGATCATCAAATGAAGCAGTTGTTTGACTTCAGACTGGAACCCACGGGTTTCTTGACCTTTCATACTCATTGATTACCTCAAAGACAGTAATGACCAAATCATGCAATGAGGATTAAATGGGGTTAACTCTGTGGTTTTTCAAGCGGCTGGCGGGGAATTTTTTATCAACGGATTACGGGGCAGAGGACTGCCCCGTAAAGAATCATCAGAATTTGATCGCGTGGCGTCCGGCCAGGGAGTGCGACAGCGTGGTGCCATCCACCATTTCCAGTTCACCACCCACCGGAACCCCGTGGGCAATGCGGCTGGCAAGTACGCCATATTGGCCACACATCTCGGCGATGTAGTTGGCCGTGGCGTCCCCTTCCACCGTTGGGTTGGTGGCCAGGATCACTTCAGTGATGGTTTCCTTCTCCAGCCGTTGCTCCAACCGATCCAGGCCGATATCGCCTGGGCCAATGCCGTCTAACGGTGACAGATGGCCCATCAGCACAAAGTAGCGCCCGGCAAACTGGCCGGTCTGCTCGATGGCGTGAATATCCGCCGGGCTCTCCACTACGCAAATCTGGCCGTTTTGCTGGCGGCGTACATTATTGCAGATGGTGCAGGTATCCTGCTCGGTGAAGGTACGGCAATCGGCACAGTGGCCGATCTCCGACATGGCACGGGTCAGCGCCTGTGCCAGCCGCATACCACCGCTGCGATCGCGCTGCAGCAGTTGGAACGCCATACGCTGCGCCGACTTCGGGCCAACGCCCGGCAGGCAGCGCAGTGCCTCCATCAATGATTCAAGGAGCGGGCTGGTTTGCATCAGAACGGCATCTTAAAGCCTGGCGGCAACTGCATCCCGCTGGAAACCGACGCCATCTTCTCTTTCTGGGTTTCTTCGATGCGACGTGCTGCGTCATTGAAAGCGGCAGCGATCAGATCTTCCAGCATCTCTTTGTCGTCTTCCATCAGGCTTGGGTCGATTTCTACCCGGCGGCAGTTATGTGCCCCGTTGATGGTCACTTTCACCAAGCCTGCCCCAGATTCACCCGTCACTTCCAATTTGGCAATTTCTTCCTGCATCTGCTGCATCTTTTCCTGCATTTGCTGGGCTTGCTTCATCAGGTTACCCATACCGCCTTTACCAAACATAGTCGTCTCTCATAGCATTGGCCGCGCACCGTGCGCCGCGTTAAATAGGGCGAATACTCTCTTCATCCAGATCTGCATCGAAGAACCGACGCAGAGTCTGGATATTGGTATCCGCAACGATGGACTGGCGAGCCTGCGCCAGTTTTTCTTCATAAATGGCTTGCCGCCACTCCAGCGGAGTCCGCTCCGCCGGATTATCGTCTTCCACCACGCTGAGTTCAACCGTGCGGCTATGTAACTCACTGAGTGCCTGCGCCAGTGTCTTCTGTGCCGAAGGCGAATTCAGATGACGCTGCGAAGACCGCAGGTGGAGACAAATGCTGTCCGGAGCCAGCTGCTGCTTAAAGGCGTTTAACGCCAGTTGCTGCACCAGTTTCGGTATTTTTAGCTGGTCGATCTCTGCCGCCCAAGGATCGCGCTCGATGGACTCAACCACCAGTTTAGCCGACAGCTCAGGCGTTTTTTCATGTTCGAGCGCCGTACGCAACGCTTTTGGCGTGGCCAGCGGTTCCGGCGCGGCTTCAGGTTCGGTAAGCGCACGCCAGCGATAGGCCTCCGGCTTGGCCGGCTTCTCCGTCACGATCTTTTCGGCCTGACGCTTCTGGCTGCGTTCGGTTACCGAGGCTAAACGCTCTAGTGCCGAGTTAGCCGGCCGCGCTATTCCTGGCGCCGCCGGCTCATTCTTTTTTGCGGTGGATGCCCCCTGTTGCCGCAGCAACTGGGTTCGCGCTTTAAGTAACTGCGCGGTAGCATCCGGTAAATTTGTTGGTTGAGTATTCTGCACTGACGCAGCCTGCCCCAAGGGAGGTGGGGCATCTGGATAGGGAGAAGGTGGCGCAACGGCCATATTCCCCTGCGGCTGTGCGGGCGCGGTCTGTACCATGGCCACCGGCTCTGGGATCACCGCTTTGGGGTGAAACGCCAGCGCGCGCAGCAGGGTCATCTCTACGCCCATACGGCGATCCGGGGCAAAGGCCAACTCTTTGCGGCCAACCAGCAAGGTTTGATAATAAAGCTGTACGTCCGTTGGCGGCAGGGTACGCGCCAGCTCACGTAACCGCTGCTCAATCGCAGCGTAATGATTGTCCAGCACCGAGGGCAGCAGTTGCACCATCGCAATGCGGTGCAGCAGCGCCAGCGTCTCCACCAGCAGGTTTTCCCAATCCACGCCGCGTGACGCTGCCTGGGCGACCTGCGCCATCACTTTTTCACCGTCGGCACTCACCAGGGCTTCCAGGATGGCCAGCGGCTGCTCATCATCCAACGTCCCCAGCATCTGGCTGACGGTGTCGGTCGTCACCTGCCCCTGCCCCATGGCAATCGCCTGGTCGGTCAGGCTGAGGGCATCGCGCATACTGCCATCGGCGGCGCGTGCCAACAGTTGCAACGCGCGGGCATCGCTGGTGATGTGCTCTGCCAGCAAGACGGTTTCCAACTGGGTGCGGATTTGTTCCACGTCCATCGCTTTAAGATGGAATTGCAGGCAGCGAGAAAGAATAGTGACCGGCAGCTTCTGCGGATCGGTGGTTGCCAATAGGAACTTGACGTGCGCAGGCGGCTCTTCCAGCGTTTTCAGCAACGCATTGAAGCTGTGGCGCGAGAGCATGTGGACTTCATCGATCAGGTAAACCTTGAAACGGCCACGCGCCGGGGCGTATTGCACGTTATCGAGCAGATCGCGAGTATCTTCCACTTTGGTTCTGGAGGCGGCATCGATCTCGATCAGATCGACAAAGCGCCCCTGCTCAATTTCACGGCAGTTATCACATTGGCCGCAGGGCGTCGCAGTGATGCCTGTTTCGCAGTTCAAACCTTTGGCCAACAGACGCGCAATGGTGGTTTTACCCACGCCACGCGTGCCAGAGAACAGATAGGCGTGATGGATCCGCCCCAGAGAGAGGCCATTAGCCAGCGCCGTCAGGACATGCTCTTGTCCGACAACCTCTGCAAACGTTTGGGGGCGCCACTTACGGGCAAGAACCTGATAGCTCATTAAGACTTCATCACTGATTTATGGAGTAATTTCAACCCAAGTAGTACACCACAACGTCGAGGACATTGCCATGTGGGCGGCCTGCTGGTACCGAGGTTGAACCGATACCCTTTATCGTCCGATGGCCACTCACACTTTAGTGTAACAGTACGCCCGCCGTCATTCCTATAACTTTGCATCATGCCTGCCAGGTGCAAACCTGTTAGCCCGTCAAGATAGGGAACGCTTTGGCATTTTTAGCAAGGAACTGATGGGGGCGAAACAGAAAATGTCAGAATACAGCAGAGAATACGGGGAAGTAGTGATTCTACGTCAACCCCGCAGCGAACCACGGGGTTGTCTATCGAAGCTATCAATGCCCGGCGAAGTCGAGCAGGCAGTAGCAATTGATACCCAGATTATTCAGGCGCGTTTCGCCCCCGAGGTCCGGCAGGTTGATGATGAATGCCGCGTCTGTCACCTCACCACCCAAACGGCGGATCAGCGTAGCGGTGGCTTCGATCGTGCCACCGGTGGCCAGCAGATCGTCAACGACCAGTACTTTGTCGCCAGCAACGATGGCATCGGTGTGAATTTCCAGCTTGTCGGTGCCGTATTCCAGCTCATAGCTTTCGCTCAGCGTCGCACGCGGCAATTTGCCCGGTTTGCGTACCGGCACAAAGCCAACGCCCAGCGCCAACGCTACCGGTGCGCCGAACAGGAAACCACGCGCTTCAGTACCCACCACCTTGGTGACGCCCGTATCGCGGTAACGTTCGACCAGCAGTTCAATACTGGAAGCATACGCCAGCGGGTTTTCCAACAGGCTGGTCACATCACGGAACAGAATACCCGGCTTCGGGTAGTCGGGAATGGTTTTGATACTGTCTCTAATATACTGAAGCTGTTGCGCAGTCGCGGTCATAGTTATTGCCTGATAAAACTACCTGATAACTTCCACACAGGCCTGCAACCACCACGCTTTGAACAAAAAAACGTCGGGAGGAAACCTGCGCACGAAAACGCCCAAATCTATGCAAAAAGGCGGATAAATGCAACTGACGCCGCACGATCAGCGCTGTTTTTGTTGCGGCAGGTCAATAACTGGCAGCCTGAGCATAAAGGTCAGCAAAATAACCAGGATCGCCAGCAGTACACCTCGCACCCACCAAAGGTTCACCAACCAGAGGGAAGCGGCAAAAGTCAGGACAATAACCAGCACCGCTTTCCACTTGGCTCCTGGCGGTAACGCCTTATGCTGTTGCCAATGCCGCAAATAAGAACCGAACCAGGAGCGATACAGCAACCAATGATGAAACCGCGGTGAAGAGCGTGCAAAGCACCAGGCAGCCAACAACAGAAATGGGGTCGTTGGCAGCAGTGGCAGCACCACGCCCAACGTTGCCAGCACCACGGCTAACCAACCCAGTATAATCAACAACCAACGAGTCATGCCTGTCCTTACCTATCATGATGGCCCGTTTACTGTAGCATCCTTGGCCATAATGCTGCCAGTTGGCGGCTTTATCCATCCGAAGCTTGTCTGATCTCTCTTTCACGGGCAAGCTTAGGCACTTACTGCCTTATCAAAGGATCTCACGTGACTACGCAACGCTTATTACAGGCGCTTGAACAACAGATCGCCGCCCTGGCCAGCGAAATCCAACCGCGAGGTGATACTCCGATCTCGCAGGCGCGGTTTGACGTTGCCCTGTTCTCCAACCACGGCACGCGGTTACGAGATTATCTGGCCGAGATACAAAAGAACTTTGCCCAGCTACAAACGGCGGTCAAAGACAACCGTACCGCCCACGTCGCCTTTCTGGCAGAAAAGCTGGTGGCACAGCTCACCGCGTTACAGCGCGAAATGGCAACCCAGACGATACGGCGTAAAAATCAGCCGAAGGAAGTGGCGGTGGTCGATTTGTACCATAAGCTCGCCGAACATCAGGATTATGAACGCCGCCTGATCGCCATGATCCAGGACCGCGAAAGTCTGTTAGGGCAACAAACCACCTTCGCCGCGCAGAAGAAACTACAACAGGAACTGGCCGCATTCGAGGGCAGATTAGTGCGTTGTCGGCAAGCGTTGGCGCGCATAGAGCGCAGTATCGAGCGAAAAGAAAACGGTTTTTGAATATTTGTCACAATATTTTAATGATTATTCCCCTCCCCGCGCCAGGTTCACTATACTCAGCCAAAGCACAATCTCGTCTCTCCTGCGTTTAAAACACGCGAAGATCCCTTTACTCACACCAACGTTGGACTTATGTCGCTAGAGAATGCCTCCCCAGAATTACAACTGGCGGTAGACTTGATTTACCTGCTGGAATGCAACGAGATCGATCCGGCAACGGCGCTGGCCGCGCTGGACATTGTCAGAAAAGACTATCAGGAAAAGATGCAGCGTGCAGGCATCACCTCACCATATTTGCCCGCGGGCCAATGATCATGGCCCGCTAGCGTTATCACCAGGTTCCTACACCGCAGGGTGATCACCGATGCCTGGAACCTGCGCCCGCTTGACCTCCTGCACTTCGTTGCCCTGCTGGTTATGCAGGTACACTTCCAACTGGTTGAAGGCGATATTAATGTCGTTCTCACGGCATAGGCGGTCAATCGCCCGGTTCAGTTCATCCACGGTATAGCTGCGATCGCGCAGCTCACGCACGTACAACCGCAGCTCATGATCCAGCGTGCTGGCACCAAAGTTGAGGAAAAAGACCATCGGCTCAGGATCCGTCATCACGCGCGGGTTTTCATGCGCCGCCTGCAACAGCACCGCCTTGACCTTGTCCAGATCGGAGCCATAGGCCACTCCCACTTTAATCAGCACGCGGGTAATGGTGTCTGACAGTGACCAGTTAATCAGCCGCTCGGTGACAAACGCTTTGTTAGGAATGATCACTTCTTTACGGTCAAAGTCCGTAATGGTGGTAGCGCGAATCCGGATCTTGCTGACCGTCCCGGAGTACGTGCCGATGGTGATGGTATCGCCGATCCGCACCGGGCGTTCAAACAGAATGATCAGGCCGGAAACGAAGTTGGCAAAGATTTCCTGTAAACCGAAGCCCAAACCTACCGACAGCGCCGCCACCAGCCACTGGAGCTTGTCCCAAGAGACGCCCAGCGATCCTAACGCAGTGATGGTCCCTACCGCCGTGATCAGATAGGTCAGAATGGTGGTGATGGCGTAAGACGCCCCCTGCCGCAACTGCAGGCGGGATAACACCAACACTTCCAGCAACCCCGGCAGGTTACGCGTCATGACGTAAGCGACGATCACCGCCAGGACGGCCACCATCATATTGCCCAACGTTACCGCCTGCGGTATCACACTGCCCGCCACGTTGCTGGAGTAATGCCATAGGGTAACGCTGTCGAGGTAGGAGATCACCGTGACCAGATCCGACCATATCGCATAAAACGCACTGGCGAAGATCAGAAACAGCACCATGGTGGTCAAACGCAGCGACTGCTGGTTGATTTGATCCAGCGCCAGTGGGGGTTCCTCTACCGGCTCGTTACCTTCGGCCCCCTCTTTCTCTTTGGCCTGGTTTTGGCGGCGCGCAAGGGCACGGCGATAGGCCAACCGACGAGCGGCCACGCTCAGGCCACGGATCGCTGCCAGATAAACGATATTCCACAGGAAGTACAGATAGAGGCTATCGATCCAACGGCCAGCCAAACGTAACGTGGTATAGAAGTAACCGGCAAACATCAGCCCTAGCAGGATCACCGGTGTGGCAGCCAGCGCAGTGACCATCAGCAACCGCACTTTATGGGAGTCTTTTTCACGCCAATGGTCGCGGCAGATAGGGAACACCAACACCGATAATAGCGCCAATGTCAGGATCACCACCACCTGGCCAATAACATCTTCGACCAATCTCAGCGGGGCTTTTTCGCCCAGCACTGACCAGAAGATCAGTGGTAACAGGGCAAGTCCCAACCTGAAGGTCTGGCGGCGATAGTGCGCACAGCGATCGGCCGGGATATTAAAATGCCGCTGCGAAATACCTCCCGGGGCCAGCATGCGGAAAGTGAAGCCAAACACCAACCAGAATAACGCCAGCTGTTGTGACAAGGCCCAGATAAAATCGCTGATGCTGAAATCGGCCCGATAGAACCAGAACCCGGCACCGAGCAACAGTAAAGAGCCCGGTAACACCTTTAATAAGGTGAGCAGAATGGCTTTCGGCGTATGCAGTTGGCTATCGCGCTTTAGCTGGCCGACATCATTGGCCAGCTTTTGCAGATGCCTGTCAATCAGGCGGTAGCGCCAGCGCAGTAGGCCAATCACTACCAGCAACGGGATCAGGAACACCAGGGCATGCAGTCCGCCCAACAGCAACTGTCCGGGTTCGAATTTAAAATCCAGCCCGGCCAGCTGTTCTTTCACCGCGCCAGGCAGCCCCTTGAGCCAAGCGAAATCGATAGGCTTGTTGCTGTTAACCCAGAAAATCTGCTGGGTCAGCGTGTCCTGTACCGAGCTATAGACGCTGGTCAATTGCTGCTGATTAATCTGCAGGTTGATGGCCAACGACAGTTGGTTATTGAGCTGTTTATTCAGTTGATCGAGCAGCTCACGGCGCATATCGACAATTTCATTCAACGCGTCAAGCACGTCGCCGTTGGCCTTTTCCTTACTGTCCGCCACCAGCTTATTGATGAAGTCATCGCCCTTGAACAGCTCATCGCGCTGCTGGTTGATCTCAAACTGCTCCAGCCGTAAATCCGCGATCTGGGTGCTCATATCCGCCACCAATGTGCCCGGCGGCAGGTTTTGCTGCTGCTGATAAAGAATGCGCGATAACACCAGGCTGCCCTTCAGCACCTGGATCTGCTCTTTCAGGTTTTGTTCCGATTGCAGGCCGCGATCGAGCCAGTTTTTCACCTGAATATTTTGCTGGAACAGGGTATTACTTTCTTGCGTGGCGGTGATCAGCCGCTGGCTGATTTGCCGGTTGATGTTCAGCTCTTTGCTCACCAGTTTGTCGCTCTGGATATCGCTGGTATCCTCCGGATTCTGCGCCTCTTTCGCCGTTTTTTCCGACAGCGTCAGCCGTTTGCTGTTTGCTGTTTACCACATCCTGCAACACCTGCACTCGGTGATCCAGGGCATCGATGTTCATGGTGGTGTAATCACGCTGCTTCTGGAGCAGGTCTTGTAACGTTGTGTTGGCATCCAGGCTTCTGCGTTGCAGGTCTATCTCAGCATTGAGCAACACCTGCTCCGTATTGAGCATGACCTGCTGGGTGCTGCGTAATACCTGCTGCCCCGGTGCACGATCGCTTAGCAGGTTACGGATTTCCTGCAGGCGCTGGGAAGCCGTGTACATACTGCTCTGTACGCGCTCTGGCTGGGTCTGCAGTGAGATAAGCTGGCTGTTGTAGGTGGAGAGGCTTTCCTGGGTGTCCTGCAGTTCGTCCAACGTCTGATACAGGCGGCTTTCCAACTGACGCAGGGAAAGCGGTAGCAGTTCGGCTCGCGTCACCGCTTCATCAGCCGGATTTTTCAGCGACTCCAGATCCCGTGTGACCTGTTGTAACTTGGCCGGGGCCTGCTGAACCTGCTGTTTAAGCTGATTGACCTCTTGCTTGATACGATCGATGCCGTCAAGCAGTTCCAGCGTGCGATTTAAGTCCTGTAGAGAGAGCTTTTCGACCGGCGTCAGGTTTTTCTGTTTGTTCAGCGCCTCTATCTGGCTCTGAATGTCACTGCGCGCAGGGAGGTCGCCGCTTTGTGCCGCGAACGCGCCCAAAGGCAGAACCAGCGCCGCCAACAACAAAAACCATAGCGTAATAATGCGGAATTGGCCCGCAGCGTAAGACAGGGAAACAGTTTGTACTACGGGGAGAATACGCCTGCGACTCATGATTTAGCGTCGGTTTAACCATCAAGCGTCAAGGTTATCACGATCGCAGGTCGGCGATGAATAAGAAAAGCATTGCAGGACATGAATCGCCTGGGACTCAGAAAGTCAGCACTTTCTCTGCCGCCAGCGTCCACTGAGCCAATTCCACCAGCGTGCCAATTTCTACGCCATCGGCCAGCTTCAGTTGGCTGACGCCACGGGCATCGGCACAGGTTTTACAGAGTTTGACCGGTACCTGTTGCGCCGTCAGAATTTCCAGCATCTGCTGCAAATGATAACCTTCACGCGGCTGCTGCCCGGCAATGCCCGCCACGACCGCATCGGACATCAGAAATAGTTTTAACTGCAGCTTGGGCTGCTGTTCTTTCAGGGTGATCGCCAGACGTAGCGCATTGAACAACGATTCCTGGCCATAAGCCGCACCGTTGGCAATCAGTAACAGAGATGACATTTGGATTCTCCTTATCGAGGTCTACCGGGCTGGCGCGTTCACACGTAGGGAAGGGCTAAGCTGCGCCATTTCTAGGAAGCTGTCGACCAAGATACTCGCCTCGGCTTTGAGATCAAAGCTTTCCGGCATAAACAGCCAGTTCTCCATCAGGCCGGTGATGTAAGCACGCAGGATGATTGCGGCCCGGCGGGTATGCAGATCGGCAGGGAGTTGCCCGTGATCCATACTGTTGCGTAAAACGCGTTCGATACGATCATAGCCTTCAAGGTAAAGCACCTTGCGAGCGTCATGTAACGGCATCATTTCGCCAATAAATTCGCATTTATGGAACACGATCTCCATCAATGCCCGGCGCCGACAGTCATCGACCGTAGCGGTCAGAATATAAATCAGAATTTCTCTTAAAATACGCAGTGGATTATCGGGATACTTTGCCTGATACTCTATCTCCAGATCGCCTATTTTCGACTCTGAGAGCTCCCAAACTTCATTAAACAGGTCTACCTTGTTCTTGAAGTGCCAGTAAATTGCACCACGCGTAACCCCGGCAGCGGTTGCGATATCAGTCAAAGAGGTTGCCGAAACGCCACGCTCGGAGAATTCCCTCACTGCGGCGTCGAGGATCTGTTGTCGTGTTTCTTGCGCCTGCTGTTTGGTTTTTCGTGCCATGATGTTGTTTTTTAGGGGCGGTGTGATTTACATACATTCGCGAATGTATGTACCATAGCACGCAGATAAAATTAACGCAGCAATGGGTTTTAAAGCTTGTGATCCATTGATCAATTTGAAATCGGACACTTGAGGTTTTTCTATGAACAAAAACAGAGGGTTAACGCCTCTGGCGGCAGTTCTGATGCTTTCAGGCAGCTTAGTGCTTACAGGATGTAACGATAAAGAAACCCAGCAACAGGCCCAACACCAGGCTCCTGCCGTGGGTGTGGTGACGCTGAAGGCTGAACCTCTCAATATTACTACCGATCTTCCTGGCCGTACCGCAGCATACCGCATCGCCGAAGTTCGCCCTCAGGTTAGTGGCATCATCCTGAAACGCAACTTTACTGAAGGCAGCGACATCAAGGCGGGTGTTTCACTGTATCAAATCGATCCAGCGACCTATCAAGCCGCTTATGACAGTGCCAAAGGCGACCTGGCCAAAGCCCAGGCCGCGGCAGAAATCGCGCGTCTGACGGTCAACCGTTACAAGCCTTTACTGGGTACTAGCTACATCAGTAAGCAAGACTTCGATAATGCCAACTCCACACTGCTGCAGGCTAACGCTTCCGTGATCGCTGCCAAGGCCGCAGTGGAAACCGCGCGTATCAACCTGGCTTACACCAAAGTGACTTCCCCAATCTCTGGTCGTATCGGCCTTTCATCGGTAACCGAAGGGGCGCTGGTGACTTCCGGTCAGGCCAATGCGCTGGCTACCGTGCAACAACTGGATCCGATGTATGTCGACGTGACCCAGTCAAGCAACGACTATCTGCGCCTGAAACAGGAATTGGCTAACGGCACCCTGAAACAGGAAAACGGCAAGGCCAAAGTGAAACTGCTGCTGGAAAACGGCCAGGCCTATGCGCAAGAAGGAACGCTTGAATTCTCCGACGTGACCGTTGATGAAACCACCGGTTCCATCACTATTCGTGCCATCTTCCCTAACCCGAACGATGCCTTGCTGCCAGGTATGTTCGTGCGCGCCCGTCTGGACGAAGGCGTGCGTACCGATGCCTTGCTGGTTCCGCAACAGGGCGTCACCCGTAACCCGCGTGGCGAAGCTACCGCGATGGTTGTCGGTGCGGACGATAAAGTGGAAGTACGTACGCTGACCGCCGCGCAGGCGATTGGCGACAAGTGGTTGGTGACGGCTGGTTTGAAACCGGGCGATCGCGTCATTGTTTCTGGCCTGCAGAAAATCAGACCTGGCGTTCAGGTGAAAGCGCAAGAAGTTGATAGCAAGCCACAGACTGCGTCTGAACCCGAGAAGAAGTCATAAAAAGGAGCCGGTAATACATGGCTAAGTTCTTTATAGATCGCCCCATATTTGCATGGGTAATCGCCATCATCATTATGTTGGCGGGCATCTTGTCGATCATGAAGCTGCCTATCGCGCAATATCCGACCATTGCGCCACCAGCAGTCACGATCTCCGCCAACTACCCGGGCGCTGACGCCAAAACGGTGCAGGATACCGTGACGCAGGTTATCGAACAGAATATGAACGGTATCGATAACCTGCTGTACATGTCCTCCAACAGTGACTCGTCCGGTAACGTCCAGATTACGTTGACCTTCAACTCTGGTACCGACCCTGATATCGCTCAGGTACAGGTACAGAACAAGCTGCAGCTGGCAATGCCGCTGCTGCCGCAGGAAGTACAGCAACAGGGCGTTAGCGTTGAGAAATCAAGCAGCAGCTTCCTGATGGTCGCGGGCTTTATTTCCGAAGATGGCAGCATGACGCAGGAGGATATCGCGGACTATGTAGGTTCCAACATCAAGGATCCTATCAGCCGTACCTCTGGTGTGGGTGACGTTCAACTGTTCGGTGCCCAGTACGCGATGCGTATCTGGCTTGATCCCAACAAACTGAACAACTACCAACTGACCCCGGGCGATGTTATCGCTGCGATCAAGGTTCAGAACAACCAGGTTGCTGCAGGCCAGCTCGGTGGGACTCCACCGGTGAAAGGCCAACAGCTGAACGCCTCGATCATCGCGCAAACCCGCCTGACCTCACCGGAAGAATTCAGCAAGATCCAGCTGAAAGTCAACCCGGACGGCTCGCAGGTACGCCTGAGTGATGTGGCCAAGGTTGAACTGGGCGGTGAGAGCTACAACGTCATTGCCCGTTATAACGGTAAGCCTGCTGCCGGTATCGGTATCAAGCTGGCAACCGGTGCCAACGCCCTGAACACGGCGTCAGAAGTCAAGGCAGAACTGGCCAAACTGGAACCGTTCTTCCCTGCAAGTCTGAAAGTTGTTTACCCTTATGACACCACCCCATTCGTTAAGATTTCCATTAACGAAGTGGTAAAAACCCTGATTGAAGCGATCATCCTGGTGTTCCTGGTGATGTATCTGTTCCTGCAGAACTTCCGCGCTACGCTGATCCCAACGATCGCCGTGCCGGTAGTATTGCTGGGGACGTTCGCCATCCTGGCAATGTTTGGCTTCTCGATAAACACCCTGACGATGTTCGGCATGGTGTTGGCGATAGGCCTGCTGGTGGATGACGCCATCGTGGTGGTAGAAAACGTCGAGCGTGTCATGGCTGAAGAAGGCCTGCCGCCAAAAGAAGCCACCAAGAAATCGATGGAACAGATCCAGGGCGCATTGGTGGGTATCGCCATGGTGCTGTCAGCGGTATTTATCCCGATGGCCTTCTTCGGTGGGTCAACCGGGGCAATCTATCGCCAGTTCTCGATTACCATCGTTTCCGCCATGGTGCTGTCGGTATTGGTGGCGTTGATCCTGACGCCTGCGCTGTGTGCCACCATGCTCAAACCGATCCCGAAAGGCGATCACGGCATCAAGACCGGCTTCTTCGGCTGGTTCAACCGCCTGTTTGAGAAGAGCACCCACCACTATACCGATAGCGTAGCGAACATTTTGCGTAGCACCGGGCGTTATCTGGTGATCTACCTGCTGATCGTGGTTGGTATGGCGGTGCTGTTCATGCGCTTGCCTTCCTCGTTCCTGCCGGACGAAGACCAGGGCATCCTGCTGACCATGGTACAAATGCCAGCGGGTGCCACTCAGGAACGTACCCAGAAAGTCCTGGACGAAGTTAACCGCTACTACCACGAGAAAGAAGGTAACAACATTAACTCGGTGTTCACAGTTAATGGCTTCGGCTTCAGCGGCCAGGGTCAGAACACCGGTTTGGCGTTTGTCAGCCTGAAAGACTGGTCTGAGCGTAAAGGTGAAGAGAACAAGGTACCGGCAATTGCTGCTCGTGCAATGGGAGCTTTCTCGCAGATTAAAGACGGCTTGGTATTTGCCTTTAACCTACCAGCGATTGTGGAACTGGGGACGGCGACCGGCTTCGACTTCCAGTTGATCGATCAGGCTAACCTGGGTCACGAAAAACTGACCGCAGCACGTAACCAGCTGTTGGGCATGGCGGCAGAACATCCTGATTTGCTGGTCGGCGTTCGCCCGAACGGCTTGGAAGATACGCCTCAGTTCAAACTGATCGTCGATCAGGAGAAAGCACAAACGCTGGGTGTTTCCCTGAGCGATATTAATACGACTCTCGGCACCGCACTGGGCGGCTCGTATGTGAACGACTTTATCGACCGCGGTCGTGTGAAGAAAGTGTACGTGCAGGCTGATGCTCCGTTCCGTATGCTGCCTGATGATATCAATAACTGGTATGTGCGAGGTAGCACCGGGCAGATGGTTCCGTTCTCCGCCTTCTCCACGGCGAAATGGGAGTTCGGTTCACCGCGTCTGGAACGCTACAACGGTCTGCCATCAATGGAAATCCTTGGCCAGGCTGCCCCGGGTAAGAGTACCGGTGAAGCGATGGACATGATGGAACAGCTGGCGGCGAAACTGCCAAACGGCGTCGGCTATGACTGGACCGGTATGTCCTATCAGGAACGTCTGTCCGGTAACCAGGCTCCGTCACTGTACGCCATCTCACTGATCGTGGTGTTCCTGTGTCTGGCTGCTCTGTATGAGAGCTGGTCGATTCCGTTCTCCGTTATGTTGGTTGTGCCACTGGGCGTCATCGGTGCTCTGTTGGCCGCGACCATGCGCGGGCTGGAAAATGACGTTTACTTCCAGGTAGGCTTGTTGACAACCATTGGGTTGTCGGCGAAGAACGCGATATTGATCGTGGAATTCGCCAAGGACCTGATGGATAAAGAAGGTAAAGGGCTGATCGAATCAACGTTGGAAGCGGTACGTATGCGTCTGCGTCCAATCCTGATGACGTCACTGGCCTTTATCCTCGGGGTTATGCCGCTGGTTATCAGCAGCGGCGCAGGCTCCGGCGCTCAGAACGCGGTAGGTACCGGCGTAATGGGCGGGATGGTGACAGCTACCGTCTTGGCAATCTTCTTCGTACCGGTGTTCTTCGTGGTGGTTCGCCGCCGCTTCAGTAAAAAGACTGAAGATATGGAACACGCCCATCCGGTTAAGCATCACTGATGCTTTCCTACTGACAACCAAGGCCGCGCAAGCGGCCTTTTTTATGCCTGCTAGTTAGCCAATAGACCCAACGCTGATCCACGCAATTTTGAGGTTGATCCCGATCCCAGAGAGGTGCATAATAATTGTTATAGTATAACATAACAATTGAGGTTATCATGAAGGCAGGCATCCATCCAGACTACCGCACCGTGGTATTTCACGATCTTAGCGCCGATACCTACTTCAAGGTGGGGTCGACCATCAAAACCGATCGCACTATCGAGCTTGAAGGTAAAAGCTGGCCCTACGTCACCATAGATGTCTCTTCCGCTTCGCATCCGTACTACACCGGCAAGCAGAAAGAGTTCTCAAAAGAAGGTAGCACCGCGCGCTTCCAGCAGCGGTTTGGCCATTTGGTTAACAGCAGAAAATAATCGGGGTTGATGATGCAAGTATTGAGTTCACTACGTTCGGCGAAGGGTCGCCATCCGGATTGCAAAGTTGTGCGCCGTCATGGCCGCATCTTTGTGATTTGTAAGTCCAACCCGCGTTATAAAGCGGTACAGGGACGTAAGAAGAAGCGTTAAGCCAAAGTGTCACTGGTAACCAAAGCCCCGTTGCTGCTCAACGGGGCTTTTTTATTGCCAAATGCCACTGCAAAGGAAAAACCCACCGCATGCGGTGGGAGGAAAATTTACTTCATGCTGCCAACAATGGCCTCGACGTTGTGTTTGAATGCCTGCACATAGCTGGCTGCCGGGCCTTGCGGTTTGGATAGTGCTTCAGGATACAACTCACCTCCCGCTTTCGCCCCCGTTGCTGCCGCGATCTGCTGCACCAAGCGCGGATCCGTTTGGTTCTCAATAAAGTAGGCATGAACCTTTTCCTGCCTGATCTGCTTGATCAACCCGGCAACATCGCTGGCGCTGGCTTCAGCCTCGGTAGAAAAACCGACCGGGGCAAGGAAAGTGACGCCGTATTCTTGGCCAAAATAGCCGAAAGCATCATGGCTGGTAAGCACCTTGCGCTTTTGCTGTGGCACCGCTGCGAACTGTGCTTTGGCCCAACCATCGAGCTGCTGAAGCTGTTGAATATATTCACCACCACGTTGGCGGAAATAGGCGGCATCGTCAGGATCCGCAGCGATCAGCGCATTCATCACGTTGGTCGCATACTGCACGCCATTGTTCATGCTGTTCCAGGCGTGTGGATCGGTGACCTGTTTGCCCTCTTCTTCCATGCTGCGCGACTCGATCCCTTTGGATGCGATGATCACCGGCCCCTGATAACCGGAAGCCTTCACCAACCGATCGATCCAACCTTCAAGCCCCAATCCGCTGACAAACACCACATCGGCCTGCGCCAGCTGCTTGCTGTCTTGCGGCGATGGCTCAAAACTGTGCGGATCGCCATCAGGGCCAACCAGCGTGCTGACCTTTACATGTTCACCCCCCACCTGTTTGACGATATCGCCAAGAATAGAAAAGCTGGCCACGGCCTCAACGGTTTTCGCCTGCGCTAACGGGCTGGCGAGCAGAGCAGCTGCCACCAGTGTTATGGATAAAGATTTCATGTTTTCTCCTTGCAGATAGCACTTCTCAATGACGCGCACGGCGCAACATCCCGCCACGCGTCCCAAACAAAATCGACATTAAAAACATCACGCTGGCACTGAGGACAATCGCCGGGCCTGCGGGCAATGAAGCGTAGTAGGACCACTCCAGACCAACCAGGCTGGCGAGCAACCCAATCCCCATAGCCACGGCTAATGTCTGCGGTAAATCTCGCGCCCAGAACCGGGCGCAGGTCGCCGGTAGCATCATCAGCCCCACCGACATCAGGGTGCCAAGGATTTGAAAACCGGCCACCAGGTTGATCACCACCAAAGCAAGAAAAAGCCCGTGGATCCACGCCAGCGAGCCTGGTGCACTGACGCGTAAAAAAGTGCTGTCAAAGGATTCAATCACCAGAGCCCGATACAGCACTGCCAGCATCATCAGCGAAATACTGGCGATAATGCCTACCATAACCAACGCCTGCGCATCCACCGCCAGGATCGAGCCAAACAGTACGTGCAGCAGATCAACGCTCGAGCCGCGTAAAGAGACCAGCGTGACGCCCAACGCCAGCGACCCCAGATAGAAACCCGCAAAGCTGGCGTCCTCTTTTAACGGGGTTTTGCGGCTCACCAGCCCGGACAGCATGGCTACGGCCAACCCGGCAATAAATCCCCCTACGCCCATGGCTACCAGTGACATGCCAGAAATCAGATAGCCGATTGCTGCACCGGGTAATACCGCATGGGAAAGCGCATCACCCACCAGGCTCATCCGGCGCAGCAATAAAAACACGCCTAGTGGTGCAGCGCTCAGCGATATTGCCAGGCAAGCAACCAATGCACGGCGCATAAAACCAAAAGAGACAAAAGGATCGAGCAGCAGATGGAGTAGCGTCATTACGCGGCCCCCCTCTGATTAGCCGCCGTCGAATAATGCGCTAACACGCGCTCGGCGTTATCCCAATGGCAGAGTTCAGGGGTGAGCAACAACGCTTCGGGGAAATGGTTGGCTACGGTAGACATATCGTGCAATACGGCAATCACCGTTCTTCCCTGCCGGTGTAACTGCGCAATGACCTGCAGCAACAGTTGAGTGGTTGCCGCATCGATGCCGGTGAAGGGCTCATCCAGTAAAATCAGTGGCGCTTGCTGGACCAGTAAACGGGCAAATAGTACGCGTTGCAGCTGCCCACCGGATAACTCCCCCACCGCCTCACGCGCCATGGAACTCATGCCCACGGTGTCTAACGCGCCAGCAATAAGCTGCATGGAGCGTTTATTCACACCGCCAAACAGGCCGCTTTGCGGCCAGCAGCCCATAGCGACCAAATCCTGAACCAGAACAGGAAATTGACGATCCAGCTCCGCCAGTTGTGGCAAATAGGCCATCGCCGGAGCCTTCCCGCCCGCAAAATATAGCTTGCCGCCCAGCAGCGGGTGCAACCCGGCCAACGACTTCATCAACGTAGATTTGCCGGCGCCGTTAACGCCAATCACCGCCGTTAATGAACCGGCGGCAAAACGACCGCATAACGGCGGAAACAGAGGGGTGTGGTCATAACCCACGATGGCATTTTGTAGCGTTATCATGGCAGCGCAACCGCCCACGCAATGGCTAGCCATAGCAAGGTCAGCAATACGCTAACGGCTCCGCAGCGCAAGACTGCGGCTGAGGTAAACAGGGTAACGGGAAGGAAAGGCAGCATGGTTATCGCCAAAAAGATGACAAAAATGTAATAATATAACATCACATAATCTAGAGATCCTCAAGTCGTTCAAGTGCCAATAGTGCAACGGAACGTAACATTTCCAGGCTATCGAGCTGATGCTGCTGGGTGAGCGGCAGAACTATCGAGCGGTAAAAATCTCAAAGCTGGGTAAAAAAGCGTTAACCAGTGAAAAGTTTGCCCATCAAGGCTGGAAAAGGAGTAAGATAGAGGCATAGAATGTGATACAACCAGATATCCAAATGCTAGTAACGCTAAGCCGTTGTTCCGAAGTAGACACACTTTCTGTGAAACAATTAAGGAAAGTGGTCGATAATCAATTATCTGACTTGGTACCGGTGCTCACCAGTGGGCTAAGCTTTTACTCCGAGAATGCACGCTATGTGGAAGGCTCATTAGAAATTATTGAGATTAACTGCATCGGTAATAGCGAGTATTCAATGAGTTACCGCTATCAGTGGTCGATTTTTAACGCATGCCTGGATATCAGTGGTGACGAATACATAAATGATTCTGTCACTTTTACCGTGACGGAAAAGGGTTTGGTGTTTGAGGTTATCGACAACTCACGGCCATCAACCGCTGACGAATTGTAAGTTTCGGTAATAGTAACAGGCTAAATGGCAAAAAATGATTTATATTTAATATGCTGAAAGTTTATTAAGCCTGAGCTAAGCTTCACAACATATGATGTAAATCAATGTACTCACAGAGTGTTATCAACACCGAAATTAAGACTGACGGGGGATGATATGGATGAGTATTCGCCTAAAAGGCACGATATTGCTCAACTCAAATTTTTGTGTGAAAATTTGTACGACGAAGGCATCGCTACCCTGGGTGACAGCCATCACGGCTGGGTAAACGATCCAACGTCCGCCGTCAATCTGCAGCTTAATGAGCTGATCGAACATATTGCTTCGTTTGTAATGAGTTTTAAAATTAAATACATGGACGAAGGTGATTTATCGGAACTGGTCGAAGAGTACCTCGACGATACCTATACCCTGTTTAGCAGCTACGGTATTAATGACTCCGATTTGCGTCGCTGGCAAAAAACCAAGGCACGCACATTCAGATTGTTCTCAGGAGAGGGCGTCTGTACCACAATGAAAACTTAGGGGATAATTATCCTCAAATAAATTTATGGTTAATAAGACTAAAGGTTATCATGACAAAAATTGACTATCTGATGCGTTTGCGTAAATGCACCACGATTGAAACCCTTGAGCGCGTGATCGAGAAAAATAAGTACGAACTTTCTGACGATGAGCTAGAGCTGTTCTACTCTGCCGCCGATCATCGCCTGGCCGAACTGACCATGAACAAGCTATACGATAAAATTCCGGTCGCCGTTTGGAAATTTGTAAGGTAATCAAAGTAGCCTTGCGTTGAGCCGATAATATTATCGGCTTCAATGGTCGCTCAGATTAAGCATTATCTTAAAAACTCAAGTTTACTTGCCCCTGAGTTGAAAATCGTGCAGTAGCAACTGGAAACAGTTTTCAATTAAAGGTGAGTGACTTTGTTTTGCGCTGCGCATAAGTGCCACAGTGCGGTTAAGTAATGGCTGTTGTAATTGAATAACGGTTAATTCTTCATCGTTTAAATGCGTCGTATAAAGCTGCGGCAAAATAGCCACCGCTAATTGTGACCGCACCAAACCATACAGCGTTTCCAGAAAATCGACCTGATAACGCGCCGTTAAGTTCAGACGATGGCTTTCCGCCAGTGCCGATACCAATCGACTGCTATTCCCTTTCGAAAATACCGCAATATCTCTGTTTGCCAATTGCCGCCAGGGCAGATGATATGGATCCGCCAAGGGATCGTCCCGGCGCATCACCGCCACAAACGGATCTTCCTGCAACGGATAAATCTCAAGCCGATCTGGCACCGAGCTGTCCAAAGCCCCTATGCCGAAATCTATCTGCCCATTTTCCAACTGTAGCAGCAGGGAATCATTGGTTTGATCGTGGAATTCTACGCGTAACCGCGGGAAATGTTGCGCCAGCAATCGCGGTACCGCAGGAAACAGCAGGTTGCTCACCGAAGGCACCAGACCGATACGTAACGTGCCATCCCCTCCGGCCAACATGACGCGCTGCATATCATCAAAGGTAGCGTGAGCCACATTCAGCAGCCGTTGCGCATGCGGCAGGATCGCCGTGCCTAGTTCCGTCAGGGTCACAGCAGAGGCCGTTCGATTGACTAACTTCCCGCCAAGCACGGTTTCAATTTGCCTCAACGCACTGCTTAACGCGGGCTGGCTGATCGCCAGACGGCTGGCGGTATCAGTGAAATGTCGTAGCTGCGCCAGGGTCACAAAGTACTGAATTTGCTTGAGGGAAAGCGCGGGTAACCGTCGCCATGGCTCGGACATAACCTAACCTGCCAGAAAAAGAGGTAAACGTTTACCACAGCATAAACGTTTCTTATCACGCAATAAATTAAATCATCTGTGCAAAGCTTACGCCCCCGCCTACAGTAACTCCCTTACTCTTATTCCGGGGATTATCATGACCACCTTTTCTGTCAGTAACGGTGAACGCCAACGTGCCGTACAGGCTGCGCTGGGGAATACGCCGTTTGATCTCTTGCTGAGCAATGCCAACCTGATCGACATGGTCACCGGGGAAATTCGCCTGGTTGATATTGGCATTGTCGGCCCGCTGATCGCCAGCGTTCATCCTTGTGGCTCCTTGCCAACGGCACATCGGACACAAGACCTGGCGGGAGCCTACCTCAGCCCTGGTCTGATCGATACCCATGTGCACGTTGAGAGTTCCCACCTGCTGCCAGAACGCTATGCCGAGATCGTCGTCGCACAAGGCACCACCACCATCTTCTGGGATCCGCATGAATTGGCGAACGTGCTTGGCGTTGCGGGAGTGCGCTACGCGGTGGATGCCAGCCGCAACCTGCCCCTGCGGGTGATCTGTGCAGCGCCTTCCAGCGTGCCTTCGACGCCTGGGCTGGAAATGTCCGGTGCCGACTTTGGCGGCAATGAGATGGATACCATGTTAGCCTGGCCCGAAGTGGGCGGCGTGGCGGAAGTGATGGATATGCACGGCGTGCTGCACGGCAGCGAACGGATGCAGGAGATCCTCAACGCCGGGCTTAACAGCGGCAAATTAATTGAAGGCCATGCGCGCGGTTTGAGTGGCCCGCAGTTGCAAGCCTATCTGGCCGCAGGCGTGACCTCCGATCATGAGCTGACCTCTGCTGCCGATGCTCTGGAGAAATTACGCTCCGGGCTGACGCTGGAGATCCGGGGCTCTCACCCTTATCTGCTGCCTGAAATCGTTGCGGCATTAAAATCGCTGCCGCACTTCTCCTCCCAAATCACCCTCTGCACTGATGATGTCCCGCCCGATATGCTGCTGGAGAAAGGCGGCGTTATCGCCCTGCTCAATCTGCTGATTGAACACGGATTATCGGCCACCGATGCGCTACGGATGGCTACGCTCAATGCCGCCATACGCTTGCAACGTAACGATCTGGGCCTGATTGCCGCAGGAAGGATCGCCGATCTGGTCGTCTTTGACTCCCTGGAACACCTCCAGGCCAGCCGGGTTTACGTTGCTGGCCAGTGTCTGGCAGAGCAAGGCAAAATGCTGGCTCCAGTACAAGCTACGCCAGGCGTATCCGCACCACGTGACACGCTCCATCTGCCACCATTGGCCGCAGATGATTTCATCATGCGGGTTGCAGCCATTCGTCACGGCCAGGCCACGTTGCGCCATATCAAAGGGGCACGTTTCACCCAATGGAATGAAACCACGGTAGAAGTCCGCGACGGCAAGGTACAGCTCCCGCCGGGATTCAGTCTGATTTGGGTACAGCATCGCCACGCCCGGCACCCAGCCAAGCCTCAGTTGGCATTGCTGGAAGGTTGGGGCGAGCTACGCGGGGCGATTGCCACCAGCTACTCTCATGATTCACATAATCTGGTGGTGCTGGGCCGCGATCCTAATGACATGGCGCTGGCCGCTAACGCGCTGATCGCTACCGGCGGCGGCATGGCTCTCAGCCAGAACGGTGAAATATTGGCGCAGGTGGCCATGCCGATCGCCGGTATGCTTTCCGATCTCCCCGCTGCACAGCTGGCGCAGCAGTTTAAAAACCTGCGCGATCTAAGTGCCAAGGTTGCAGACTGGGAACCACCTTACCGGGTGTTCAAAGCGATTGAGGGCACCTGCCTGGCATGCAATGCCGGACCGCACCTGACGGATTTGGGCCTGACCGACGGCACAACACGCCAGATCGTTGATCCGCTGGTTGCCTGCTGGGAAACCCCGGCATAAATAATATATAGGTAAGGCATC
Source organism: Serratia sp. N21D137 (assembly GCF_047530005.1). Taxonomy (NCBI): domain Bacteria; kingdom Pseudomonadati; phylum Pseudomonadota; class Gammaproteobacteria; order Enterobacterales; family Yersiniaceae; genus Serratia; species Serratia sp. N21D137. Next base: position 87,705 of record NZ_JBLJAJ010000005.1, read on the forward strand.
GGCGGCTTGTCGGTGCTTTTTTTGGGGGGAGAAAGCTAGAAATTGGTGGAGGCCCTGCCAGCTACATCCCGGCACACACGTCACTCGCTACGGCTGCTTCCTTCCGGATCTGACCGAGTTCACCAGTTAGTGTTGCGGGAGAACCAACAGGGCCCCCATTGACGGCTTCTTGAATTGCGAAGCGGTGGGCATTATCGGTGATGGCCAGGCAAATAGCAAGCCAACCGGGAGCAACCGCTGTTTTCTTACCCATCTCCCCCTATCGCGCACTCGTTTGGATTGGTTACCAAGCAGCAATGTTGCTAAATTGTCAGGAGCGAAATATTCGCCGCCCAACTCATCACGCAGGAAGAGAGCCATGCAACCAGAAGACGCAACCTTCAGCCAGCGCATATTTCATATCCTGGCCGCCATTCCTCCTGGCAAGGTCACCACCTACGGCGAAGTTGCACGGCTGGCAGGCTCACCCCGGGCGGCACGCCAGGTTGGCGGCGTATTACGGCGTTTACCAGAGGGCAGCACCCTACCCTGGCACCGGGTCATTAACCGCCACGGGCAGATCTCACAGCAGGGTGAAGATTTTCAGCGCCAACGGCAGGCGTTACTGGCAGAGGGAATTATTTTCGGCCCGCAGAGCACGGTTGATTTTGAACTGTATGGTTGGCACGGGTAAAAAAAACAGCCTCTGGCCAGAGGCGCAAAGGCTGTCAGATGCAGGCACTGCTGCTTACGGAGCTGGGGTCGGAGTGACCTGAACCGGAACGTTTTGTACCGGTACCAGCAGCAGATCGGCCTGGGTCCCATTGCGGTTAATCACTTCCTGGATCGTGTCGGTGATAAACATCAACTGGCCATTCACCGTAATCGCCGCGCTCAGGATGATACGCGCATTAGGCTGAATGTCCGCAGGGTTATACGGTAGCGTAAAGCGGAACGGACTCTGCATACCCTCGGTACGTATCGCCTGCTGTGAAATCACTCGTGAAGGGGCATCAGCAAGTGATGCATCGGACAGGGTCACGGTCAGTACCGCATCCGGTGGCAGCGCGATACGCTGACGAATATTAACTGAGCCCTTGACCACCGGGCCTTGGATCTGCGTTTGCGAGGCCGCAGCGTTAGCCGTCTGCGTTGGCACATCCGCATTCTTGTGGGCACAGCCTGCCAGTGTGATCGTCAATGCAGCTGCTCCCCCTACCATTTGCCAGAGTTTCATGGGTCGGTCTCCTTTATTATTAGTTACATGCTAGTGGCTTAAACCACCACACTGATTAAACCTAGCACAAAATACTAACAACTGCCTATCGGACTAGACCTAAATAGCCCGAAGGGCTCATGACGCATGCCTCTGGCTGCAACAGCTTCCTCCGCCGAAATAACGCAATATATTGACGTCCTGCCATCATATTCAGCACACTGCGCAACATGATAACTAAAAGGATCGCCACTTTATGAGCCAGGCACTGCACAACCTCCTCGAACTGCTGGATTTGGAAAAAATTGAAGAAGGTTTATTTCGTGGCCAAAGCGAAGATCTGGGGTTACGCCAGGTCTTTGGCGGTCAGGTGGTCGGCCAGGCGCTGTATGCTGCCAAGCAAACCGTTCCTGCGGAGCGTATCGTTCACTCCTTCCACAGCTATTTCCTGCGCCCTGGGGATAGCAGCAAACCGATTGTTTATGACGTAGAAACCCTGCGCGACGGCAATAGTTTCAGCGCGCGGCGCGTTAGCGCCATTCAAAATGGCAAACCCATTTTCTATATGACGGCCTCTTTCCAAAGCCCCGAGCAGGGTTTTGAGCACCAAAACACCATGCCGGATGTTCCACCGCCGGAAGGATTGATGTCGGAGTCAGAAATTGCACAAAAGCTGTCGCATATGCTGCCGGAAAAGGTGCGCGACAAATTCATTGGCCCGAAGCCGATCGAAATGCGCCCGGTGAAATTCCACAACCCGTTGAAGGGCAGCGTGGAAGAGCCTTATCGCCATGTCTGGTTCCGCGCCAATGGTACCATGCCGGACGACCTGCGGATCCATCAGTATCTGCTTGGCTACGCCTCTGACTTCCACTTCCTGCTGACGGCGCTACAGCCGCATGGTGTCGGTTTCCTAGAGCCGGGAATGCAGGTGGCGACCATTGACCATTCAATGTGGTTCCACCGTCCGTTCCGCATGGACGATTGGCTGCTGTATGCGGTAGAAAGCACCTCAGCCTCAGGTGCCCGTGGCTTTGTGCGCGGCCAGTTCTACACCCGCGACGGTGTGCTGGTAGCCACGACTGTGCAAGAAGGCGTGATCCGCAAGCGCGATATTTAAATGAAAAAGGGGCGATGTTTCCATCGCCCCCTCAGGGTTTAATTCAACGTATTTTACTGGTTGTAAGCATTCTCGCCGTGGCTGTTCACATCCAGGCCTTCGCGTTCCTGCTCTTCCGGTACACGCAGCCCCACCACGGCCCCGGCGACCTTAAAGGCGATAAACGCGGCCACGCTTGACCACACCAGCGTCACAACAACGCTCATCAACTGGACCCATACCTGATGCCCCATGGTAACGCCATCGGCATAGCCCGTTCCGCCCAGTGATGAGGCGGTAAAGACACCGGTCAACAGACAGCCAACGATACCGCAAACCCCGTGCACACCAAACACATCGCAGGTGTCGTCTACTTTCAGCCATTTCTTCAGCGTAACCACGCCCCACAGACCAGCAATACCACCTACCAGGCCGATAATCAGCGCACCGCCTACACCCACGGTACCTGCCGCTGGCGTAATCGCAACCAGACCAGCGATACAGCCCGAGCAGGCTCCCAGCAGAGAAGGTTTGCCCCGTACGACCCACTCGGCAAAGGTCCAGGAGAGGATTGCACCGGCAGTGGCTATTACCGTATTGAGGAACGCCAGCGCTGCAATACCGTTGGCCGCACTGGCTGAACCGGCGTTGAAGCCAAACCAGCCGATATACAGGATCGAGGCTCCGGTAAATACCATCGGCAGGTTGTGTGGCTTGAAGGCCTCTTTACCATAGCCGGCACGTTTACCCAACAGATAGGCCCCCACCAGACCAGCGCTCGCGGCGTTGATATGCACCACGGTACCGCCCGCAAAATCCAACGCGCCGTCGGTTGCCAGGAAACCACCGCCCCAAACCATGTGCGCGATTGGCAAGTAGGAAATCGTGAACCAGATGGCGGCAAAAATAACCACCGCAGAGAAGCGGATGCGCTCAGCAAAGCCGCCCACCACCAACGCCACGGTAATGCAGGCGAAGGAGCACTGGAACGCCACGTGGATCATCTGGCTAAAGGTGCCGGTCAGGCTATCTATCCCGATCCCTTTGAGCATCACCGTCTGGAAACCACCGAAGAACGCGTTACCTTCGCTGAACGCCAGGCTGTAGCCGTAAATAACCCATAGCACACACACCAGGGCAAAGGTGACGGTCACCTGAGTCAACATTGAGAGGACGTTCTTCGAGCGCAACAGACCGCCGTAGAACAGCGCCACACCCGGTAAAGTCATAAACAGCACCAGCGCGGTGCAAATCATCATAAAGGCGTTGTCCGCCTTGTCTGCCACCGCCGGAGCGGCCAGAGCCAAAGAAGGAACCAGGGTTACCAAACTCAGGCCCAACGTGGATAACAGTCTTTTCATTATCAATCCATCCCCATTCAGTTGACTGAGCCTGCGATCACAGAGCCGCTTCGTCGGTTTCGCCGGTACGAATTCGAATCACACGTTGCAATTCGGCAACGAAAATTTTGCCGTCACCGATCTTGCCGGTGTAGGCCGCCTTGCTAATCACATCAACCACTTCATCCAGTTGGTCATCGGCAATAGCGATATCAATTTTGACCTTAGGTAAGAAATTGACGCTGTACTCTGCTCCGCGATAGAGCTCGGCATGACCCTTCTGGCGGCCAAAGCCTTTGACTTCGGTTACGGTCAGCCCCTGAATACCTACAGAGGATAAAGCTTCACGCACGTCCTCTAACTTGAATGGTTTGATCACCACGGTAACCAGCTTCATATTGCCTCTCCACGATTAAGCCCAAAAACTTACCCCCGGTACGAGTCACATAAAGCAAAGGCTGTGCCACAAATTATTTTTTATTTAAATTCAATTGATTATATAGAAATACCCACAACCAGAGGCCAGCACTGGACGAAAGCAGAGATCGCAGCCGGAAGATTGCGCACTTTTTTGGTGCATTACGCGTTGGGAAAGTGCAGTAGGAGGGAGTTGAAAAGCGCTATTGCCTGTTGGTGGTGCGGGCTCCTGGAGCGGAGCCCTTGCTTAAGATTATGCGGGCTGAGTTTCGACAGCAGCCAACTCTTCGCCCACCAGCTGTAGCTGATACATCTGGTAGTAGCGGCCCTGTTGTGCCAACAACTGCTGATGGTTCCCCTGCTCCACGGCATGACCGCGATGCAGTACCAGAATAGAGTCGGCATCCACAATGGTTGAAAGGCGGTGGGCGATCACCACCAGCGTCGTCTGCTCGCGGATCAGCCGTAAGGCGCGTTGGATCGCCTGTTCGGTGCCGGAATCTATATTGGCAGTCGCTTCATCCAGGATCAGGATCTGCGGTGCCTGGACCAGCACACGCGCCAAGGCCAACAACTGCTTCTGTCCTACGGACAGGTTATTCCCCTGCTCCCCCAGGCGCGTATGGATCCCCTGAGGGAAGCTACGCACCAGTTCCCCCAGTTGCACCGTTTCCAGCGCCTGCCAGACCGCCTCTTCGCCGATAGAGCGACCAAGCGTGATGTTTGCCAGCACCGATTCCGCCATTACCACCGGATCTTGCTGCACCATGGCAATGCCTTGGCGCAGGGTACGATGAGAAAGGCTGGACAACGGGCGGCCATCCAGACGAATTTCCCCTTCGCTCAGCGGGTAATAGCCCATCAACAGGTTAGCCAGGGTGCTCTTTCCGCTGCCGGTATGGCCCACCAGGGCAACAAAACCCCGTGACGGCACCTGCAACGAGATATGTTGCAGCACTTTTTTGTCGCTACGGTAGGCAAAGCTCAGGTCGCTGATATCGATACGGCCACTCGCCAACGGGCGATCGTCACTGCCATAGCTCTGCTGGCTGCGATCCATCAGCTCGAAAATACGCTCACCGGCCACCACGGCCTGCTGCAAAATCGATTGCTGGGCGGTCAGCTCAATCAACGGTTCGTTCAAACGGCCAAGATAGTTGATGAAGGCATACAGCACCCCCACGCCAATCGCGCCTTCACCGCTGAAGCCAAACAGCATCAACAGGCCACATAGCACCAAGGCAGAGAACAGGCTAAGCAGTGGCCGTAACAGAAAACCATCCAGGCGCAGCGTCTGCATCCGGGCGGTGTAATGCGAGCGGCTGGCCGCACTCATGCGCTCGCCAAAACGGATCTGCTGACGGAACTGCTGGATCACCCCCATGCCGCTGATCACTTCGTTGAAGCCATCGTTGATATCCGCCAGGTAGCTACGCATCCGCCGCACGATCGGCGTGCTGTAATATTGATAGATCCCCATCACCACCATCACCGCCGGGAAAATGCAGATCGCCACCAGCGCCATGCGCCAGTCCAGGCTGAACATCGCCACCAGCATCGCCCCGATCAGCGCCGCACTTTTCAGTACCGTGGACACCACCATCACATACAGATCTTTGATCACTTCGGTATCGTTGGTCACCCGCGAGATCAATTGCCCAACAGGCTGGGTATCAAAGGCGCTCAGCGGTTGGCGCAGGGCTGCATCCATCACATCGGTGCGTAACCGTTGTACCACCCCGACCGCCACCCGATTAAACAGGATGGCCTGGAAATAGTGCAACGCCGCAGCAAGCAGTTCCAGCAGGATATAAGCCACCGCCAGGGAACTGACGATCATCAGCGGCAGCTGTCCTTTGGCAACGTAGTTATCAATAAAGTAGCCGATCAGAATTGGCCCGGCGACTTCCGCCGCCGCCGCTACCCACAACATCAATACCGCCAATCCCAGGGGTTTACGATAAGGCGAGCCATAAGCCAGCAAACGTTTCAGCGTTGGCCACATAGTTTGTATCTTACTCATCGGCCAAAACCTCCTCGGAGCTATCAGGAGCCTCATCCAACGCCGCTTCCAATTGCTGATAACGATGCATGTCGCGATACCAGCCAGGCTCACTAGCCAATTTCCCATGCTGCCCGCGCTGTACCACCGAGCCGTGTTGCATCACCAGGATTTCGCTGGCTTCCGTCAGGGCCGAAAGGCGGTGCGCGCTGATGATCACCGTGCGGTTTTGCCCCCAACTGCGCAGGTTATGCAGGATCTGGTGTTCGGTGCGCCCATCCACCGCCGAGAGGGCATCGTCGAGGATTAGAATTTCCGCCTCCAGCAGTAGCGCCCGCGCGATGGAGATACGCTGTTTTTGGCCGCCAGAAAGCATCACGCCGCGCTCACCCACCTCGGTCTCGTAACCCTGAGGCAAACGCAGAATATCTTCATGCACGCTGGCCAGGCGCGCGGCCTGTTCAATCTGTTCCTGAGTGGCCGCCGGGTTGCCCAAGGCGATATTATTGGCCACGCTATCGGAGAACAGGAACGGCGTCTGGCTAACGACCGACAGGCGTGAACGCCACTCGTCGAGCTTGATCTGGGTGAGTGGCAAGCCGTGATAGCTGATATGGCCGTCATCAATATCAAACTGACGCTGGATCAACGAAAGCAACGTCGATTTACCCGAACCGGTAGGCCCACACAATCCCAACATTTGCCCAGGCTGCAGCTGTAACGCCACGTCATGCAGCGCGGGTTTGTTGGTTTGCGGATAATGGAAAGCGTTGATTTCCACACTCAGGTTGCCGCGCCCGGCGGGCAGATCGAGTTCACCATCCTTCACGGCCGGTGCCTCTTCCAGCAGGCTGCGGATACGGCTATAGGCGGCACTGCCGCGCTCGACGATGTTGAACATCCAGGCCAGCGCCAGCATCGGCCAAATCATCAGGCCGAGGTACATGACAAAGCTGGTCAGCTGCCCCAGCGTGAGGGAACCGTTAACCACCATCCAGCTACCGCCGCCGATCGCCAGCAGGTTAGCCGCACCGATAGCGATGTAAATCGTCGGATCAAAGCGCGCATCAATTCGCGCCACGTGCATATTCTTCGCGCCGGTTTGCGCTGCCACTTCGGCAAACTGGTTGGACTGATGATCCTCCAGGCCAAAAGCCTTGATCATACGGATGCTGGTCATGCTCTCCTGTGCCTGATCGTTAAGGCTGGAGAACGCGGCCTGCGCCGACTTGAAACGCTGGTGCAACTGATCGCCATAGTATTTGATGACGATCGCCATGATCGGCATCGGGATCAGTGAAAGCAGGGTCAATTGCCAGCTGATCTGGGTGCTCATCACGATCAGCACCGCCAGCCCCATCACCAAAGAGTCCACCAGCGTCAGCACGCCTTCACCGGCCGCAAACACTACGCGGTCAACGTCATTGGTCGCTCTGGCCATCAGATCGCCGGTACGGTGGCGCAGATAGAAGGCCGGGTTCTGGCGGCTGAGTTGACGATAGAAGTTTTCCCGCAGTTCGACGGCCAGTTGGTAGGAAGCCCCAAACAGCAGCACTCGCCACACGTAGCGCAGCAGATAAACCACAATGGCGGTACCAATCATTAACCCCAGCCAGGCCATCAGTACCTTGTTGGACATCTGATCCTTGGTGACACCATCAACAATGATGCCAACCAGCTTAGGCGGCAGCAGTTGCAGGATGGCAATGGCAATCAGTAGCACCACGGCCCCGAGGTAGCGGCGCCACTCGCGGCGGAAATACCAGCCGATTTGAGCAAAGAGTCTCACGCAGTTTTATTCCAGACAGTATCCGACAAATTCCCGGCTGCAGCCCTGCAACCTTAACATTCAACAGTAGAGTGACGATTTCACTCTGGCACGGGTAGCGCCGTGGTGTATTTGATTTTTTCCATCGCGAAGCTGGAAGTGACATCAATCAGCCCCGGCACGCCGGTCACCAGGCGTTTATAGAAATTGTCATAGCTTTTCATGTCCGCTACCTCGACCTGCATCAGGTAATCATACTCCCCCGCCATACGGTAAAACGCCAACACTTCCGGCATCTGCGCGGTGAGATCGACAAATTTCTGATACCACTCGCTGCTGTGCTGCTGGGTTTTTATCAGCACAAACGCCGTCAGGCCAAGCCCGAGCTTTTCATTATCCAGCAGCGCGACACGCGCGCGAATGTAACCTTCATCTTCCAGCCTTTTTAGCCGTTTCCAGCAAGGCGTTGAGGTCAGATTCACCGCTTCGGCCAGCACTTGCAGCGATTGCGTACAGTCCTGTTGCAGCATGCACAACAGTTTACGGTCTGTTTTATCCAACATAAGGTGATTTCATAGAAAATATTTCTCCCATTAGGCGATTAAACAGGAAAAATGGCAATCCTTTTTTCTCGCTGAACCGCTATGCTACTGCATAAATTAAGACCCTATTTTGAGGCCAGATCATGACAAACGCTTGGGTAAAATATGCTATTGGTGAAATAGAAGCGGATTTCCAACGCTCCGCCGATACGCACTTGATCCGCTTGAACCTGCCGGAATTTCCCGGCATCTATCTTTACCTGAAAGATGAAAGCACCCATCCCACCGGCAGTCTGAAACACCGCCTGGCGCGTTCGCTGTTTCTTTATGGGCTCTGTAACGGTTGGATCAACCAGAACACGCCGATTATTGAAGCCTCATCGGGCAGCACGGCGGTATCTGAAGCCTATTTTGCTCGCCTGCTCGGCCTGCCGTTTATCGCGGTAATGCCTTCCTGCACGGCTAAACGTAAGGTCGAGCAAATCGCCTTTTACGGTGGCCGCAGCCATTTTGTCGATCATGCTGCCCAGATTTATGCGGTGTCAGAGGAGTTGGCCAAAGAGCTGAACGGCCATTATATGGATCAGTTCACCTTTGCCGAACGCGCCACCGACTGGCGTGGTAACAACAACATCGCCGACAGCATTTTCCGCCAGATGGAGCGCGAACCGCACCCGGTTCCGAAACACATCGTGATGAGTGCAGGCACTGGCGGCACTTCGGCAACGCTGGGGCGCTACATTCGCTATCAAGGGCATGATACCCAGCTCACCGTGGTCGATCCGGAAAACTCGGTGTTCTACGACTGCTTCCATCATGGCGATCGCACCCTCATCGGCAGCTGTGGCAGCCGCATCGAAGGGATTGGTCGCCCACGCGCCGAACCGTCGTTTATCCCTTCGGTGATCGACAACATGATGCGCGTGCCTGATGCCGCCAGTATCGCCACCATTTACTGGTTGGAAGGTATTCTTGGCCGCAAGGTAGGCGCGTCCACCGGGACCAACGTCTGGGGAGCACTGCAACTGGCCAGGCAGATGCGGGATAAAGGCGAGCAAGGTGCCATCGTCACCCTGCTATGCGACAGCGGTGAACGCTATCTGGATACCTATTACAACAGCGACTGGGTCAGCAACCATATCGGCGATCTGACGCATTACAGTACCCAACTGGCTAACTTGTTAGAAAAGTAAGTTATTAAGTTATTAATACGAAGTTCAGGGGATAAAAAAAGCCGGGTAGTCATACCCGGCCGGCTGTAATGCTAATACCTCAGAATTCGGGGGAATAGGTGAGGTGTGGTGAACGCAGCCAATGTTGTAAATAGTGAGCCACCGCCTGCTGTTCGCAGTGGCCGATAACCTGTAGTTGGGGCAGTAACGATTTCAACTGTGGCAGGGCATTGCCCATCACCACGCCGTGCCCGACTCCCGCCAGCATTTCCTTATCATTCATCGCATCGCCAAAGGCCATGCAATCAGCCAGCGTCAGCCCCAGATGGCGGCTCAGCCTGTCCAATGCTGCTCCCTTGTTGCACGCCTTTGGCAGCACTTCGAGGCAATCATAGGCCGAGAAGCACAAATCGACACGGGTACCGAAATGTTCACTCAACTGTGCCTGGAGTTTGACCAGTTCTTCATGAGGGGCACAGAAACAGACTTTGCTGTTGCCAAACGCGGGCAGACGTCGCAAATCGGTGAGTTGGAAATGAAAGCCACTGAGATGATGTGCAGCCAGCATTTCCGGCACCGCGGTTTCGGTCAACCATCCCTCATCACGAAACACGTGCATGCTGGCAGAGGTGCGCCAGTGGGTATGCAACACCTCTTCGGCAATCTCAGCCGGTAAGTCGGTAGCATGCAGTTGCTGCCCTTGCTGATCATAGACACGAGTACCGTTACCGGTGATCAGGTAACCTTGTAAACCCAGTTGCGCCATGATCGGCTGGGCATCGAGGTAATGCCGCCCGGTGGCAAAGGTCACCACCATTTCCCTGTCGATAAGCTGCTTTAACGCGCTCAGCGTTTCCGGCCCGACACGGTGATCGGGGGTCAGCAGGGTGCCGTCCATATCGAAAGCGGCCAGGCGATACATAGGAACCTCGTAAATGTGAGCACAATGGCAATCAACGCAGTATGGGGTGGTATTTGCGGAAGTAATAGTGAACAATTTGCCTAAACGCTTCCTGATTTATCTTTCATCACTTGTCCCCTTAGGATAACGCTATGCGCCTGGTTCATCGCCTCGGTCAGTATCAACGTTTGTACCACCAGCTAGGCAGCGCGCCGGTGGCGATCACGATCGGTGAATTAGCTGCGATCTTCTATTGTAGCGAGCGGCATGCACGCACTCTGGTGCAGCAGTTGCAGCAACAAGGCTGGCTAAGTTGGCAATCACAGGCCGGCAGGGGGAAACGCGCGCAGTTGCAGTGCCTGAAAACCCCCGATGAACTGCGGACTGCGCATCTCCAACGTTTACTGCAACTGGGCGATCATCAGGGGGCCTTGGAAATGGCGCAGCTGGCGCCACAGCATCTGCAAGAGTTGCTAAGCCCCCACCTCGGCGGCCAATGGCAGGAGGGCAGCCCTACGCTGCGTATCCCTTATTACCGCACATTGGAAAAGCTCGATCCGTTGACGCTAAGCGGCCGTGCGGAACAGCATCTGGTGGCGACCGTTTATGCCGGTTTGACGCGCTTCAATACCGGTTGCCCCGAGCCACAGCCCGATCTGGCCCATCATTGGCAGATTAGCGAAGACGGCCTGCGTTGGCAGTTCTTTCTGCGCAGCCAGCTGCGATGGCATAACGGCGAGGCCTTGACGGGCCAACAACTATTGCAAACCCTCAACGCCCTGCAACACCATCCGCGCAGTCAGCCATTATTGAGCAGCGTGGCGGCAATCAGCCTGCCGCATGCGCTATGCGTCCAGTTCGATCTGCAAATGCCCGATTATTGGCTGGCGCACCGGCTGGCGGAACTGCCCTGCCTGATGACACATCCAGAGTTACCGAGCCTCGGCGCAGGCCCGTTTAAGCTGGCACTAAACGAGCCGCATATGGTACGGCTGGAACAGCATCCTTACTACCATCTGCAACATCCTTATCTTGAAAGCATCGAATACTGGATCACGCCAGAGCTGCCAACCCGCAGTACCGACACCAGTTGCCAGCACCCGGTACGCATCACCATCGGCCAGCAGGAAGAACTGGCACAGGCGCGGCCGGTACAACGCAGTATGAGCCAAGGGTGGTGCTACCTGGCAATTAACCAGCGCCGTGGCGTACTGAGTGAGGCACAAGGGCAAAAGCTGCTGATGCTGATCCAGCGCTCCGGGCTGCTGGCCAGTTTGCCCATCCAGCAAGGCGTGATCATGCCAAGCCATGAAATGCTGCCGGGCTGGGCGATCCCTGAGCATGATGTCAGACAGGATGTTGAGCTGCCCCCTCGGTTGACGCTGCTGTACCATCCACCGATCGAACTAGAGAGCGTAACTCAGGCTTTGCAACAATTGCTGGCGGAGCATGGCTGCCAATTAGAGGTCCGCTATTATTCCGGCAAACGTTGGCAAAGTACCGAGCAGATAGCCCAAGCCGATCTGTTGCTGGCCGATAACCTGATTGGTGAAGCTCCGGAAGCGACGTTAGAAAGCTGGCTACGTCGCGATTTGCTGTGGCAAGGGATTTTGCGAGAAGAGGATTGGCAATACCAACAGCGAACCCTGCAACAGATCCAGCAATGCCCAGCACCACCGCAACGTTACAGCCAGCTAAAAGCGTATTATCAACAGTTGATGGGGGCCGCGATCCTCACCCCCCTATTCAACTATCAGTATCAGGTCAGTGCCCCTCCCCGTATACATGGCGTGATGCTCACCGCCTACGGCTGGTTTGATTTTTGCCAGGCTTGGCTGCCACCGCCGCTGGATGATTAGGTTGCCCTACGCTGTGGCGAGCATTTCTGATAGCATCCCCACATGTGTGTTATAAAGCCCAATAGCGCCAGGTTCAGGCCAGTAACGCTGTAACCTGGCAGTAAAGGGCATAAACCGGCCGCCCGAATGTGCATCGGGAATGGCCCTAGCCAGAAGGTAGAATTATGAAACGCGCAGTCGTCGTTTTTAGCGGTGGACAAGACTCCACGACCTGCTTGATCCAGGCATTGCAACAGTATGATGAAGTTCACTGCATCACGTTCGATTACGGCCAGCGTCACCGCGCCGAAATCGAGGTGGCCCAGGCCCTATGCCAAACCTTGGGAGCCAAGGCGCACAAGGTTTTGGACGTTGGGTTGCTCAATGAGTTGGCCATCAGCAGCCTGACTCGCGATAACATTCCGGTCCCCACCTACGACAGCTCGCAGACCGATGCCTTGCCAAGCACCTTTGTGCCGGGGCGCAACATCCTGTTCCTCACTCTGGCGGCAATTTATGCCTACCAGGTGGAAGCCGAAGCCGTGATCACCGGCGTGTGCGAGACTGATTTCTCGGGCTATCCGGATTGCCGCGACGAGTTTGTTAAGGCCCTGAATCAGGCCATCGTGCAGGGGATCGCCCGTGACATTCGCTTTGAAACTCCACTGATGTGGCTCAACAAGGCTGAGACCTGGGCGCTGGCGGACTATTATCAACAGTTGGAACGTGTTCGCCATGAGACGCTCACCTGTTATAACGGCGTTCAAGGCGACGGTTGTGGTGAATGTGCGGCCTGCCACCTGCGCGCCAACGGATTGCAGCAGTATCAGCAGGACAAGGTCGGCGTGATGGCCAGCCTGAAGCGGAAAACCGGCTTGGTTTGAACTCGTTTATGGGCGGCGATAGCGTCGCCCAGTCAATCAGGCCTGCTGATCCTTTTGTTGTAGTGCCACCAGGTGTTCACGCAGTGCGCCTTCAATCGGCAGTGCCCGCTGGGTTTTCAAATCGATACAGACAAAGGTCAGCGTCGCGTCGGCGACCACGGTCCCCTCCGGCTCCAGCAATACCTGCTGGCTCAGCACGCCGCTCTTGCCATTGAGTTGCAGCATCTGGCTATCGATACGCAGCTTATCCCCCAATACGGCAGGCTTACGATAATTGATATTGATGTTCACCACGATAAACGCGATGTTGTTTTGCGTCATCCAGTGGAAAGCATCCAGATCCTCCAGCCATTCCCAGCGCGCCTCCTCCAGAAATTCAAGATACCGGGCATTATTAACGTGTTGATAGACATCAAGATGATAGCCACGAACTTTGATATAAGTCTGCATAGTGAAACAACCGCTCCTGCTCTGGTGATAGCGAATTAATACCGGCATACCCGTTCAGTATTATCCCTCCTTGCTGGCAGCATGCTTGTACCGCAGGGCTTGGCAAAGAGTTTGCGATGGATGACTGGTATGACCTGTAAAATGTAGCAGAGCAGCGCGGCTGCGAGAGCACTTTGCCACGCAGCCGCGAGCGGGATCACATTTTCAGCCGATCACGATTTCTTTCCACCAGGGAGGGGCCGATCCCCGGCACCTCCTGTAGCTGGTCTATTTCGCTAAACGGCCCGTTCTGTTCGCGGTAGCGCACTATGGCCTCCGCCTTTTTCAGCCCTACGCCGTTCAACACGGTGGCTAGCGCCTCTGCATCTGCCTGGTTAATGCTGACCTTGGCTTCACCCTCGCTTTGCGCTTCAAGGCTGACCTTAGGCGACACCACCGCGGCCTGTGGTTGCCCTTGAGAGGGTTTCTCTGCGGCAATGGCCGAGCTCCCTATCAGGCCAAACAACGCCGCCGCCAAGAGTAGCTGGCGAATAACGGTAAAACGGATAATGGCTTTATTTTCGCTAAGTTGCATGCTGTATCCTCCTTGTGTTTGACAGCTTGGATACCTTGCCGCAGCGGCGGAAGATCGGCAAATGGCAGAGTTTAAATGTGGAAAAGGCCGCGAAAGCGGCCTTTGAGTATTGCAAGCTGTTGCAAAGAAATGCGGTGCTTATTCCCGTCCACTGCAGGGAGGAATACGAGCGCAGCATGCTGCGCCCCCTACAAAACCAGAGAGCGGAGATTACGGCTGTTGCTGCTCAGCGGCACCCATTTTGATCTTGGCTTCTTTGCGCAGGTTAGTCAGCAGGGCATCGAAGGTCACGCTAGCGCTTCCTTTCTCCATGTTGCTGACGAAGGTTTTCATTTCGTCTGCTGGCAGAGTGCCTGGCTTAACGCTATCCAGAGTGATCAACACCACGTTCCCTTGAGCATCCTGTGACATGCCGTAAACCACTTTACCGGCTTCCGGGTGCGGCAGTGCGAAAACGGCTTCCACAAGTTGGCTGTCTTCCGGGGCGCGTGCCATTTTCTGTACGCTGCCGAAGCTCAGACCAGCGGCTTTCATCGCCTCATCGCCTTTGCCCTGCTTCAGCTCAACCAGCAGTTTTTCACCCTGCAGCTTGGCTTCTTGCAGTGCCTTGTTGTGTTTGACCATCGCGGTTACGCGATCTTTCACCTTGTCGAAAGGTTCAATCCCTTCCGGCTGATGGGCCACAACGCGAACCACGAATGCACGGTCACCGTCAACGGTGATGACGTCAGAGTTGCTGCCTGGTGCGCCGTTCTCGCCAATCAGCGAACCATCGAAGATGGCCTGCACAACCGGCTTGAAGTTCAACGCAGCAGGTACCGAGTCACGGGTAAACCATTCGGTGTTAGCCGCCTTGATACCCGCAGCTTCTTCCGCTGAGGCCAGGGACTCGTTATCGCTGGTCGCCGCCTCGCTGACTTTCTGCTGCAGCGCATAGTAGGCATCTACCGCTTTTTCCTGCTTGAGCTGCTTGGCGATAGCATCATGCACTTCGCTCAATGGCTTCACCAGCGCTGGCTTGATATCATCCAGGCGCACGATCAGGTAACCCACTGAAGACTTCACTACGCCAGACAGTTGGCCTTTCTCGGTCAGGTTTGCCTGTTTCAGTTCGTCTGCCGTGGTATCTGGTTCCATCCAGTCCATTTCGCCACCGGTACGGCGCGAGATGATGTCGGTAGATTTCTCTTTCGCCAACGCAGCGAAATCGCCACCGTTTTTCAGCTCTTCCAATACCGCTTTGGCATCCGCTTCGGTTTTCAGCTGGATCACGCTGAATTTTTTGCGTTCCGGCTGGCCAAAGCTGCTCTGGTGCCCATCGTAATAGGCGCTGATATCCGCTTCGGTAACGGTCACAGTATCCTGCAATGCCGCGGCATCCAGCGGGATAAAGCTCACTTTCACCTTCTCTGGCGCGATGAAGCTGTTTTTATTCTGCTCGAAGAAGGCCTTCAGCTCTTCGTCGGTGACGGTTTGCTTGGCCATCATGGCATTGAGATCGATCGTCGCCAGACGCACATCGCGCTCTTGCAGAACCAGGGCAACCATAGACTCTGCTTCGCTGGGTGGGACGATATCGGAACCGCCAAAGCCCTGGATCATCTGCTGGTTGATTAACCGCTGGCGTGTATATTGCGCATATTGATCGGCGCTAAAGCCCGAACGGGTAATCAGGTCGAGATATTTGGCGTTGTCGAACTTGCCGTCCGTCTGGAAATAGCTTTCTTGACGGATGGCCTCTTTCACCTGATCGTCACTGGCGCTCAGGCCCAGCGTCTTCGCGTACTGGTCCAGCAGCGACTTGTCGATCAGTTGAGACAGCACCTGCTGGCGCATCTGCTGCATGTAGCCTTCGTTGCCAGCCATGGCAGAGAAACGGTCACCCAGTTCCTGCTGCATCCGGCTACGTTCACTCTGGAAAGCCTGTTCCAGCTGGGCGCGTTCGATCACCTGGCCATTTACTTTCGCAGCGTAATCGCCGGCACTTCCCTGATAGCTGACTACTCCAGTCAAAAGAAATGACAAGATAATCAGCCCCAGGATGATTTTTAGCACGACGTGGTTAGCAGCCGCGCGTAAATTGTCCATCATAGTGTGACAACACTCCGCTGTGATATGGATTAACAACCCTTGTGCAGGCGCGTTCCCTGCGACAAAAATAAAAAAAGCGCATCAACCTGATGCGCCTTATATCTTACCTTACCAATACCGCTGCGTCAGGTGATTGTTTACCGGCGACGCGATGCGATTAAACGCCGTAATCAGTTTACTGCGTCTTTCAGGGCTTTCCCTGCACGGAAAGCCGGAACTTTGGCTGCCGCGATTTTAATCTCTTTACCCGTTTGCGGGTTACGGCCGGTACGAGCTGAACGCTCACGCACGGTGAAAGAACCGAAACCAACCAGAGCCACGTCATCCCCTTCTTTCAAGGAATCGGTAACGGAAGCAATAATGGCGTCCAAAGCACGCCCTGCTGCCGCTTTAGAAATATCAGCACCCGCGGCAATTTTGTCGATCAGTTGTGACTTATTCACTCTATCATCCCCTCTAGAATTCAAAACGTCGCACCGAAAAAATCCCTACGGTTACGACAGCGCTGCTGTTATATCAATCCCGTCGTGCCTTGGCAAGCCACCAAACGGCAGCGAAACGCGAGCCGACAGGGATCTAACTTAGCGGCACAAAAAAATACTGGCAAGTCCGAATTGGCTTGCCAGCATGAGTTTTATCAATGGTTTTTGCTATACGTCACTATTTTACCGCTACCGGCTGTGCGCCGAAGGCCGGATTGACCAGTGCGATGTTCAAAACTTCATCGATCCGCTGTACCGGATGGATCTCCAGATCGGCAATGACGTTGTCCGGGATCTCTTCCAAATCGCGCTTGTTCTCGTAAGGGATCAGCACGGTTTTGATACCGCCACGGTGTGCCGCCAGCAGCTTCTCTTTCAGGCCGCCAATCGGCAACACATGACCACGCAAGGTGATCTCGCCGGTCATCGCCACATCGGCGCGCACCGGGTTGCCTGTCAGGCAGGAAACCAGCGCGGTACACATTGCAATACCGGCGCTTGGGCCGTCTTTCGGCGTCGCCCCTTCGGGCACGTGGACGTGGATATCACGTTTTTCATAGAAATCGGCGTTGATGCCCAACTTCTCTGCACGTGCACGTACCACGGTCAACGCGGCCTGGATCGACTCCTGCATCACTTCACCCAAAGAACCGGTGTAGGTCAGCTTGCCTTTGCCCAGTACGCAGGCAGTTTCGATGGTCAGCAGATCGCCGCCCACTTCCGTCCACGCCAGCCCGGTTACCTGGCCTACGCGGTTTTCGGTGTCTGCACGGCCGTAATCAACACGCTGAACGCCCAGATAGTCCTTGAGGTTCTCGCCGTTGATCTCGATGTGTTTGAGCTTCTTGTCCATCAGCAGCGACTTGACCGCTTTACGGCACAACTTGGAAATTTCACGCTCCAGGCTACGCACCCCGGCTTCACGGGTGTAATAGCGGATGATGCCGATAATGGCACTGTCATCTACCGTCAATTCGCCTTTCTTCAACGCGTTGCGTTCAAGCTGCTTCGGCAACAGGTGCTGTTTGGCGATGTTCAGCTTTTCGTCTTCGGTGTAGCCAGAAAGACGGATCACTTCCATACGGTCCAGCAGCGGTGCCGGGATGTTCATCGAGTTCGAGGTCGCCACGAACATCACGTCGGACAGATCGTAATCCACTTCCAGATAGTGATCGTTAAACGCCACGTTCTGTTCCGGATCCAGCACTTCCAGCAGGGCTGAAGCCGGATCGCCACGCATGTCGGATGACATCTTGTCGATCTCATCGAGCAGGAACAGCGGGTTTTTCACCCCAACCTTGGCCATTTTCTGGATCAGTTTACCCGGCATGGAGCCGATGTAAGTCCGGCGGTGACCGCGAATCTCTGCTTCGTCACGTACGCCGCCCAGCGCCATACGGACATATTGGCGGCCGGTCGCGCGAGCGATCGACTGCCCCAGCGAGGTTTTACCCACGCCAGGAGGCCCTACCAGACACAGGATCGGACCCTTGATTTTGCTGACGCGGCTCTGCACTGCAAGATACTCAAGGATGCGGTCTTTGACGCGTTCCAGGCCATAGTGATCGGTATCGAGCACTTCCTGCGCCTTGAGCAGGTCTTTTTTCACCTTGCTGCGCGCATTCCACGGCACCTGGATCATCCAGTCGATATAGCCACGCACGACGGTCGCTTCCGCAGACATCGGCGACATCATTTTCAGCTTTTGCAGTTCCGCTTCGGTTTTCTCACGCGCTTCTTTCGGCATTTTGGCCGCTTCGATCTTGCGCTTCAACGCCTCGTGTTCATCCGGCGTGTCGTCCATCTCGCCCAGTTCTTTCTGAATCGCCTTCATCTGCTCATTCAGATAGTACTCGCGCTGGCTCTTTTCCATCTGTTTCTTGACGCGGTTACGGATGCGCTTCTCAACCTGTAGCAGGTCAATTTCCGACTCCATCATCGCCATCAGGTACTCAAGACGCTCGGTGATATCGAACATTTCCAGCACCGACTGCTTGTCGCTGAGCTTCAGCGGCATATGCGCAGCGATGGTATCCGCCAGGCGTGCAGCGTCGTCGATGCTGTTCAATGACGTCAGCACCTCCGGTGGAATTTTTTTGTTCAGCTTGATGTAGCCTTCAAACTGATTGATCGCCGTGCGCACCAGGACTTCCTGCTCACGCTCGTCGATAGCCGGTGATTCAAGATATTCAGCCTGGGCAGCGAAGTGTTCGCCGCTGTCGGAAAGCGTGGTAATACGCGCACGCTGTAAACCTTCGACCAGCACCTTGACCGTGCCGTCCGGCAGTTTCAGCATCTGTAAAATCGATGCAACGGTACCGACCGAGAACAGATCGTTAATGCCAGGTTCATCCGTCGAGGCCTCTTTCTGCGCCACCAGCATGATCTTTTTATCGTGATCCATTGCGGCTTCGAGGCACCGAATCGATTTTTCCCGGCCAACAAACAACGGGATCACCATGTGCGGATAAACCACCACGTCGCGCAATGGCAACACGGGGATTTCAATGCGTTCGGAACGCTCAGGGTTCATAGAGCTCTCTCTTAGTTTAATTTCCGCCAGGATTAGGGGGATCTCATGAGACGCCAGCATCAAACGTTTCACAAAATCTGGATTATGAGTATATGGGGATGAATCTCTGACATTCAACGGTAACAATGTAGAGAAAAAGAAAAGGGGGATAAAATCCCCCTTTTACGATTAACTTTCTGGTTTGACTGGCTAATTATTCGCCAGAAGCCTGCGCTTCCGGTTTGCCGTAAATCAATAACGGCTTGGATTGGCCAGCGATCACCGATTCGTCGATCACCACTTTATCTACGCTTTCAAGCGACGGCAGATCGTACATGGTGTCCAGCAGCGCGCCTTCGACAATCGAACGCAGACCACGGGCCCCCGTCTTACGCGTCATGGCCTTCTTGGCGATGGCGTTCAGCGCTTCCTCACGGAATTCCAGATCGACCCCTTCCAGATTGAACAACGCCTGATATTGCTTGGTCAGGGCGTTTTTCGGCTCTTTCAGGATCTGGATCAGTGCCTCTTCGCTCAGTTCGCTGAGGGTGGCAACCACCGGCAGACGACCGATGAATTCCGGGATCAGGCCAAATTTGATCAAGTCTTCCGGCTCTGCCTGCAACAGCAGTTCGCCTTCGGTGGCTTTTTCAGACTCACCCTTCACCGTGGCACCAAAACCGATACCGGAACCGGTGTTAACGCGCTGGCCAATCACCTTATCCAGGCCGGCAAACGCACCGCCACAGATAAACAGGATCTTGGAGGTGTCCACCTGCAGGAATTCCTGCTGCGGATGTTTACGTCCACCCTGTGGTGGAACCGCCGCAATAGTGCCTTCGATCAGCTTCAGCAGCGCCTGCTGCACGCCTTCGCCCGAAACGTCACGGGTGATGGACGGGTTGTCTGACTTACGTGAAATCTTGTCAATTTCATCGATATAAACGATGCCGCGTTGGGCTTTCTGCACGTCATAGTCGCATTTCTGCAACAGTTTCTGGATGATGTTTTCCACGTCCTCACCCACGTAACCGGCTTCGGTCAACGTCGTGGCATCGGCCATGGTGAAAGGCACATCCAGGAAACGTGCCAGCGTTTCTGCCAGCAAGGTTTTGCCGCTACCGGTTGGGCCGATCAGCAAAATATTGCTTTTGCCCAGTTCGATGCCATTGCTGGTATCGCCGTTACGCAGGCGTTTGTAGTGGTTATAGACCGCCACCGCCAGCACTTTTTTCGCCTGTTCCTGGCCGATAACATAATCGTCCAGGTGGTGACGAATTTCGTGCGGTGTCGGCAATGAATTACGCTCGCGATGCGGCGCAACTTCTTTAATCTCTTCGCGAATAATGTCGTTACACAGATCAACACATTCATCGCAGATATACACTGACGGACCGGCAATCAGCTTACGCACTTCATGCTGGCTTTTGCCGCAGAAAGAGCAGTACAGCAACTTTCCTGAACCGTCTTTGCGCTTATCTGTCATGAGTCAAACCTCTTCTTTTGTCTTTGTCCCGCACCATTACGCGGCGACAATGCGCCCAAACTTTATACCGGGAACGCCGATAACGCTGTTTAAAGCGAGCCAGGCCCGCTCTGAATACTATAGCCTATCTGCCCGCAAGCCGCGCGCTACCCATAACCCTTCAGGCGGCAGGTACGCTCTACAGCTTGCGGCCCTTTGGGTATAGTTTTAGCTGCGGTGCGTCAGAATGCTGTCGACCAGACCGTATTCTACCGATTCTTCCGCCGTCATGAAGCGGTCACGTTCGGTATCACGTTCGATCTGCTCCAGCGATTGGCCGGTATGCTGTGCCATGAGCTCATTCATCCGAGCCTTCACCTTCAGGATCTCACGCGCATGGATTTCAATATCCGTTGCCTGGCCCTGGTAGCCGCCCAGCGGCTGGTGGATCATCACTCTGGAGTTTGGCAGGCAGAAACGCTTACCCTTGGTGCCTGCCGTCAGCAAGAACGACCCCATGGAACACGCCTGCCCCATACAGATGGTGCTGACGTCCGGTTTGATAAACTGCATGGTGTCATAGATTGACATACCCGCCGTGATCACGCCGCCCGGTGAGTTGATATACAGGAAAATATCTTTTTCTGGGCTTTCTGCCTCAAGGAACAACATCTGCGCCACGATCAGATTAGCCATATGATCTTCAACCTGGCCGGTCAGGAAGATAATGCGCTCTTTCAGCAGGCGGGAATAAATATCGTAAGAACGCTCCCCGCGCGAAGTCTGCTCTACCACCATCGGCACCAGTGCCATGTTAGGTGCAAATTGGTCTCGTTCGCCACTGTATGACATTACCGTCTCCTAATAGAAATTGCCTTGGCGCCATTGTCTGTCGATTCTACTTGAGAACGGCCATCATGACTACGTTCAAGCCATCGACAGGCTCCACACTGATTTGACGGCGCTATCATTCCGCCAGGCGGATAAAGCGGCCCATACTGTTGTAGGAATTGGGGGGTCACAGAGCGAATTTCAAGCCCGGTGAACAATTTCACCAACATCCCTGTGTGGCAGGCAAGGTCACAACCACTGGCCTTCCGCTACCGCCACTCATCCTCGTCCTAATAAATATAGTGCATATTGCCACAGTTAAGCCGAGATTAATCAGTCACGTGGCAAAAGAAAAGCCCGTAACCAAAGTTACGGGCCTTGTAAGGAACTCCCTGCTACGGCAATGGACCTGCCATCAGGCCGTTCCTGGCATCAACCAGCATTAAGCTTGTTGAGTCTGGTTCATCAGCTCGCTGAAGGTAGTGGCTTTTTCGGTCACTTTCGCTTTAGCCAGCAGGGCTTCTACCGCTTGTTCTTCCAGAGCAACGTTACGCATGTTGTTCATCAGCTCTTTATTTTTGCTATAGAACTCAACAACTTCGCTCGGATCTTCGTAGGCGGAAGCCATTTCTTCGATCAGGGTCTTAACGCGCTCTTCATCGGCTTTCAGATCGTTGGTGCTGATCACTTCGCCCAACAGCAGGCCGACCACAACGCGACGTTTGGCTTGCTCTTCGAACAGTTCGCGTGGCAGTTCCAACGCTTGCTTCTCGTTGCCACCAAAACGCTGTGCAGCCTGACGACGCAGAACGTCGACTTCGCCGTCGATCAGTGCCGCTGGCACGTCGATTTCGTTAGCGTTGACCAGACCGTCGATAGCCTGAGTCTTGATGCGGTTACGCACGGCGCCTTTCAGTTCGCGCTCCATGTTTTTACGCACTTCGGTACGCAGACCGGCGAGAGAACCATCAGCCACGCCGAAACGCTTGATGAACTCTTCAGTCAGTTCTGGCAGCTCGCGCTGTTCAACTTTCTTCAGCACGATAGCAAACTTGGCCGCTTTCCCTTTCAGGTTTTCAGCGTGGTAATCTTCTGGGAAGTTGACGTCGATGGTGAACTCTTCACCGGCTTTATGACCCACCAGACCTTCTTCGAAGCCTGGGATCATGCGGCCCTGGCCCATAGCCAGAACGAAATCGGCAGCTTTACCGCCTTCAAACTCTTCACCGTCGATAGAGCCGGTGAAGTCAACGGTCACGCGGTCTTCAGCAGTGGCTGCGCCGTCGGTGTCTTTCCAGGTCGCTTGCTGCTTACGCAGAGTTTCCAGCATGGTATCAACATCGGCGTCGTTAACTTCAACTACAGGTTTTTCAACCTCGATGCTTTCCAGGCCTTTCAGCTCAACTTCTGGATAGACTTCGAATTCCACGGTGAAAGCGAAATCTTCGCCTTCTTTATACTCGCCCGGTACGTAGTTTGGTGCACCGGCCGGGTTGATTTTCTCTTTGATGATCGCGTCAACAAAGTTGCGCTGCATCAGATCGCCCAGCACGTCCTGACGGACGGAGGCGCCATAACGCTGTTCGACGATGTTCATTGGCACTTTGCCTTTACGGAAACCGTCGGTACGTACGCTTTTAGCTGCGTTGATCAGCTCTTTCTTTACTGCCTGATTGATAACATCAGCGGGTACAGTAATAGAGAGACGGCGCCCAAGGCCTTGAGTGGTTTCTACTGAAACTTGCATCTTGTTACCTCAAAAAAATCACAGTGCTCGGTCAACTCCGTTCCAAGAACCAGGACGGCTACATTAAAAACCGAGTTCCCTGATGTCGAGAGCGTTCCGAAACCATTCCGGAAAAAATAGACGCGACATTATAGCGGCGCAAGCGTAGCTAGTCGAGGATGGCAAGGCAGCACTGGCGCGTTAAAAATCACACTTTTGCCGATTTTTCGCCCAAATACCTTGATGCCATGGCCATCAGAGCTGCAAACGCCTTCGGCTTTGTCGTCGTCAAAAACAGCAACGGCCCGCAGGCCGTTGCAAAATTCGTCAGTAGTAATACCTTAAATACGGGTAAAAGTTCCACTGATACCGTAAATTTTAGGTATTAAGCCAGTGTGCCCGCCCCACGACAAGGTGGTGAAGCCGGAACCGTATCCTGCAGCCCTTCCCACTCTTTCAGGGTATAGGTATGCAATGCCAGCGCGTGTACGCCGTTTTCCAGTTCCTCCGCCAATACGCCATAAATGGAGCGATGCCGGGTCAGGAAACGTTCGCCGACAAAGCGGTCGCTCACCAACACCACTTTGAAATGACTTTCGGATCCCGCAGGAACGTTATGCCGATAGCTCTCATCAGTCACTTCCAGATACGCGGGTTCAAACGCCGCCCTTAACTTTGCTTCTATTTGCTCGCGGATCATAGGATCTCCTTACAACACCGGCAGGCTACCAGGTTCTACTTTAATATTAGTCGGTTTTGCCCCCTGCAGAACATGGCTATCGTAAATCCCACCGCTCTTTGCTGTAAAAAGCATCAACAAAAGCGGCTCAGTTGAGGTTTATCCGATTGAGCCTCGCAAAAAAGCCTGTTTTTATTCTGGTTGAGGAAAAATTTACGTCACGGCCACCTTCAACACTTCCCCCCGTTGTTGGCAATGCTATGATGGCGGCAATT
The DNA here is from genome assembly GCF_047530005.1 of Serratia sp. N21D137. NCBI lineage: Bacteria > Pseudomonadati > Pseudomonadota > Gammaproteobacteria > Enterobacterales > Yersiniaceae > Serratia > Serratia sp. N21D137. The sequence continues at coordinate 111,948 of NZ_JBLJAJ010000005.1, forward strand.
TATCGTTGACTCTAGCGCTTTGATTATCAAGCACCCACAACCCTGCCCGCGGGCTTGAACAGCACCGGGTATAAAACCACGATTGATGAGACAGTCATAATGTTAAAAAAACTTTGTCTTCCGCTGCTGGCTGCACTGCTGTTGGCTGGCTGTGCTGCCAGCACCAATACCCTGAACGTAACCCCGAAGATCGTGTTGCCACAGCAGGACCCAACCCTGCAAGGGATCACCATCAGCATTAACGGTGCCGATCAACGCCCAGACCAGGCGCTGGCCAAAGTGAACCGTGACGGCCAACTGATCACCCTGACCCCATCGCGCGATCTGCGCTTCCTGCTTCAAGAAGTGCTGGAAAAGCAAATGGGCGCGCGTGGCTATATGATTGGGCCATCAGGTGCGGTTGATTTGCAGATCGTGGTGAATACGCTGTTTGCCGACGTTTCCCAAGGCAACCTGCGCTACAACATCACCACCAAAGCGGATATTTCAATCATCGCGCAGGCCAAAAACGGCAACAAGCAGGTGAAGAACTACCGTTCTACCTATAACGTGCAGGGTGCCTTCACCGCCAGCAATGAAAAAATCACCGATGCGGTCAACACCGTGCTGGGTGACGTCATCGCCGATATGGCGCAGGACACCAGCGTCAACGACTTTATCAAGCAAAACGCACGTTAATCAGGCAATGCGTTGCCTGTACCTTCGGGCAACGCAGACCAGGATCTCATGTCGAAACAGTATCTGAATATTTTTACCCAGCGTAATTCCGTCATTCTGTTGGTGTTGGGCTTTGCCTCAGGGCTGCCGCTGGCATTGACCTCCGGCACGCTGCAAGCCTGGATGACCGTCGAAGGCCTAGATCTGAAAACCATTGGTATCTTCTCACTGGTAGGTCAGGCCTACGTGTTCAAGTTCCTCTGGTCTCCGTTTATGGATCGCTACACTCCCCCGTTCCTTGGGCGGCGGCGTGGCTGGCTGTTGATCAGCCAGTTGCTGCTGGTAGTGGCCATCGTGGCGATGGGGTTTATGAATCCGTCACAGCACCTGTGGTGGCTGGCCACGCTGGCGGTGGTGGTGGCATTCTGTTCTGCCTCACAGGATATTGTTTTTGACGCCTACAAAACCGATCTGCTGGCGGCCGAAGAACGCGGTGCCGGGGCCGCAGTGTCGGTACTGGGTTATCGCCTGGCAATGCTGGTTTCCGGCGGGCTGGCCCTGTGGCTGGCCGATCGCTATTTCGGCTGGCAGGCGACTTACTGGTTAATGGCCGGGCTGATGCTAATTGGCGTAGCCGCTACGCTGATGGCACCAGAACCGGACGACAGCATTCCTGCACCGCGCACCCTCGAGATGGCAGTAGTCGCTCCGCTGCGTGACTTCTTCGCCCGTAACAATGCCTGGCTGATCCTGTTGCTGATCGTGATGTATAAGATGGGTGACGCCTTTGCCGGGAGTTTGAGCACCACCTTTCTGATCCGCGGCGTCGGCTTCGATGCCGGCGAGGTCGGCCTGGTGAACAAAACGCTCGGTCTGTTTGCCACCATCGTCGGGGCCCTGTTCGGCGGTGTCCTGATGCAGCGTCTCAGCCTGTTCCGCGCGCTGATGCTGTTCGGCATTTTGCAGGCAGTGTCCAACATCGGTTACTGGCTGTTGGCGATCACCGCTAAAAACATCCTGACGATGGGCAGCGCCATTTTCCTGGAAAACCTGTGTGGCGGTATGGGCACGGCAGCCTTTGTCGCCCTGCTGATGACCCTGTGCAACAAATCCTTCTCCGCCACCCAGTTTGCCCTGCTCTCGGCGCTCTCCGCCGTTGGCCGTGTTTACGTCGGGCCGATTGCCGGTTGGTTCGTGACCGCCCATGGCTGGCCACTATTTTATCTGTTCTCCATCGCGGCTGCGGTTCCAGGCCTGTTGCTGCTGTTAATCTGCCGCCAGACATTGGAGTACACGCAACGCACCGACAACTTCATGCCACGCACTGAGTTTCGTGCCGCCTACCGCTGGGCATTGCGTCTGTTGGGCATCGGCTGCTCGCTGCTAGGCGTATGGCTGCTGTTGCTGATCGCCAACGCGCTGAATTGGACCAACTGGCCCGACCTCGCCGTGCAGCTCCTGCAAACCGGTGCCATGCTGAGTCTGGTGGGGATTATCATGGGCAGCCTGTTGGACTACCTGGCGTTGCGCCGAACGCAATTAGCGTGATTTTTTTGTTGGCCGATAAAATTCGGCCAACAAAAAAGCATCAGAAAAACGAATTTATTTCGTTAAAAATTTAATATTTTCGCCAAAGCTATTTTTTTACCCGAGTAAAACGCTCGGAAATAGATTTTAATTCACCTCAACAAAACAAAAATTTTACATTAAATAAACCTTTTTCCGCCTATTCAAACATCGCCACCGCTGACGCCATATCCTGACATACCCTTGATTTTCCATGACATAGTATCCACCCGGAACGATTCAGCTCACCAACACGTTGTTGCCATTAGTAAATTGTCACCTTACGTTACATGTGTGACCCCCTTAACAGAAAGTGTCAACAAGCCGCTGACACTCTCTTAAGTATGTTTACAGTACTGCAACCTTCCCGTAAAATGCCCGCACACATGAAACGACAATATAGAGCCTTGGTAATTGGGGTCGTTAGATGAGACTTAAGAAATACAATAAAAGTATTGGGATGTTAACCTTAATTGTCGCCACCGTTCTGCTAAGCGGTTGCGATATGGTGTTGATGGATCCCAAAGGAGCAATAGGTGTTGAGCAACGAAGACTGATCCTCACGGCAATCGGCTTGATGCTGATCGTTGTGGTGCCAGTGATCTTCATGGCATTTGCCTTTGCCTGGAAGTATCGTGCTTCCAACAAGAGCGCCAAGTACAGTCCGAATTGGTCACACTCCAACAAGATTGAAGCGGTCGTCTGGACCATTCCAATCATTATCATCGCCATCCTTGGCACCATAACCTGGAAAACAACCCACGCGCTGGATCCATTCAAGCCGATTGTCGCCGACAGAAAGCCAATGACCATCGAAGTGGTATCGTTAGACTGGAAATGGCTGTTCATCTACCCAGAACAGGGTATCGCGACCGTTAATGAGCTGGCTTTCCCGAAAGATGTTCCCGTCGAATTCAAAGTCACCTCTAACTCGGTAATGAATTCGTTCTTTATTCCACAGTTAGGTGGACAGATTTATGCGATGGCCGGGATGCAGACCAAACTGCACCTGATCGGCAACGAGTCTGGACAGTATAAAGGCATTTCCAGTGGTTACAGCGGTGCGGGTTTCTCCGGCATGAAATTTACTGCGATTGTTACTCCGACCGAAGGCGACTTCGATCAATGGGTTAACAAAGTGAAGGGGTCTCCTAATACCCTTGACACCACCAGCGACTTTAACAAACTGGCCGAGCCGAGTGAAAACAACCCGGTTGAGTACTTCTCCAGTGTCAAACCGAATTTGTTCAAAGAGACTATTGCCAAATTCATGGGTGATATGCACATGCACAAGGGCGCAGAAGCTTCGGCGCACAAGGGCATGGACATGAGCCAGGGTATGGACATGGGTGAACATGCTCACGCCGGAGCCGAGGAATAAACAGATGTTGGGAAAATTAACACTTGATGCGGTTCCGATTCATGAACCTATTGTCATGGTCACCGTTGCTGCCATTATCGTTGGTGGCTTGGCGCTGCTGGCGCTGATCACCTATCTCGGCAAATGGAAGTGGCTGTGGAGCGAATGGCTGACTTCTGTCGACCATAAAAAAATCGGTATCATGTACATCATCGTGGCTATGGTTATGCTGCTACGTGGTTTTGCTGATGCCATCATGATGCGTAGTCAGCAGGCGCTTGCGTCTGCCGGTGAGGCCGGATTCCTGCCGCCGCACCACTACGATCAGATCTTTACCGCGCACGGCGTTATCATGATCTTCTTCATGGCGATGCCTTTCGTGGTAGGTCTGATGAACGTGGTGGTGCCGTTGCAAATCGGTGCGCGCGACGTTGCCTTCCCGTTCCTGAACTCCCTGAGCTTCTGGTTCTTCGTGGTCGGCGTGGTCTTGATCAACATCTCTCTGGGTGTCGGTGAATTCGCACAAACCGGCTGGTTGGCCTATCCACCGTTGTCGGGTAAGGAATACAGCCCTGGCGTCGGGGTCGATTACTGGATCTGGAGTCTGCAGATTTCCGGTCTGGGTACCCTGTTGACCGGTGTGAACTTCTTCGCCACCATCCTGAAGATGCGTGCCCCTGGCATGCCGATGATGAAGATGCCTGTATTCACCTGGGCAGCACTGTGTACCAACGTGCTGATCATTGTCTCCTTCCCAATTCTGACCGTCACCATCGCGTTGCTGACCCTGGATCGCTATCTGGGTACCCATTTCTTTACCAATGATATGGGCGGCAACATGATGATGTACATCAACCTGATTTGGGCCTGGGGTCACCCAGAGGTGTATATCCTGGTCCTGCCAGTGTTCGGTGTGTTCTCTGAAGTCACCGCCACCTTCTCGAAGAAGCGCCTGTTCGGCTATACCTCACTGGTATGGGCAACCATTGCGATCACCGTCCTGTCGTTTATCGTTTGGCTGCACCACTTCTTTACCATGGGGTCCGGTGCCAACGTTAACGCCTTCTTCGGTATTGCCACGATGATCATTTCCATCCCGACCGGGGTGAAAATCTTCAACTGGTTGTTCACCATGTATCAGGGCCGTATTCAGTTCACTTCGCCAATGCTGTGGACCGTGGGCTTCATCATCACCTTCTCCATCGGTGGGATGACCGGCGTACTGCTGGCGGTACCGGGTGCCAACTTCGTGCTGCACAACAGCCTGTTCCTGATTGCCCACTTCCATAACGTGATTATCGGCGGTGTGGTGTTCGGTTGCTTCGCTGGCCTGACCTACTGGTTTCCAAAAGCCTTTGGCTTCCGTCTGAATGAGACCTGGGGTATCCGCGCATTCTGGTTCTGGATCATCGGTTTCTTCGTCGCCTTTATGCCGCTGTACGTATTGGGCTTTATGGGGATGACCCGTCGTATCAGTCAGAATATCGACCCTGAGTTCCACACGTTGCTGCTGGTTGCGGCTGGCGGTGCAGCGCTGATTGCCTGCGGTATCCTGTGCCAAGTGATCCAGGTTTACGTCAGTATCCGCGACCGCGAGCAGAATCGCGATCTGACCGGTGACCCGTGGGGTGCACGTACGCTGGAGTGGTCAACCTCTTCACCACCTCCGTTCTATAACTTCGCCGTAGTGCCGGAAATTCACGATCGTGATGCGTTCTGGGACATGAAAGAAAAAGGTGAAGCCTATAAGAAACCCGCGAAATACGAGCCGATTCATATGCCGAAGAATACCGGCGCCGGTGTGATTATTGCTGGCTTCAGCCTGGTATTTGGTTTCGCGATGATCTGGGATATCTGGTGGATGGCGATTGCTGGCTTCGTCGGCATGATCGTGACCTGGATCGTCAAGAGCTTCGATGAAGATGTTGATTACTATGTGCCGGTTGATGAGATCGAGCGCATTGAAAACCAACACTATGAACAAATCAGCAAAGCAGGCGTGAAACATGTCAACTGATACTCTGACCAACCATAGCGCAGCCCATGCCGAGCATGGGCACCACGATGCAGGAGAAACCAAGGTCTTCGGATTCTGGGTTTACCTGATGAGCGACTGTATTTTGTTTGCGAGCTTGTTCGCAACCTATGCAGTACTGGTGAACGGGACCGCTGGCGGTCCCACTGGGAAAGATATCTTCGACCTGAATTTTGTACTGGTTGAAACTTTCCTCCTGCTGTTCAGCTCCATCACCTACGGTATGGCGATGATCGGCATGAACAAGGGCAAGGTCAGCAGCGTTAACACCTGGCTGTTCCTGACCTTCCTGTTTGGCCTCGGCTTCGTGGCGATGGAGATCTATGAATTCCATCACCTGATCGCCGAAGGTTACGGCCCAGACCGCAGTGCGTTCCTCTCCAGCTTCTTTGCGCTGGTGGGGACTCACGGTCTGCACGTAACCACCGGCCTGATCTGGATCATCATCATGATGATTCAGGTGAGCAAGCGTGGCCTGAACCCAACCAATAAAACCCGTCTGATGTGTCTGAGCCTGTTCTGGCACTTCCTGGACGTGGTCTGGATCTGCGTATTTACCGTTGTCTACCTGCTGGGGGTAATGTAAATGAGCCATTCATCCCATGATACCTCTCACGGCGGCGCAAGCCACGGTAGCGTGAAGTCATATCTGACCGGCTTTATCCTGTCGGTCATCCTGACGGTAATTCCATTTGCGATGGTGATGAGCGGCAGCGCCTCTCACTCCACCATCCTGGCGGTCGTGGTCGGCATGGCGGTTATCCAGGTGATCGTTCACCTGGTTTACTTCCTGCATATGAACACCTCATCGGAAGAGCGCTGGAACCTGGTGGCATTGCTGTTCACCGTTATGATCATCGGTATCGTTGTTGTGGGTTCACTCTGGATTATGTACAACCTCAACATCAACATGATGGTCGATTAAGAGCAGAGCTGGACGTGATGATTAAGCAATACCTGCAAGTAACTAAACCAGGAATTATTTTCGGTAATTTAATTTCTGTCGTCGGGGGATTCCTGCTCGCTTCCAAAGGGAGCATCGACTATCCCCTGTTTCTCGCCACCCTGTTAGGGGTCTCGTTGGTGGTTGCCTCGGGCTGTGTATTTAACAACTACATTGACCGCGACATCGACAAGAAAATGGAGAGAACGAAGAACCGGGTGCTGGTAAAAGGCCTGATCGCGCCGAGTGTGAGCCTGGTTTACGCTACCTTGCTGGGTATTGCTGGTTTTGCACTGCTGTATATCGCAGCCAACCCGCTGGCCATGTGGCTGGCGGTGATGGGCTTTGTGGTTTATGTCGGCGTTTACAGCCTGTACATGAAACGCCACTCGGTATATGGCACGCTTATCGGCAGCCTGTCTGGGGCCGCGCCACCGGTTATTGGCTACTGCGCGGTCACTAACGAGTTTGACGCTGGTGCGTTGATCCTGCTGGCTATCTTTAGCCTGTGGCAGATGCCGCATTCTTATGCGATTGCCATCTTCCGCTTTAAAGATTACCAGGCAGCCAATATCCCGGTGCTGCCGGTGGTGAAAGGCATCTCCGTTGCCAAAAACCATATTACGCTCTACATCCTGGCGTTTATGATCGCCACGCTGATGCTGACCCTGGGCGGTTATGCTGGCTACAAATACCTGATCGTCGCAGCGGCGGTGAGCGTGTGGTGGCTGGGCATGGCGTTACGCGGCTACAAAGCGGAAAATGACAGCGTCTGGGCGCGCAAACTGTTTGTGTTCTCAATCGTGGCCATTACTTCACTTAGCGTAATGATGTCGATCGATTTCAGTGCCAGTGCTACACCAGAAACCCTGTTAACCTACGCTTGGTAAACAGCGGATGCCTGCGAATGGGCCGCTTAGCGGCCCATTTTATTTGTTTCAGAGAAAAGCACGCCAACTGTAATATCTGTTAAACAACATTCGATTTACCCCCCCCTGCCCTTCGCACTAGAATGACGCAACTTTGCCGAGGCTATTCCAACGGGCTAAGTCCCCCCTACTTAGCCCGTTGGAATAGGCTTTACTGAGGTCAAGATGAACGACAATATAATGACGCCCCAAGAACGCCGTGCGACCTGGGGCTTGGGAACCGTATTCTCACTGCGCATGCTTGGCATGTTTATGGTGTTACCGGTACTGACCACCTATGGGATGGCGCTGCACGGTGCCAGCGAGGCACTGATCGGCCTGGCTATCGGTATTTATGGCCTGGCGCAGGCGGTATTCCAGATCCCCTTCGGCCTGATTTCGGACCGCGTTGGCCGTAAGCCACTGATCGTCGGCGGGCTGCTGATCTTCGCCCTTGGCAGCGTGATCGCAGCCTTAAGCGACTCTATCTGGGGCATCATTCTTGGCCGTGCATTGCAGGGTTCCGGGGCGATAGCCGCTGCGGTAATGGCGCTGCTGTCGGATTTAACCCGCGAACAGAACCGTACCAAGGCGATGGCGTTTATCGGCATCAGCTTCGGTATCACCTTTGCTATCGCCATGGTGGTGGGCCCGATAGTGACCCATGCTTTCGGTTTGCATGCGCTGTTCTGGATGATTGCCGTGCTGTCACTGGCTGGTATCGCGATTACCTTACTGGTCGTCCCTTCTGCCGACGAACACGTGCTGAACCGGGAATCGAGCATCGTGCGGGGCAGTTTTAGCAAGGTGCTGAACAATTCGCGGCTGTTGAAACTCAACTTTGGCATCCTGTGCCTGCATATCTTGCTGATGTCCAGCTTCGTTGCCTTACCGTTGGCGATGGAAAAAGCTGGGCTGGCCGCTGCGGACCACTGGAAAGTCTATCTGGTCACCATGCTGGTTTCCTTCATTGCCGTAGTGCCGTTTATCATCTATGCGGAAAAATACCGCCGTATGAAGCAGGTCTTTATGGGCTGCGTGGCGGTACTGTTTTGCGCCGAGGTGGTGCTGTGGTTTTCTGGCCAGCATCTATGGGGCATCATTGCCGGAGTGCAGCTGTTCTTTATGGCGTTTAACGTCATGGAAGCCATCCTGCCTTCGCTGATCAGCAAAGAGTCCCCGGCGGGTTATAAAGGCACGGCGATGGGGGTTTACTCTACCAGCCAGTTTATTGGCGTGGCCATCGGCGGCAGCGTGGGCGGCTGGTTATATGGTTTTCAGGGAGCAGGGTTGGTCTTTATCGCCGGTGCGGTACTAGCCGCCGTCTGGTTTGTGGTCAGCAGCACCATGAAAGAGCCGCCTTACGTCAGCAGCCTGCGTATCACGTTGTCTGAACTGGCGGTAAAAGATTCGGCGTTGCAAAGCCGTTTGCTGGCTCAGCCGGGGGTAGCGGAAGCGGTCGTAGTTCCCGAGGAACGCAGCGCTTACGTGAAGGTAGATACCAAACAGACCAATCGCGGTCAGTTGGAAGCCCTGATCGCAGCGCTTTAAAACAATAGGGCCGGTTTACCGGCCCTGCACAACTTAATCGCGGAAGTTTTTAAACTGGAACGGCTGTCCCAGATCGGCACCACGGATCAGCGCCATCACGCTTTGCAGATCGTCGCGTGCCTTACCGGTAACGCGGATTTCATCACCCTGGATCTGCGCCTGTACCTTCAGCTTGCTGTCTTTGATCAGCTTGACGATCTTCTTCGCCATTGAGCTTTCGATCCCCTGCTTGAGCTTGGCATCCACGCTGTAGGTTTTGCCACTGTGGGTCAGTTCTTCCGGGATTTCCAGCGCACCGCCTTCAATGCTGCGTTTCATCAGTTTTTCGCGCAGGATATCGAGCAATTGCTGCACCTGGAAGTCAGACTCGCTGGCGACCTTAATGCTTTGGTCTTTCTCGTTCAGCTCAAAGCTTGCCGGTACGTTACGGAAATCCCAACGGGTGCTGAGATCGCGGGTAGCGTTATCAACGGCGTTGCGAACTTCCTGCATATCAATTTCGGAAACGATGTCGAAAGATGGCATACTTCTCTTCCTCCTGAATGGGTGCTGTATGATTTCGTTGCCGTGCATGATACCCGCTTTGCGGTTTCAGGCAAAATTCAGATATACGCCTGAACAAGACGTTCAACAACAGAAAAGCCTATAATCAAAAGGATGCATCAGTGGTCTTTCCGAAAACCAGGGAGATGAAATGAAAATAACCATTCTTGGTTGCGGCGCGCTCGGACAACTGTGGCTAGCCAAACTCTATCAGCAGGGCCACGATGTACAGGGATGGTTACGGGTGCCCCAGCCATTTTGTGCGGTCAACGTCATTGAACCCGACGGCACCTCGTTTAACCGTAATTTACCCACCAACGATCCTGAACACCTGCGGCAAAGTGAGTTGCTGCTGGTCACGCTGAAAGCCTGGCAGGTTTCCAGCGCGGTGACGGCATTGCTGCCCAAATTAAACCCTCGCTGTGCCATTTTGCTGCTGCATAACGGCATAGGGACTCAAGAGGAATTGCCACCGCACAGCCAGCCGGTGCTTCAGGGAATTACCACCCATGCCTCACGCCACGATGGTAACACCATTGTGCACGTCGCCAACGGCACCACCCACATCGGCCCAACGACCCAGCAAGCCACCCATCTCAGCCATCTGGCAGAGATCCTGCACCAGGCTCTGCCCGACGTTGCCTGGCATAACAATATTGCTTCTGCCAGTTGGCGCAAGCTGGCGGTCAACTGCGTCATTAACCCGCTAACCGTGCTGTATGACTGCCGTAATGGCGATCTGCAACGCTATCCTGAGCAGATAGAGCTTATCTGTCGTGAAGTGGCTAGCGTGATGGAGATGGAAGGTCACCACACCTCGTGCGAAAGCCTGGTGTTCTATGTGATGCAGGTGATCCAGTCAACGGCGGACAACATCTCCTCAATGCTCCAGGATATCCGTTCTCAAAGGCACACCGAGATCGACTACATTACCGGTTATTTGCTGCGTCGCGGACGCAGCCACGGCATTCCGCTGCCAGAAAATACCCGGCTGTTTGAAATCATTAAACGCAAGGAAAATAGCTATGAGCGCATCGGTATTGGTCTGCCTGGCACCTGGTAGTGAAGAAACCGAGGCCGTAACCACCATCGACCTGCTGGTTCGCGCCGGTGTCAAAGTAACGACCGCCAGCGTTGCCAGTGATGGTGGCCTGACCATCGTCTGCTCACGCGGCGTCAAGCTGCTGGCAGACGCCCCCTTGGTGGCAATTGTTGATGACCACTTTGACGCCATCGTCTTACCTGGCGGTATCAAGGGAGCAGAGTGTTTTCGCGATAGCCCGTTGCTGGTGGAAAAAGTTCGCCAGATGCATCTGCAAGGCAATATTGTCGCCGCCATCTGTGCGGCACCGGCCTTGGTATTGCAGCATCACCAACTGTTCCCGATCGGCAATATGACCGGCTTCCCTGGCCTGAAAGAGCAAATCCCGGAAGAGCAGTGGATGGAAAGACGCGTCGTGTTCGACCCACGCGTCAACCTGCTCACCAGTCAAGGGCCAGGCACCTCGATGGAGTTTGCCCTGAAACTGATCGATTTGCTGTTGGGTAAGGCCAAAGCGGCTGAGATAGCGGCACAGCTGGTACTGATCCCCGGCATGTACGACTTCCGCGATTGAAGCAATATTGGCAGGCCGGCTGGCCTGCCAAGCCAATGGCTTATTCGCTGATGGTAAAGGTCAGCGTTGAAAGCAACACGGATTCATCACATTTCGCCTTATCCACATAAGGCAGTTTATGTTCGGTTTCGACTACCCAATATCCTGCCTTCAGCGGGTAAACGTTGACTTTGCCCTTGCCGTCGGTCTGATTCAAAAAGGCTTTGGCATGACTATGCGTATGCCCGTGGTGCTCGTGTTGGTCGCCAAATCCGGCAAACGTCGCCGTCACATCGGCATTCTTTAGCGGTTTCCCGTCATACAATACCTGTATTGGCAACGGCTGCCCTGGCTTGATGGTGGCCGGGTTGGCTAACGGGATAATCTCCAGCTGCAACCCCTGCGGCTGGCTGATGACTGCGGTCTCTGTCGCCCCATCGATGTTCACAATGGTTTTGCCAAACATGGAAGCCCGCTCGCAATAAAGCGCGTCTGGCATTTCCGTTCTGCTCTGCTGTTGCCATCCCGATTTATTTTTCGACCAATAGGTGGGGTTATAGATAGCGATAGCGGCATAGCTGCCCTTGGCTAACGGTTTTTCCGTCACGAACTGGTAATTCTCTTTACCAGGCTTCAGCATCAGATCCCCATTCTTCCCGATCAGCTGCGCCGGTGCGAAAATGTGCAGGCGATCTTCAGGGATCGCTTCTGCGGTAGGGAACTCATCTCCATAACCAAGCTCTATCGTGCTCTGCCCGCCCGCAGCGGGTAACGCATTAACCCATAACGAATGGGCCTGCGAATGGCTGACAAACCAAAAAGGCAGTATCGCCACCAACTTTTTCAACTGCATTAACCTGCTCCTTTCCCAATCCACACAAAAGATATGTTATAACATAACAACAAATAAACCAAAGTAAGCCACTATGTCAAAGTTATTCGAGGGGAAAGAGAAAAAAAGAGGATCAAGCAGAGGAAGTGGTCAAGGATAGCAACACCAGAGAAACGGCATTGCTACCCTGCAACGCAGATTACGGGCGGTAGACTTTAACGTTAGCGTAGCCCTGCTCCAGCAGGTACAGCGCTTGCAAACGGCTCATTACGCCACGCTCACAGTACAGCAGATAGGTTTTGCTCTGATCGAGATCGGCAAACTGCGTGCCTAACTTGTAGAACGGCAGCTGTTTGACTTCCACCTGCGCCAATTGCAGCGGCTTCTCTTCCTGCTCGTCCACCGAGCGGATATCCAGGATCACTTCGTTAGCGCTGAATTCAGCCACGGTTTCTACTTCGGCGACCTGCTGACTGGTTTCTTCTGCGATAGTGCGGATATCGACGTTACGCGCTTCGCGCACCACGCGATTGAGGATCTCGAAGTCAAAGTGCCCTTCTTCCTCTTCAATCCTGGTTTTGATTGCCTTGACCGTCGGGCTTTTTGAGATCACACCACAATATTCCGGCATGGTCTTGGCAAAGTCTTCAGTGCCGATTTCACGCGCCACGTTGATGATGTGCTCTTTATCATGCGAGATCAGCGGGCGCAGGATCAGGGTATCGGAGGCGTTATCGATCAGACGCAGGTTGGTCAGAGTCTGGCTGGAAACCTGGCCCAGCGCTTCGCCGGTCACCAAAGCCTGCACATCATAACGTTCAGCAACCTGGGAAGCGGCACGTACCATCATGCGTTTGAGCACCACACCCATTTGACCATCGTCGACCTTTTCCAGGATCTCACCGACCACCGGTTCGAAATCGATCGCCACAAAGCGCACCTTGTGTGAGCTGCCGAAGCGGTTCCACAGATAGTAGGCAACCTGCTTGACGCCAATTTCGTGCGCCGCGCCACCCAGATTAAAGAAGCAATAATGTACACGGCAGCCACGGCGCATCAGCATATAACTGGAAACACCAGAGTCAAAACCGCCGGAAATCAGTGACAGCACATCTTCCTGAGTGCCAATCGGGTAGCCGCCAATGCCTTCGCGGCGCGCCTTGACCAACATCAGCTTGTCGTCATCGATCTCCAGATTTACCGTCACCTGAGGGCGAGAAAGTTTGACGCGCGCGCTTTCAATATGCTGGTTCAAACCGCCACCAACGTAACGCTCTACATCCTGCGAGCTGAACTCATGCTTGCCGCGGCGTTTCACCCGCACGCAGAAGGTCTTGCCTTCCAGTTGCTCGCGGTAGGTTTCCAGCGTCTGCTCAAAGATGTGGTGGACATCGGTATAGGCGCGATCTTCCACTTCCAGGATATGGTGAATGCCGGGAATACGCGTCAGGGCATCGGCAATCACCGGGCGCTGATCTTCGTTTTTGGCACGCACCTCGATAAAATCCCAGTGACGGACAACCGCCAGAGTTTCATCATACTGCTTCAGGACGTTACGGATGTTGGTAGTCAGGATCTTAATGAAGCGCAAGCGCACAGATTGACTCTTGATGGTGATTTCCGGGAACAATTTAATGATAAACTTCATGGCGGTCTTTATAGTCTGATGAAAATTAGGCAATACCTCTGCCCTATGGGTTTCAGCGGCCGTGGTTAGCTGCCACTGCAAGGCTATTAGGTATACAATGGCGATAAGATTGATAAAATCGCGGGCTGGCCGAGCTTTTATCAATCTTATCTGGGCGCGAAGTATATCACTATCTGCATGCGCGCCGTGCACAAAACCACATAGACGTGCCATGATTTGCTAATCAAGATCCGCTAGGATAGGCTCGGGCCCCACTGTTCACATGATGATGTAAAAAGAAAACTATGGCGAAAAAACCTGCACAATCAGACAGTAAAGAGCAAAGCATCAGCTTTGAGAATTCTCTGAGCGAACTCGAGAGTATCGTAACCCGGCTGGAATCTGGGGAGTTGCCTCTGGAAGATGCGCTTAATGAGTTTGAGCGTGGCGTCCAATTGGCTCGCCAGGGCCAACAGAAGCTGCAACAGGCGGAGCAGCGAGTACAGATCCTGCTCAACGACCAGAACGACGATGCCGCACTGACCCCTTTTACCCCGGACGCTGAGTAATTACGATGTCTGAGTTCCACGATCAGTTACAGGCCTTCCATCAGCGCAGCGATCGCGCACTGCTTGGCTATATCGCTCCGCTGCCGTTCAATGATGGCAAAATGGTTGAGGCGATGCGTCACGGCGCCTTACTGGGCGGTAAACGACTACGGCCTTTCCTGGTTTACGCCACCGGGCAAATGTTTGGCCTGAGCCTGGAGAATCTGGATGCCCCAGCGGCGGCGGTGGAATGCATCCATGCCTATTCGCTGATCCATGACGATCTGCCAGCGATGGATGACGACGATCTGCGCCGCGGCCAACCAACCTGCCATATCAAATTTGGGGAAGCTAACGCGATTCTGGCGGGCGATGCCCTGCAAACGCTGGCTTTCTCGATCCTGGCTGACGCCGACATGCCCGATGTAACCCTGCGCGATCGGCTGGCGATGATTTCCGAACTGGCCAAAGCCAGCGGCGTTGCCGGTATGTGCGGTGGCCAGTCGCTGGATCTGGAAGCCGAAGGTAAGCAGATCGATCTACAGGCACTAGAACAGATCCACCGCCATAAAACCGGCGCGCTGATCCGTGCCGCGGTTCGCTTGGGGGCTTTGGCCGCCGGTGAGCCGGGCCGTGCTGCACTCCCTGAACTTGACCGTTACGCGGCCGCCATAGGGCTGGCGTTTCAGGTGCAGGACGATATTCTCGACGTCGTGGGCGAAACCGAAAAAATCGGTAAGCGCCAAGGCTCCGACCAACAGCTTGGCAAGAGTACCTACCCTGCACTACTTGGGCTTGACAGCGCCAAGTTAAAAGCGTGGGATCTCTATCAGGAAGCCTTGGCCGCATTAGACTCGTTGGCCACACAATCTTATAACACCGCACCGTTACGTGCATTGGCCAACTTCATTATTGAACGCGACAATTAACTCCTCTGATATGAGTACTGAATGAGTCTTGATATAGCCAAATACCCGACCTTGGCCTTAGCGGAAAATCCTGAAGAGCTCCGCTCATTGCCAAAAGAAAGCCTGCCGAAGTTGTGTGATGAACTGCGGCAATATCTGCTGGACAGCGTCAGCCGCTCCAGTGGCCACTTTGCGTCTGGGCTGGGTACCGTCGAGCTGACGGTGGCACTGCATTACGTCTACAACACTCCTTTCGATCACCTGGTTTGGGACGTTGGCCATCAGGCTTACCCACACAAGATCCTGACCGGTCGGCGTGACCGCATCTCGACCATCCGCCAGAAAAACGGCCTGCACCCTTTCCCGTGGCGCGCCGAAAGTGAATATGACGTGTTGTCCGTTGGCCACTCTTCAACCTCGATCAGCGCGGGTCTTGGTATGGCCGTGGCCGCCGTGCGTGAGGGCAAAAACCGCCGTACCGTCTGCGTGATAGGCGACGGTGCCATCACCGCAGGCATGGCGTTCGAAGCCATGAACCACGCTGGCGACATCACCCCGGATATGCTGGTGGTGCTGAACGATAATGAAATGTCGATCTCCGAAAACGTCGGAGCGTTGAATAATCATCTGGCGCAGCTGCTGTCTGGCAAGCTCTACTCCACGCTACGCGAAGGCGGCAAGAAGGTACTCTCCGGCGTACCGCCGATCAAAGAACTGCTCAAGCGTACCGAAGAACACCTCAAAGGCATGGTGGTCCCCGGCACGCTGTTTGAAGAGCTGGGCTTTAACTACATTGGCCCGGTAGACGGGCATGACGTGCAGGGATTGGCCGCTACGCTAAAAAACATGCGTGACCTGAAAGGCCCGCAGTTACTGCATATCATGACCAAGAAAGGCCGTGGCTATGCTCCGGCAGAAAAGGATCCGATCAGCTTCCACGCGGTGCCAAAATTCGATCCGGCCAGCGGCACCCTGCCAAAAAGCGCTGGCGGCCTGCCAACCTATTCCAAGATCTTTGGTGAATGGCTGTGTGAAACGGCGGCCAAAGACAGCCAACTGATGGCGATCACGCCAGCCATGCGCGAAGGTTCCGGCATGGTGCAGTTCTCTCGTGACTATCCGCAGCAATATTTCGACGTGGCGATCGCCGAGCAGCATGCGGTGACTTTCGCCGCCGGATTGGCGATCGGCGGTTACAAGCCGGTGGTGGCGATTTACTCTACCTTCCTGCAGCGCGCCTACGATCAGGTGATCCACGACGTAGCGATCCAGGAGCTGCCGGTGATGTTTGCCATCGACCGCGGTGGGATTGTCGGTGCAGATGGCCAGACCCACCAGGGCGCCTTTGATCTTTCGTTCCTGCGCTGCATCCCTAACATGGTGATCATGACGCCAAGTGATGAAAACGAATGCCGCCAGATGCTGTACACCGGTTATCACCATAACACGGGCCCAAGTGCGGTACGCTACCCACGGGGCAACGGTACGGGTGTAACGCTGGAACCTCTGGCCCCATTGCCGCTCGGTAAGGGCATCGTGCGTCGCGAAGGGGAAAAGATTGCCATCCTCAACTTTGGTACCCTGTTGGCGGAAGCCGCTCAGGTCGCCGAAGCGATGAACGCTACGCTGGTAGACATGCGTTTTGTCAAACCACTGGACGAACAGCTGGTGCTGGAAATGGCCGCCAGCCACGAAGTGTTGGTGACGCTGGAAGAGAACGCCATTATGGGCGGCGCTGGCAGCGGGGTTAACGAACTGCTGATGGCCAAACGTCGTGTCGTGCCCGTACTGAATATTGGCCTGCCGGATGAATTTATCCCACAGGGCGGCCAGGAAGAGATCCGCAGCGATCTGGGCCTGGATGCGGCCGGTATTCAGCGCCAGATCGAAACCTGGTTGGCATGATTTAACCAAAAGGGCGTCCCACTGGGCGCCCTTATCAATCCCACCCTTCAACGCCACGCCCATCATTTCTGCATCATTTTCCGCTACAGTTATTTTTTGAACGGTACACAGGAGAGAGGCATGAAATATCTAAAGTTAGGTAACACCGATCTCAACATTTCCCGCATCTGTTTGGGTTGTATGACCTATGGAGAACCCTCACGTGGCAACCACGCCTGGACGCTGCCAGAGGAAAGCAGCCGCCCGTTGATCAAGCAGGCGCTGGATGCGGGCATCAACTTCTTTGATACCTCCAACAACTATTCCGATGGTAGCAGCGAGGAGATCGTTGGCCGGGCAATGCGCGACTTTGCTCGCCGCGACGAGGTGGTGATTGCCACCAAAGTCTATAACGCCATGAGCAACCTGGAGCGCGGCCTGTCACGCCCCAAGATCATGCAGTCGATCGACGACAGCCTGCGGCGTTTGGGTACCGACTACGTCGATTTACTGCAAATCCACCGTTGGGACTATGAAACCCCGATCGAAGAAACGCTGGAAGCCCTGCATGACGTAGTAAAAGCGGGTAAAGCACGCTATATCGGGGCCTCTTCGATGTACGCCTGGCAGTTTGCCAAGGCGCTGTACACCGCCGATCTGCACGGCTGGACACGTTTTGTCAGCATGCAGGATCAGTACAACCTGATCCAACGGGAAGAAGAGCGCGAAATGCACCCGCTATGCGCCGCCGAAGGGATTGCCGTACTTCCCTGGAGCCCGCTGGCTCGTGGCAGACTCACACGCCCCTGGGGCGAAACTACAGCGCGTCTGGTCAGCGACCTATATGGCAAAACCTTGTATGACGCTACCGAAGGGGTTGATGCCCTGATTGCCGAGCGCGTAGCCACTATTGCTGAAGAGCGCAGCGTTTCGCGAGCGCAAATCGCCCTGGCATGGCTGCTGAGTAAACCAGTGGTTACCGCGCCGATTATTGGTGCCTCACGCAGCGAACACTTGGTCGATGCCTTAGCCGCCGTTGATCTGGAGCTAACATCGCAAGAGATTGCAGAGTTAGAAACGGCCTATGTGCCGCATCATGTGGTCGGCTTTGAATAGCAGCAGAGGCGTAAACCAAAATGCAAAAACCCGACTGGTGAGGTCGGGTTTTTGCGTTTCGGCCGATACTCTGACCAGGGTAGAACTATCCCTAACTAACAGTCTCAGTATGAGACCAAAGAGACTCATACCGCAATACTAATGGCTATTGAGCGGCACCGAAGTGATCGTAACCACTCCAAGGCAGTTCAACCTCTTGCTGATCGCGGTAGAACTTCATCCCTTCAGACTGCGGGCCGATCTGGCCAATACAGGTGTAATCCGCACCTAAATGGCTTAATGCCACTTCCAGCGCACCCCGATTGATCTCTGGCACGGTGAAGCACAGTTCATAATCTTCACCGCCGGTCAGCGCCCAGCGCAACGCCTGATCTTCATCGGTATTGCTGGTCAGCGTCTGCGACAGCGGCAACTCATCCAACTCGATACGGGCACCGCACTCAGAGGCGTTCAGCACGTGTCTCAGATCGGAAATCAGACCGTCGGAGATATCGATCGCCGAGCTGGCCAAATCACGCAGCGCCTGGCCTTGCAGCACACGCGGATGCGGGCGCAGATGGCGCGCCAACAGATATTGTTGAGCAGCCCGATCGCTCACTTGCAAACGATCCTGCAGGATTGCCAGCCCGGCGGCGCTGTCGCCCAGCGTACCGGTCACGTAAATCCAGTCGCCAATACGCGCGCCGCTGCGGGTTAGCGCCCGCCCGACCGGGATATGGCCGTGGATCGTCAACGTCATGCTCAGCGGGCCACGGGTAGTGTCGCCGCCAATCAGTTGCATGCCGTAGTAATTCATCTGTTCGAACAGGCTATCGCTGAACGCCTTGAGCCACTCTTCGTTCACTTCCGGCAACGTCAACGCCAGCGATAGCCACGCGGGATCGGCGCCCATTGCTGCCAGGTCACTCAGGTTAACCGCCAGGGCTTTATAACCGAGATCGGCGGGATCGATATCCGCCAGGAAGTGAATACCCGAAACCAGGGTATCGGTACTGATGGCTAAAAGCTGTTTTTCCGGCACTGTAAGCAGTGCGCAGTCATCGCCGATGCCGAGCTGTACGTCGCGACGCACACTTTTGAACCGGTCAAAATAGCGGGCAATGAGATCAAATTCGCCACATGCCATAATTCGTCTTCCAAAGAAGTAAGGCCGGTTTCCCGGCCTTATATTTTATTTTTTCCTACGGATGCTGGGGGCTGCTTTATCCAGCACGCCATTGACAAACTTGTGGCTATCTTCTGCGCCGAAGGTTTTCGCAAGTTCGATCGCTTCGTTGATGGCCACTTTGTAAGGGACGTCTTCACGCATTTTCAGCTCGAACAGCGCAATGCGCAGTACGGCTCTTTCCACCTGGCCCAATTCTTCGAGCTGGCGCGACAGGAAGGGGGCCATCAGGCCATCCAGCATACCTGCGTTGACTGCCACACCGGACAGCAGCTCACGAAAATAGGCGACGTCAACATCTTTGACATCCTGCTCCGTCAGGAACTGGTGTTCAACATCGGCAATGTCATTTTTAGACAACTGCCAAGAGTAAATCGCTTGAACAGCGCACTCACGAGCGCGACGACGAGCAGCAGGTTTCACGGAATTCCCCTTAAACTAAATTCAGGCTTTAATAGCTTTGATTACATTAATCATTTCAAGTGCGGTCAGGGCGGCTTCTGCGCCTTTGTTGCCCGCTTTGGTGCCGGCACGCTCGATCGCTTGTTCGATGCTTTCGGTGGTCAACACGCCAAAGGCAACCGGGATCTCGGTATTCATAGAGACTTGGCCCAGACCGGAGCTGGCTTCGCCCGCCACATATTCGAAGTGCGCGGTGCCCCCACGGATCACCGTACCCAGAGCAATCACCGCATCATATTTGCCGGTGTTAGCCAGCACGCGTGCGGTTAATGGCAGCTCGTAAGCGCCTGGGACCCAAACAACGGTGATGTTGTCATCAGCAACCTGGCCGATACGCTTCAGTGCATCAATGGCACCTTGCAATAGGCTGTCGTTGATGAAATTGTTAAAACGTGCAATTGCGATCGCCACACGGGCATTTGGAGTAGCAACAACACCTTCGATAACTTTCATGGGCTTTCCTTAAAAATGGGTTCAATACCCCGCAGGGGGGCGGATTCTATCATATTCTTTGCCCGCCTGCGCGGCGCTTTTGTAAAACGCGGCTGCACCGGCAGGTAAAGGTTATATTCTCTATTTGGCGGTTAAGCGCAGGCGCAGATCGGGGCCAATCTGGCGCACCTCGCTAAAGACAAACTCCGGCGCATCGGCCAACTGCGTCAAACCCGGCAGTTGGCACAGCCCGCGGGCATTATCCCCCAATAATTTGGGCGCGATGTACACAATGAGCTCATCCACCAGCCCGGCCTGCAGCAGCGCACCGGCAAGCTGTGCGCCCGCCTCGACCCAGATGCTGTTCACCTGGCGTTTGGCCAATTGCATCATCATCACCACCAGATCGATACCGCCGCCGTGCAGTGGGAAGGTTAATTGCTCCACGCCCGCAGGCCAAACCCGATCGTCTGGCTGCTGGCGTGCCAACCAGGTCATCCCCGGTTGCTGCACGACCCGGTGCTGCGGCGTAACCCGATTCTGGCTGTCTAGAATAATCCGCAGCGGCTGACGTAGGTTGTCACGCGGGTAAATCTGCTGGGTTTCACTGCTCAGTTCATCCCAGCGCACCGTCAGCGCGGGATCGTCGGCCAACACGGTCGCGCTGGTGCCGAGGATCGCCGAACTGGCCGCCCGCAGCTCCTGTACATCCCGCCGGGCCTGTGGTGAGGTGATCCATTGGCTTTCACCCGAGGCCATCGCCGTGCGGCCATCCAGTGAAGCGCCCAGCTTGAGCTGTACATAGGGAAACCCGGTGCGCATACGCTTGAGGAACCCCAGATTGACCGCTTCCGCCTCTGCCAGCATTACGCCGTGGCGCACTTCGATACCCGCCTGTTGCAGCTTGTATAGCCCACGCCCGGCAACCTGCGGGTTGGGATCTTGCATGGCGGCAACCACGCGGCTGACTCCCGCGGCAATCAAAGCATCTGCACAAGGTGGCGTACGGCCATGGTGGCTACAAGGTTCCAGCGTGACATAGGCCGTGGCCCCCCGCGCCTTTTCCCCCGCCATGCGCAAAGCGTGCACTTCCGCATGCGGCTCACCGGCCCGCAAATGGAAACCTTCACCCACAATGCTGCCATCGCGCACGATCACGCAGCCCACGTTCGGGTTCGGCGTGGTGGTAAAACGCCCCAGGCGCGCCAGCTCAAAGGCGCGCGCCATATAGAATTCGTCGTTTTGCATGCGGATCCTGTTAATCCTGCAGTTTGGCGATCTCTTCGCCGAATTCGCGAATGTCTTCAAAACTGCGATATACCGAAGCGAAGCGGATATACGCGACCTTATCCAGCTTCTTCAACGCATCCATCACCAGGTTGCCGACCATTTTGGTGGGCACTTCACGCTCGCCGGTAGCACGCAGCTGGGATTTGATGTGGTTGATGGCGTTTTCGACGTCGTCGGAGCTGACCGGGCGCTTTTCCAGCGCTTTCAGCATGCCACGGCGCAGTTTATCTTCGTTGAACGGTTCGCGAACCTCATCACTTTTGATCACTCGTGGCATTACCAGTTCGGCCACTTCAAAAGTGGTAAAACGTTCATTACACACCAGACATTGGCGACGACGGCGCACCTGCGATCCATCACCCACCAGGCGGGAATCAATCACTTTGGTATCAACGGCAGCGCAGAAAGGGCAATGCATAACTCGTCCTGATAAGCGTTTACATAGTTGAGCACAGTTTACCCCGAACTAACGCCACAACAAAGACCGCCGGGCATTTGTTGCGAATTGCGTCCATCATTGAGTAATAAAGCAACCCTAAAAGGCACTGGACATGACTTTGGCCAGCGATCGGTCTAAGCTGGTAGCCAGTGTGATTGAAGAGGAAATTGCCGTTATGACAATCCGTTATCGTCAGGTTTGTCTGCTCACCGCCATGATCCTGCTGGCCGGTTGTGCACAGAACCGCGAAGTGCCGAAACTCACCAACCAGGTGGTTGAGCTGAAACAGGTGCTGGGGGAGTTGACCGAGCAGGCGACCGCCCTGGAGCGCCAAAATCGGCTTAACCAAAGCTCAACCAGCGGCGTCTACCTGCTACCAGCCGCCAATAATGCCGCCAGATTACACAGCAGCGTGGGTGAGCTTAGCCTGTCGCTCAACTATGTGAAGAGCGAGGCCAACGGCAGCCAGGCAATACTGTATGTGCGTACGCTCTCAGGCCAATATCTGCCAGGCTTTACCGCTACGTTGGAGTGGGGCCAGCTGGATGCCGCAACCGGTATGCCTCTGACCGCGCAGGCGCAGTCGCAACAAATTCAGAGCGCCAGTTCGCTGCTGCCAAAAACCGAGCAAATCTTTGAACTGCGCCTGAGTGGCGTAACGCCATCGCAACTGGGCTATATCCGTGTGCATAGCATAGAGCCCATTGCTCAACGTTGATACGACGAGTCACCCAATCCCCGTTGTTCACGGGGATTGGGCCAGCAAGATTAACCCAAACGCTGCAGCTTTGCTGGTAACCCCTGCCGCACCGCCGCCCCGCTGACCCAGTCCAGCCAGCTATTACCGACTTCGCGAGTCGGATCGGCCAGCCCCAGATCGTTGAGGTTGATTCCTGCGGCAATGCGTGGATCCGATGCCAATGCCTGCCCATCCAGCGAATGAACCCGAGCCCCCATTTCACGATGCCCATAACCGTGTTCAATGGCAATCACGCCCGGCATGACCCCGTCGAGCAAGCTGATTTGCGCTTCCACGCTGCCGCCCGGCGTCTGCAACCTGACCCGGTCGCCATGTTGTAACCCATAGCGCTCGGCATCTAGCGGGTTGAGCGCGACCAGATTAACCGCCTTCAAGGCCCGCAAACGCTCGATAGGAGCAGTTGAGCTGCTCATCAGGTGCGACTTGAACGACATCAGCCGGAACGGCCACGCCTCGCTCGGGTAGTGCTGCGCCACGTCGGAGCCGTCGGCAAAACGTGGTGGATAATAGGTTGGGCAGCCGCTATAGCGCTCCCCGGTCATGGCATGGCGATGGCGTGCCACCTCTTCATTCCAGATATTCAGCCCCTGCTTCCACTGCGGACCGGTCGCCTCCCCTTGCCAAGCCTGCTCATGGGGCGCGAAACGGCCACCACGCGCCAGCACATAGCCCACCCGCAGCCGCTCGTCCGGTTTCAACACCTGATTCAGCGCCGGTTGCAGACGATCAACGCCGGTCAGGCGCAGCTCGCTCTCCGTCGCCTCAGGCACTGGCTCACCGGCAAACGCCACGTTGGCCGCTGCACGCAGGTAGTAATCTTCGGCACAATGCAGCCCGCAAGGGTTACCTTGCGCATCCTGCAACGCCCCGTCGCCGAATCCCGGCAGCCCCATGGCCTTCGAGAGCGCAATAACAAAGCTCTCCAGCGCGATCGGCTGCCCATCCGCCGTCTTGGCTGTTCGCGCAGGCACCACTGGCCAACGGGCGGTACTGGCCTTGACCATTACGCCAGACCAAGGGGAGGTAAATCCCCAGCTTTCAAAGTTATGCGTATCCGGCACGATATAGTCCGCCAACGCGCTGGTTTCGTTAATAAAGGCGTCGACGGAAATGAACAGCGGCAGATGCTGCGGATCCTTCAGCCTGCTCTCCACCACGTCGCGCAACCCAGCTACACCATAGAGCGGGTTGCCCATGTGATTGATCCAGGCTTTCAGCGGATAAGGGTATCCCATCAGCGCCGGAGCTAGCTGCTCGGTAAACTGACCAGCCACAAAGGGATACCACGGCCCCCGCGCCGGATAAGGATTGACACCTTGTTCCACCTTGCGGCGATATTCATCTGACTTTTCGTACGCCTGCTTACTGCGCGACAACACCAATCCTTTCGGCTTCACCATCTCAGGGAAAGTGGCGAGATTGTAGCGTGGCCCTTCGGCAAACTCCTTGAACTTGCCGCCGCCTACTGAAACGCCCCCCTTGAGATTAAGGTTACCGATCAGCGCATTGAGCATCATCACCGCCCAGCTGCTATAGAAACCGTTGCCGCTCATCATACCGCCATGGGAGATCACTGCCGCCTGCCGCTGATAGGACGTAAACTCCTTGGCCAACGCCGCAATGGTTTCAGCGCTAACGCCACACTGGGCGCTGTATTCAGCCAGCGTAAAGCGTTGCGCCGCCAATTGCAGACAACGGAAGCTGGAGCGCACCCGTACCGATGAGCCATCGGCCAGTTGAACCTGCTGCTCAACCAGCAGTTGTCCACGCATGGCCTCGGTGGCGGGTATTGGTTCGTTTCGCTGTGCGTCCCACACCAAGGCAGGGCTTTCCTCATCACCGCCAGCCCCACCTACCAGATGTGACTTACGCAGGAACTGGCCGCACAGGGGATGCTCCTCATCGATCACCACCAGATGCGTGGCATTCGACCAGCTTTTTTCACCAGCCGCCTGCATGGCCGCCTCTGCGGGTAACGCCAGATAATCGGCGTTATAACGCTCCTGGTCGATAATCCAACGGATCATGCCCATCGCTAGCGCTGAGTCCGTCCCCGGCAATACCGGCACCCAGCGGTTATGATCGTTGGCCAGCGTGGTGGTTAACGGCAGCGCCGGGGCTACCACCACGTAGCGGAACTCATCGCGCAGGCGGGCATTGGCTAACTGACGCCCCTGCCGTTTGAACGGGTTACCGGACTGTGCGGGTGACGTCCCCAGAAACAGTGCAAAGCGCAGATGATCCCAGTCGGGTTTCACATGGGCGTTTTTGTCCAGATCGCCCATCAGCGCTCCGGAACCTGCCCGGTAGGCTAGACCACAGTAAGCGCCATGATGGCCGAAGTTACGCGTGCCAAAGGCGTTTTGTGCAAAGCGTTTGATAAAGGTATCCCGCCCCTCATCACCTGCGTTGGTGACCAGCAGTTGGTTAGCCTTCGGCCCAAGCGTTGGCTGTGCCCGATCGAGCGGCGTTTGCAGATCGCGGATGGCCCGTAATCCCTCCACTGGCCCTTCACCAAACAGATCGCCGCCTTCAACCACTTCCTTGATCAGTTGTTCAAAACTGATGCGCTGCCACTGCCCGCCACCGCGCGGCCCTACCCGTTTCATCGGTTCCAGCACCCGGTAGGGGCTGGTCAGCCCTTCCAGCAGAGTAGCTCCGCGAGCACAAGCGGTTGAGCGCTGTTCCAGACCAGCATCACCGCCTAGCCGATTGAGCGCATCACTCACGGGCAAACGATAAGGAAAATGATGATCGTGCGACAGCGGATGATAAGGGTTACCCGCTACGCGCAGTATCTGATTGCTGTCACGATCGACCCGCACCCGTAGGCCGCACAGCGTCCAGCAGCCAAAACATTGCGTCATGGAAACGGCCTGCTGCGGATTGGCCTGCCAGCCTTCGGGATGCTGGCGGCCTTCTGGCGGTAACGCATTGGCACTGATCCGGTCCAGCGTCAGTTTTCCACTGCTGCCGTCACGCAGGCCGGTAAACACCTTTTGCACCATTTCGCTGTAGCTGGCACCAAACACGGCCAGCCCACCCAAAGCGAGCCCGCCTTTCAACCACTGACGACGCGTTGACTTAGCCATAGCGTTTTTTCTCCATCAACCCATGCTGTAATTCACGAACCCCGATGATCAATGCCAGCCACAGCCCGAAGGTACCGAGGATGGCCAATAACCCCTCGCTGCCGAGCGGTAACACATAGGGGTTGAGCAATATATTGAACTTGGGCAGCGTCTGGGTTTGCATCAGCAGCATCCAGCGCACGCCCCAACAGAGCAACAACGCTGCCACGCATTGTGCTAACAGACCTGCCGTCCCTAGCGCCCGATGACGCGATCGCCAAGCCGAAACCAGCAATAGCAGGATCAAGACGGCAAATGTGCTGCCAACCCATGACCAAGCGCTCCCCTGGGTGGGTAACTGACGCAACGCAGCGGCGGAGTCACTACCGTCCAACCACCAGCCCAGGCTGGAGAGACAAAGCAACAATAGGGAAAACCCTTGATAGCGCGCCAATCGAGGCTGCCACTGAGGTTCGTGACGTAACCAATAGGCCAGCATTGGCGGAACGGCCTGCATAGCGGTGAGCAGCAATAACCAAGGCAACCACAGGCTGTACCACAACGGTTGTGAACGCAGCACGGACACTTCGCGGCCGGTATAGAGCAAGATACTGACGGCTGAAAGCAACGTGGCCAAGGCTATCCAGCGCAACCATTTCTCTTCTTGCCAAGCGGGCCAGATCTGTAACCAGCGCGCCCAAAATGGCAGGGCTTTTGCCCTCAGTTGGCAACGCAGCAGCAAAATGAAATAGGCCATTACCAGCAAGGTAAACAGCGGCAAAAACACCGAGCCAAGAGACATCCACGACCAAGGTGCAAAATGGGCATAGAAGTGCCAGATTCGAGCGGGCTGATGTAAATCCGCACTCAGAGCCAACGGAGCGACGGTGCCGCTCACCACCGCCAACGAAACGGCGGTCAACTCCAGCCGAGATACCTCAGACGCTGAACGCCAGCGTAGCCAGGCCGCAATGGCAATGCTGCTACATGCCAGGCCGATGAAAAAGAAATACTGTACTGCCCAGGGCAACCAGGCGATCTCCTGCGGGCGAGCCATCACTTCGCGGATCATGAGTGTACCTCCTGCCACAGCGCCGGTTGTCCCCGGACATGGCTGACAAAAGCCTCATCCAGCCCCAGATAAAACACCTGTGGGTGCGTCCCCTGCTCGGGTTTCAGCACCTTTAGCTCCCCTCGATGCTGTTCCAGCGTGCGCCTTAAAGTGCCTTGTTCATCGTTGAGATCGCCAATCATGCGCGCACCGCCGACGCAGGATTCCACGCAGGCAGGCAACAGTCCGGCATCCAGGCGGTGGACGCAGAAGGTGCATTTATCCGCGGTTTGGGTTTCATGGTTGATAAAGCGCGCCTCATAGGGGCAGGCTTGCACACAGTAGGCGCAGCCGACACAGCGCGTGTTATCAATCACCACAATGCCGTCCTCACGCTGGAAGGTCGCCTGTACCGGGCAGACCGGCACGCATGGCGGGTTATCACAATGATTGCACAGGCGCGGTAGCAGCACGTTGGTGGGGATACGCTGGCTATCCGTGACGACCTGATACTGCAGCACACTGGTGCGAAACTGCCCCTGCGGCAGCTGATTTTCTATCGCGCAGCTAACCGTGCAGGCCTGGCAGCCAATACAGCGGCGCAGATCGATCAACATTGCCATACGCTTTTTGCCGTCGCCTTCACGCCGCTCGGGTTGCAGCTGCCAGCCGGAGTGCGCCAGCGGTACCAATGCGGCTCCTGCGGTCAGGACACCGAGGCGTTGTAAAAATTGCCGTTTTCCACTATCCATTGATTTCTCCCAAAAAGTATCAACCGGGGAGCTGATACAAAGGAGTGTAAAAGTGGCGTACGACCGCCCATATTGTGGTTTACCACATTCCCTACTGCGGCTTGATCCAGGACAATTCCTGCTGGCGATCGAGATCATAAAAATGGAGATGATGTGAAAAAGGCAGTACTGATGATCTTGCTATGCGGCTGGTTGAGCCCGGTCTGGGCGGGGCAATGGACCATCGCCGTGCTGGCATTACGCGGCGATACACATGCGCTGGCCCAATGGCAGCCGTTAATTAACCATCTCAACCGTCAGTTCCCAGACGAAAGCTTTCAACTGTTGCCGCTGAACCTGGCCGATATGGGGGAAGCCGTCAGCAACGGCCAGGTCGATTTTCTGCTCACCAACCCGGCGCAGTATATTCAGTTGGACAATAGTTATCCGTTACGCTGGTTGGTGTCCTTACGCTCCGGGAAAAATCAGCAGAACGCTTCAAACAACGTAATAGGCAGCGTGATATTGGTACGCCGCGATAGCCCAGTAATCAACGCCGATCAGCTCACCGGAAAAAAAGTGGGCGCGGTCTCCCCTGACGCCTTTGGCGGCTATCTTCTGGGCTATAAGGAACTGTTGGCCGCCGGCGTACATCCGGAAAAAGATCTGCAACTGCACTTCAGCGGTTATCCGGTGGACGCCCTGCTTTATCTGCTGCGCGATCGGGCACTGGACGCGGCCATCGTGCCGGTTTGTCTGCTGGAAGAGATGGAGAAAGAGGGATTACTCAAAGCCAATGATTATCGTGCCCTGCTGGCCAAACCCAGCGCACAGCCCTGCCTGACCAGTAGCGTGCTTTATCCCAACTGGTCGTTTGCCGCCTTGAACCACGTACCCGATCCCCTGGTCGACGAGCTGACCCGCCAACTGTTGCAAATGGATACCCCAGGTCTCCCTGCCTGGGGCGCTCCCGCCTCATCTCGCCAGGTAGATCAATTGCTGCGCGATCTGGATCGCCATCCGGCACAGCGTTCACTCTGGCAAGAGATACACAGTTGGGCATTGCAACATCTGCTCCTGCTTGGCGCGCTCGCCGGGGGCATGCTACTGCTTGGCACTAACCACCTGTGGATCGGCCACTTGGTACGCCAGCGTGGGCGCGAGCTAGAACAAATGCATCTGACGCTGCGGGCCAGAGAAGCGGCGCTAGCCCGGGCGCAACGTCTCAGCACTCTGGGTGAGATGGCCTCCGGCTTTGCTCACGAACTTAACCAGCCTCTGGCGGCAATACGTCACTATGCCGAAGGCTGCCGTATTCGCCTTGAACGCAGCGATCCGCAGCACGAGCTGTTGCCGATCCTCGAACAGATTGGCCAACAGGCGCAGCGCGGGGCAGAAATCATCGTCAATCTGCGCCAATGGGTCAGCAAAACGCCACACCATGAGAGCGCACAATGGCTAACGCTGCGCCCCCTGGTGGAAAACGTCATCAAGCTGATGCGAATCGAACAGCATTACCCTCAGTGCCAGTTGGCCATCATCATCGCCCCGAAAAGCCAGTTGTATAGCCAAGCCACGCTGTTGGAGCAGGTGCTCACCAACTTGTTAAGTAACAGCCTGCAGGCCGGTTCACAGCAGATCACCCTGAGGCTGGAAACCGATGGCGATCGCCAGGCGCTGATACTGGAAGACGATGGCGGCGGCCTCAGCGCCGAACAGTTAGCACAGCCGTTCGTGCCTTTTCGCAGCACTAAATCTGAAGGTCTTGGCCTGGGGCTGGTGATCTGCCAGCGGCTGCTAAGGAGCCAGCAGGGGGAGCTGACGCTGGAAAATTATTCGATATCGCCACAACGGCAGGGGCTACGCGTTACCCTGCTCTTCCCTGGGATCAAAAAGGAAACACGCCATGGCGCTGATACATCTGGTCGATGACGATCTGGCAGTCACCGACGCCAGCCGCTTTTTACTCGAAGGGTTGGATTACCGGGTGAAGATCTGGA
Organism: Serratia sp. N21D137; assembly: GCF_047530005.1. Lineage (NCBI taxonomy): Bacteria > Pseudomonadati > Pseudomonadota > Gammaproteobacteria > Enterobacterales > Yersiniaceae > Serratia > Serratia sp. N21D137. Next base: position 141,422 of record NZ_JBLJAJ010000005.1, read on the forward strand.
ACGACAGCCAAAGCTTTATCGACCAAGTCGACCCTTACCAATGCGGCGTCGTGATGCTGGATATTCGCATGCCGGGGATCGATGGGCAGCAAATCCATCAGCGGCTACGCGAGCGGGAAAGTACGCTGGCAGTAGTGATCGTTACCGGCCATGGCGATATCGCCATGGCGGTAGCAGAGATGAAATTGGGGGCGTTGGATTTCCTGCAAAAGCCGATTGCCACCGCACCGCTGATCGCCGCGTTGGAACGGGGGATCGCCCATTCTCAACGCCAAGTGGAGCGCTACCAGTTGCAGCAGCGTTACAGTACGCTAACCTCACGTGAGCGTGATATCGCTAGCGGCGTTGCCGCCGGAATGACCAACAAGGCCATCGCCGATCGTTACTTCGTTGCCGTACGCACCGTCGAGGTACACCGCTCTAAAGTGATGGAGAAGATGCAGGCCACCAGCCTGGCGGAATTGGTGAGCTCGCTGAACCTGCTGGCTGCACAGGAGCAAAAAAAATGCCGGTCAGCGTAAACTGACCGGCATCGGGTTCAGACGGTGCGTGGCTTACTCAGCCACATACCGGGCAATCACGGCAGGATCGAAGGCTGATCGGCGCCCTCTTTCTCCACTTTCTGCTGCAGCATGTGTTCGCGTTTCATACCCAGTTTCAACGCCAACGCAGAGGCGACGTAGATAGAGGATATGGTACCGATAGACACACCGATCAGCATGGTCAGGGAGAAGCCCTGCAGCATCGCGCCGCCGAAGATGTACAGCATCAGAACCACCATCAGCGTAGTGGCGGAGGTCATGATGGTACGGCTCAGCGTCTGCGTCAGCGAGACGTTCATGATTTCGTAAGGCGTACCGCGACGGATCTTGCGGAAGTTCTCACGAATACGGTCAGATACCACGATACTGTCGTTCAGCGAGTAACCGATCACCGACATCAAGGATGCCACGATGGTCAGGTCAATCTCGATATGGAACAGCGACAGCACGCCCATGGTGATGACCACGTCGTGCGCCAGGGCGATAACGGCCCCCGCGGCCAAACGCCATTCAAAACGGAAGCCCACGTAAATCAGGATACAGATCAACGCCACCAGCAGCGCCATGCCGCCGGTTTGTGCCAGTTCTGCCCCTACGCTCGGGCCAACGAATTCAATACGCTTGACGGACGCATTCTTATCGACCGATTCGTTGATCACGCCAATAACTTTGTTACCCAGTTCCTGGCCTGCAGTACCGACCGCCGGTGGCATACGCACCATTACGTCACGGCTGCTGCCAAAGTTCTGGATAATCGGGTCCTGGAACCCGGCTTTTTCCAACGTATCGCGCATCAGGTCCAGATTCGCGGGTTGTTCCAGAGTAATTTCAATCACCGTACCACCGGTGAAATCCAGACCCCAGTTAAACCCACGCACGGACATGGTGGCGATCGACGCTACCAACAGCACCAAAGAGATGCCGAAGGCCACGTAATCCCAGCGCATAAAGTCATAGACTTTACGGCCGTAGTTGAGTTGTTCAACAGTATAATCCTGTGCCACAACGCACTCCTCAGATAGACAGCTTGTTAATGCGCTTGCCGCCGTAAAGCAGGTTGACGATGGCACGGGTACCGACAATCGCGGTGAACATGGACGTCGCCACACCGATTGCGGTGGTAATTGCAAAGCCCTTGATCGAACCGGTACCGACTGCGTACAGAATGATCGCGGTGATCAACGTCGTAACGTTGGCATCAACGATACTGGAGAACGCGCCTTTATAGCCCTCATGGATCGCCTGCTGAATGGATCGCCCATTCTTCAGCTCTTCCTTGATACGTTCGTTTATCAGTACGTTGGCGTCAACCGCCACCGCGAGCGTCAGCACGATCCCGGCAATCCCCGGCATGGTTAGCGTCGCCCCTGGTAACAGAGACATCACGCCAACGATCAGCACCAGGTTAGCCATCAACGCGGTAGAGGCGATCAGGCCAAACTTGCGGTACCAGACCACCATAAAGACGATCGAAGCCACCAGGCCCCACAGGCAAGCTTCCAGGCCCTGGGTGATGTTCTGTTGCCCCAAGGTTGGACCTATGGTCCGCTCTTCCACGATCTGGATAGGCGCAATCAACGCACCGGCACGCAGCAGCAGCGACAGCTGACGTGCTTCGTTCGGGTTGCTGATACCGGTGATACGGAAGCTGTTACCCAGACGTGACTGAATGTTCGCCACGTTGATCACTTCCTCCTGCTTCACCAGCACGGAACGGCCGTTGGCATCTTTCTTGCCGCTGTCTTTATACTCCACGAACAGCGTCGCCATTGGCTTGCCAATGCTGTCTTTGGTGAAGTTGGACATGGCAGTACCACCAGCGCTGTCCAGTGAGATATTTACCTGCGGCTGGTTGTACTCATCGGTGCTGGAGGTGGAGTCTGTAATGTGGTCACCGGTCAGGATGACGCGCTTGTACAGCACAACCGGTTGGCCTTCACGGGTGTATTTCACCTCGGAGTCACCCGGCACACGGCCATTGGCCGCAGCGGTCGCATCCGCGTTGGTGTTCACCAGACGGAATTCCAGCGTAGCGGTCGCACCCAAAATTTCTTTGGCGCGCGCGGTATCCTGGATACCCGGCAACTCAACGACGATGCGATCGGCACCCTGGCGCTGTACCAACGGTTCGGCAACGCCGAGCTGGTTAACACGATTACGCAGGATGGTAATGTTCTGCTGCACCGCATACTCACGCGCTTCGCTCAGGCGAGCGTCGGTCATCGTTGCTTTCAGGGTGTTGGTGCCGTTGGCAGAAAGCACCAGATCGCGCTGACGTGGCGTCATGTAGCTGATGGCTTGATCGCGAGCGGCATTGTCACGGAAGCGGACTTCCACGCCGTTGTTGTCCAACTTGCGTATCGCAGCGTAAGGAATGCCCTTTTCACGCAGTTCGCTGCGCAGGGTATCCATGGTTTGTTCTTGCAACTTGCTCAGCGCGGTGTCCATGTCGACTTCCATCAGGAAGTGCACGCCACCACGTAAATCCAGACCCAGCTTCATCGGCTCGGCGTTGAGCATCGCCAGCCAGGCAGGCGTTGCCGGGGCAAGGTTCAATGCGACGACATATTTGTCACCCAGCTCCGCCATCAAGGCTTCACGGGCGCGCAGCTGAACGTCAGGATCTTTAAAGCGAGCCAGGATGGCGCCGTTTTCCAGCGCAATCGACTTGCTCGCAATATTGTCTTTTTCTAATACAGAACGGACTTGGTCCAGCGTAGTTTCACTGGCGGCGACTCCGCGCGCGCCAGTGATCTGTACGGCCGGATCCTCTCCGTAAATGTTGGGAAGCGCATATAGCAGTCCGACGAGGATCACCACGATCAACATCAGATACTTCCACAGAGGATAACGGTTTAGCACGGCAGTTCCCTTAGGGAAAACAAAATTACAGGGCCTTCATAGTACCTTTCGGCAGAACGGCCGCCACGAAGTCACGCTTGATCATCACTTCCGTGGTGTCATTCAGCGCGATGGCAATGATACCGGTATCTGCCACTTTAGTGACACGGCCAATCAGGCCACCGGTGGTCAACACTTCATCACCCTTGCCGATGGAGTCCATCAGTTTTTTGTGCTCTTTAGCACGTTTCTGCTGTGGGCGCAGGATCATGAAATAGAAAATCAGGCCAAACACCACCAGCATAATGATCAAAGAGTACGGGCTACCCTGAGATGGAGCCCCTGCTGCTGCCACTGCATCGGAAATGAAAAAGCTCATTAAAATTCCCTCATTAAATTTTCAATTATTAATTCAAGCGTTTAAAGGTGGTATCGGTTTACCGATCCGACCATAAAAATCCGCCACAAACAGCTCTAATTTACCCTCTTCAATGGCCTGGCGTAAACCCGCCATCAAACGTTGGTAATAGCGCAAGTTATGGATGGTGTTCAATCGGGCACCGAGAATTTCGTTGCAGCGATCGAGATGATGCAAATAGGCACGACTATAATGGCGACAAGTATAGCAGTCACACTCACTGTCCAGCGTGGAGGTATCATCCTTGTGCTTGGCATTACGGATTTTTACCACACCGTCCGTCACGAACAAATGGCCGTTACGGGCATTACGCGTTGGCATCACGCAGTCGAACATGTCGATGCCGCGACGCACGCCTTCAACCAGATCTTCCGGCTTGCCAACCCCCATCAGATAGCGTGGCTTATCTTCTGGAATTTGTGGGCAAACGTGTTCAAGAATGCGATGCATATCCTCTTTTGGCTCACCTACCGCCAAACCGCCCACAGCGTAACCATCAAAGCCGATCTCCACCAGCCCTTTTACCGATACATCACGTAAATCTTCGTAAACGCCGCCTTGGATAATACCGAATAACGCATTGTTGTTATTCAGTTCATCAAAACGCTGGCGGCTGCGCTGCGCCCAACGCAGAGACATTTCCATCGAACGCTTGGCATAGTCCCAATCCGCCGGGTAAGGCGTGCATTCGTCGAAAATCATCACGATGTCAGACCCCAGGTCGTACTGGATCTCCATCGATTTTTCCGGGCTGAGGAACACCTTATCGCCGTTGATTGGGTTACGGAAATAAACGCCTTCCTCTTTAATCTTGCGCATCGCCCCCAGGCTGAACACCTGGAAACCACCGGAGTCGGTCAGGATCGGCCCGTGCCACTGCATAAAGTCATGCAGATCGCCGTGCAGCTTCATGATCTCCTGCCCTGGGCGCAGCCACAGGTGGAAGGTGTTACCCAACAGGATCTGCGCACCGGTGTCTTTCACTTCTTCCGGCGTCATACCTTTGACCGTGCCATAAGTCCCCACCGGCATAAAGGCCGGGGTTTCCACTACGCCACGCTCAAAGACCAGGCGGCCGCGACGAGCACGGCCATCGGTTGTCTGTAATTCGTACTTCACAAAACCTCCAGCGTCAGAGATACAGTCTGACGTCATTAAAACAGGACCACGCAGTGTGCGTAGCCCGGGAATTTACTCCCCGACGGATTCGCTTTCCGCCAGTGGATTACGGCTGATAAACATCGCATCGCCGTAGCTGAAGAAACGGTACTGCTCGGCCACCGCCTGATGATAGGCGTTCATGGTGTTTTTATAGCCGGCAAACGCCGAGACCAGCATGATCAGGGTGGATTCTGGCAGGTGGAAGTTGGTTACCAGCGCATCGATCACCTGATAGTGATATCCCGGATAGATAAAGATGCTGGTATCGCCGAAGAAGGGCGCGATCAGCGCATCCTGGCAGGCATTGGCCGCGCTTTCCAGCGAACGCACCGACGTGGTGCCCACGGCAACCACCCTTTTGCCCCGCGCCTTACAGGCTAATACCGCATCCACTACATCCTGCGGCACTTCGGCGTATTCCGCATGCATCACATGCTCTTCAATGGTTTCTACCCGCACCGGCTGGAAGGTGCCAGCGCCAACGTGCAAGGTGACAAACGCCATCTCAATGCCCTTGGCGCGCAGCGCAGCCAACAGCGGCTCATCAAAATGCAGGCCAGCAGTCGGGGCCGCTACGGCACCTGGCTTTTCGCTGTAGACGGTCTGATACAGTTCGCGGTCGGCGTCTTCATCCGGACGATCGATATACGGCGGCAGCGGCATATGGCCCACCGCGTTGAGGATGGTGAACACGTCACGATCGTCGTTAAAGCGCAGTTCGAACAGCGTGTCATGGCGCGCGACCATGGTGGCGGCAATGCTTTCGTCATCGCCCAGCAGCAGTTCGGTACCCGGCTTGGGGGATTTAGAGGCACGCACATGGGCCAGCACCCGATGATCGTCCAACACCCGCTCGACCAGCACTTCTATCTTGCCGCCGCTGACCTTGCGGCCAAACAGGCGCGCCGGGATCACGCGGGTATTGTTGAACACCAGCAGATCGCCCGCTTCCAGGTTATCCAGCAGATCGGTGAACACGCCGTGCGTCAGGCCTCCGCTTGGCCCGTCCAGCTGCAGCAAACGGCAACCGCTGCGCTCAGGCTGTGGATAGCGGGCAATTAAAGACTCGGGGAGCTCAAAAGAAAAATCGGCGACGCGCATGGGTATTCACTTCTTCAGCTAGCTAATTGGGAAAAAACAGGCGGTACAGTCTAAAGCCGCGGGCGACAAGCAGCAAGGAATAAGGAGGAATTGCATGACTTGGGTTATAGTTGGCAGATGAATTTTCTCGCTCATCTCCATTTGGCCCAGCTTGCGGAAAGCTCGCTGCTTGGCAACCTGCTCGCCGATTTCGTGCGCGGCAACCCCGCAGGTGATTACGATCCGGCGGTCGTGGCTGGCATCATGATGCATCGGCGCGTCGATGTTCTGACCGATATTCAGCCGGAAGTCAAAGCCTGCCGTGACTTTTTCAGCCCGCAATTCCGCCGCGTAGCCCCTATTACGCTCGACGTGGTCTGGGATCACTTTCTGGCTCGCCACTGGCAACAGCTTGAGCCAACCTGCAGCTTACGTACCTTCACCCAACAAGCTCGCAGCGTGATTGTGCCGCACCTGCCGCAAACGCCGCAGCGTTTCCAGAACCTGAACAGCTATCTTTGGCCCGAACGCTGGCTGGAACGTTACGCCGAGCTGCCGTTTATCAGCGATGTATTGGCAGGCATGGCTAGCCGCCGCCCACGGCTGGCCGCATTGGCTGGCTCCTTTGCCGACGTGGAACGCCAGTATCATCAGCTTGAAACACAGTTCTGGCAGTTTTATCCTCGTATGATGGAACAGGCCAGAAACAAGTCATTGTGATCGCCGGATAAAAAACCCTATTACTCATCCATTTAACGGAATGTGGCTTTTTGTCCTTGCCCTTTTGTACGAAAAGGTTATTTTGAAAGACTGCTGAATTTATTCTCTCGGTTTGATAGGTGGAAGCTATCTCATTGATTGGTCTTTCACCCTTCCCTCACCGAGTGGTGGCCCTTATACTGGCCCCTGCTTTTACATCAACCCATTGAACTACTATTACAGGAGTAATTATGGTCCTGGTAACTCGTCAAGCCCCTGACTTCACCGCTGCAGCCGTTTTAGGCAATGGCGAAATCGTAGAAAACTTCAACCTGAAGAAGCACCTGAACGGCAAACCAGCCGTACTGTTCTTCTGGCCGATGGACTTCACCTTCGTATGTCCTTCTGAGCTGATCGCTTTCGATCACCGCTATGAAGAGTTCCAGAAGCGCGGCGTTGAAGTTGTAGGCGTTTCCTTCGACTCAGAATTCGTCCATAACGCATGGCGTAAAACCCCTGTCGACAAAGGCGGCATCGGTGAAGTGAAATACGCAATGGTTGCTGACGTTAAGCGCGAAATTCAGAAAGCTTACGGCATCGAACACCCAGAAGCGGGCGTTGCCCTGCGTGGTTCTTTCCTGATCGACAAGAACGGCGTTGTTCGTTCTCAGATCGTGAACGACCTGCCAATCGGCCGTAACATCGACGAAATGATCCGTACCGTTGACGCGCTGCAATTCCACGAAGAGCACGGCGAAGTGTGCCCAGCTCAGTGGGAAAAAGGCAAAGCAGGTATGGGCGCATCTCCAGACGGCGTAGCTAAATACCTGTCTGAGAACGCTTCCAAGCTGTAATTTCAGCCTGTAAGTGTCAGAACCGGTCAGCCCTGCTGGCCGGTTTTTTTTATGCCCAAAATCGGTGCAACCGCCCCCCTCCTGTGCAATATTCCCCTGTTTCGCTTCACATTTTTCACTCTGCCGACCGCCGCATCGCCTATTCGTAGCTACTCTTCATAGGTTGGCCTGCGCTTTGCAGCACCTGCGGGACAAATAATAAAACAGGGATCAACACAGGAGTCGTTATGTTTTTACAAAAATGGAGTCAACCGCTGACCTTGGCAGCCTTGCTGGTCAGCAGCCAACTGTATGCCGCATCAACCCCGGCGGTGGAAGCGCAAAATGGCATGGTGGTCACCTCGCAGCATCTGGCCTCTCAGGTCGGCGTCGATATTCTCAAGATGGGGGGCAACGCGGTGGATGCGGCGGTCGCGGTCGGCTATGCCCAGGCGGTGGTTAACCCCTGCTGTGGCAATATCGGCGGCGGCGGTTTCATGACCCTGCACCTGGCCGATGGCACCGATACCTTTATCAACTTCCGTGAAACCGCTCCGGCGGCGGCCAGTGCCGATATGTATCTGGATGCGCAAGGCAAGGTGAAAAAAGACGCCAGCCTGTACGGTTATCTGGCCGCTGGCGTGCCGGGAACGGTGCTGGGGATGGAGACCGCACGTAAAAAGTACGGCAAGCTGAGCCGTGAACAGGTGATGGAACCGGCTATCAGGCTGGCCCGTGAGGGCTTTATCCTGACGCGGGCCGATACCGATATTCTCGACACCACCGTCGCACGCTTCAAACAAGACCCGGAGTCGGCCAAAATCTTCCTGCGTAAAGACGGTTCTGCGCTACAACCGGGCGATCGCCTGGTGCAAACCGACTTGGCTAACACGCTGGAAGCCATTGCCAAAGAAGGCCCCTCCGCATTCTATCAGGGCAAAATCCCGCAGGCGGTTGAAGCCGCCGCCAAACAGGGGGGAGGCATCCTCACCGCCGCCGACTTCGCCAACTACCAAGTGACCGAGGCTACGCCGATAACCTGTAGCTATCGCGGTTATAAATTCGTTTCTGCGCCACCACCTAGCTCCGGCGGCGTCACGCTGTGCGAGATCCTCAATATCGTTGAGGGTTACGATCTGAAAAACATGGGCTTTAACTCGGCTGCGACGATACATACCATGACAGAGGCGATGCGCCATGCCTATATGGATCGCAATACTTATCTCGGCGACCCCGAGTTTATCAAGAATCCGATCGATCGGCTGGTGAGCAAAAGCTACGCCGATGAGATCCGTAAGAAAATCGTCGCCAATCAGGCTACGCCTTCTGCCAATGTACAACCGGGGATGGAGCCGCACGAAAAGCCGGAAACCACCCACTATTCGATTGTCGATCATGAAGGGAATGCGGTGTCGACCACCTATACCGTCAACGGCCGTTTTGGTGCCGTGGTGATCGCACCGGGTACCGGCTTCTTCCTTAACGATGAAATGGATGACTTTACCGTCAAGGTTGGCGAGAAAAACCTCTATGGTTTAGTGCAGGGCACAGCCAACGCCATCGCCCCCGGTAAGCGCCCACTATCCTCCATGAGCCCTACGCTGGTGACCAAAGACAACAAAATCTTTATGGTACTCGGCTCGCCAGGCGGTTCACGCATCATTACCATCACGCTGCAGACCGCGCTGAACGTGATCGATCATGGCATGGCGCCGCAGGAAGCGGTGGATGCGCCAAGGATCCATCATCAATGGTTGCCGGATGAGGTCTATTACGAGCAGCGCGGTGTCTCTGCCGATACGCTAAAAATCCTCAAAGAGATGGGCTACAAGATGGTTGAGCAAACCCCTTGGGGCGCTGCGGAGCTGATTCTGGTGGGATTACCGGGTGCAGCGGGGGTCAGCCCGGCCAACTCGGGTAACGACTCTGCCGTTTCTGGACGCGTACGTGAGGGCTACCTGTACGGAGCCAACGACGTACGCCGCCCGGCAGGATCTGCAGTGGGATACTGACGGATCGGGTTTACCCGCCAATTGGCGGGTAAACCTTTAGCCAACTTTAACCACGTAGCCGCCACACGCTGGCCGACTCGGTCGCTAGCTGCAACCACAGGCCACCTTCCTGTGCAATAAGTTCACCTTCCCCTTCCACAAGCTGCCATTTCCCCTCTCGCAACAGCGGGCTATAAGGCAGTTCGACTTCTCCGCTATCACTTCGCTGCAACGCCACCAGCACCTGCTCCCGCTGGTAAGTACGCACAAACACCAGCGTCTCCCCCTGCGCATACAGCACCTGGCAGCCGCCACGCCGTAACGCCTTGCTCTGCTTACGCAGTGCCGTCAGGCGGCTGAACAAGGCCAACAGCGGCCGATCCCATTGGCTTTCATCCCAAGGGAACGTCTTGCGGCAGAAGGGATCGTTGCCGCCATCCAGACCAATCTCATCACCGTAATACAGACAAGGCACGCCAATCCACGCTAGCAGCCACACCGCCGCCATCTGCATCCGGCGCGGATTGTTATCCAGCAAGGTCAAGAAACGCGCCGTGTCATGGCTATCCAACTGATTGAACTGGATCAGTTGGCGGTTATGGGGCAATCCGGCCCGGTAACCGTCCATCCAGTGCGCACAGTCTGCCGCATCCAGCAGTACCGGATGATAAGCCACGTCGACACCGGCCAGAAACGCCCTAACCGGCAAGGCGAAGCCCATATAGTTCATGGCAGCGTCTTCAACTCCGGCATGCAGCCAGCGGCGCGCGTCGCCAAAATGTTCGCCCAGCACATAGGCAGCCGGGTTCTCTTGCTTGATTGCCTGATACATTCCGGCCAGGTGATGGAGGTTTCCCGCTGCACCGCCGTTTTCCCCCAGCATATGCACCACGTCCAAGCGCCAGCCGTCGATGCTGTACGGTGGGCGTAACCAATGGCGTACCACGCTGTTGTCCGCCCGATAAATAGTATCGACCACCTGCGGTTCGGCAAAGTTGAGCTTGGGCAGATTGGTATTACCCTTCCAGCTCAGCACGTTACCGTCCGGATAGAAGTTGAACCAGCTACGATACGGGGAATCGGGATGATGGCATGCACCACCCTCTGCCTGTTGATAACGATCGAACCACGGATGGGAGTCTCCGGTATGGTTGAATACGCCGTCCAGCACCAGTTTCATTCCCACCTTGTGAGTGCTTACTCGCAAACGCAGCAAGGCGTCGTTACCGCCGAAGTAGGGATCGACCTGATAGTAATCTTCGGTATCGTACTTATGGACGCTGGGTGAGGTGAATATCGGGTTCAGATACAGGGCGGTGACGCCAAGCCGCTGCAAGTAGGGCAGCTTCTCGCTGATGCCGTCCAGATCGCCACCGTAAAAGGTCGAGGCAGCATCTTCATCTGCCAACGGGTGTTGCCAGTCACGACGTATCACGTCACTTCCGGCAGCATGATGGTGATAACTGCCATTCTGGATACCATGCTCCCCACCGCTGCTGGCAAAGCGATCGGGGAAGATCTGATAAAACACCTGATCGGCTACCCAACCTGGGCTGCTATCTGGCTCATCCACGGCAAACTGAGCCAGTTGCCCCGGCGGGGTCAGCGACCAGCCCTGCGGGCCAAACCACTGCTGACGATCGGCCCATAGCAGTTTAAAACAGTAGCGCCGTACCGGCTCCCCTTCGTGCAGCGTCAGGCTGGCCTGATAGCGCCAGAGCCCGTCTACCGCCTTCGGCTTCATGATCAACAGCCACTCTTCATTGTCTGGCTCGACGCGTAGAAAGACCTGTTCGGGCAACTCGTCACTTTGTAACCACAAAGCGATCTCCAGACGCTGCCCCTTATTCACCATGAAAGGTGGAACCGGCTGATGCCAGGCATTTAGCATGAATTTTCTCCTGATGTAGCAAACCCAATCGACGACGAATGCAATGCCACGCACCATGCCACGTTGAGCACCGTTCTCCCTCATCTTTGAGTGATAAACTCGGGGATGAGCCGAGGGGTGGAGATACTGATTTACAATGTACAAGTGGGTAAACAGACACATATCATGCCCGATAACCTTTAGGCTAACGGGTTTTAGATTTATTGGATGTTTTTTAAGTACTTTGGAGGGAGCGAGCATGCAACAACAAATAAGGCACTGGTTGGAAAGTATTGGGCTGGAATTCACCGACATGATGTCACTGGCGATGGTGCTTGGGCTGATTGCATTGATTTCCGTGGTGATCCATCTGGTGCTGCACCGCGTGGTGCTGACCGCTATCCAGCGCCGTGGCCAGCATTCACAGCATCTCTGGCAGCAGGCCATCACCCAACATAAACTCTTCCAGCGCGCCGCCCTGCTGCTGCAAGGGGTGATCATCAACGTGCAGGCGGTACTGTGGCTGCATAATGGCAGCCAGACTCAGGCAATTATCGTTACTGCGGCGCAGGTGTGGATCCTGTTATTCTCACTGCTGACATTGTTCTCACTACTCGACACGCTGTTGGCTCTGATGCGCCAAAGCCAGCTTGCCAATCAGCTCCCGCTGCGTGGCATCTTCCAGGGCGTGAAACTGGTCGCCGCGATCTTTATTGGCATCATGATCATCTCACTGCTGATGGGCCGCTCACCGCTGCTGTTACTCAGCGGTTTGGGAGCCATGACGGCCGTCTTGATGTTGGTGTTTAAAGATCCCATTCTCGGCCTGGTCGCCGGGATCCAGCTTTCCGCCAACGATATGTTGAAAATCGGCGATTGGCTGGAGATGCCTAAATACGGTGCCGATGGCGCGGTGACCGACATCGGCTTGACCACGGTCAAGGTCAGAAACTGGGACAACACCGTCACCACCATTCCCACCTACGCACTGATCTCTGATTCGTTCAAGAACTGGCGTTCAATGTCTGAATCCGGTGGCCGCCGCATCAAGCGCAGCATCAATATCGACACCACCAGCGTCCACTTCCTGACGTCAGAGGAGCAGGAACGCCTCAACCGTAACCCCCTGTTGCAACGCTATCTGAACGATAAAACCCAGGAGCTGGGTAAGTACAATCAACAGAGCGAGGTGGATCTCAGTTCGCCGCTCAACGGCCGCCGCCTGACTAATGTCGGTACTTTGCGTGCCTATTTGGTGGCTTATTTACGTTCGCACCCGGGGATCCACCAGAATATGACGCTGATGGTGCGCCAATTGGCCCCAACGCCGGAAGGGTTACCGCTGGAGATTTACGCCTTTACCAACACCACTGTGTGGGCAGAGTACGAAGGAATTCAATCGGATATCTTCGATCATCTGCTGGCGGTGATCGGCGAATTCGATCTGCGCATCCATCAGACACCAAGCAGCAACGACATGCGCAGCATGCTGGCAAACCTGCAGCCCGCGCCCAACAATTCCTAACGTAGCCTGACGAAATTATTTCTGTTGGTAATTATCTTCAACCGATTGCCAACAGATATCTCCTCTGACTTTCTTTCTGCCGCCGAATGGCTATTAATACTCACACGCCATTTTACCGTTCGGAGCAGGCATCTTGTTAACATCGTCAAAACACCGTCTGATCACCCTATTGGCCACGCTGATGTTTGCTGGCTACTTGCACAGCGCCACGCTGGATGAAAGCCAGATGAGCCGCACATTGCAACCGGCGCTCAGTGCCTTGAGCAGCAATATGATGGATATTCGTGAAGCACTGGCGCGCTGTGTCAGAGAAGGGAAGGAAGAACGGTTATGCGAAAGCAACCTGGTGATGGAGGCCAGGGCCACCGGAGGGGAAGATCCCGAGGAACACAGTTAAAAAAACACCGGTTCAAGGCCGGTGTCCGCTTGCTGACAAAGTCGCAATATAAGGGCGCAGCATGCTGCGCCCCCTAAATGAGTCTCGTTCAGTCCTGCTGCGTCAGCACGACCTGCTTTTTCTGGCGGTTCACCTTGATGTAGTAGCCCAGCAGCAGCACCGCGACCCATACCAGCCCGGCATACAGGGAAATACGCGTCGTTGGGAAGTAACCGATCAGGCCGATGATAAACACCAGGAAGATGATGGCAACCACCGAGGTGAATACCCCACCGCGCAGTGGAAACGCCAGCTTGCTAACCTGATCCTTGCTCAAGCTGCGGCGGAAAGCGATCTGCGAGAACAGGATCATGATCCACACCCACACGGTGGCAAAGGTCGCCAGTGAGGCAATCACCAGGAACACGCTTTCCGGCATGATGTAGTTGAGATACACGGCGATCAGCATGGCCGCCATCATCACCACTACAGTCACCCACGGAATACCGCGTTTGGAGATTTTGCTGAATACCTGCGGGGCATGCCCCTGCTCCGCCAACCCATGCATCATACGGCCAACGCCGAATACATCGCTGTTAATCGCCGACAATGAAGCGGTGATCACTACGAAGTTAAGAATACCAGCCGCAATGGTGATCCCCATATGCTGGAAGGTCAGCACAAACGGGCTACCGTTGGTCCCCACCTGGTTCCACGGATAGATGGACATGATGACGAACAGCGTCCCGACGTAGAACACCAGGATACGCCAAGGCACCGAGTTGATGGCTTTAGGGATCGACACTTTAGGATCTTTGGCTTCACCGGCGGTAATGCCAATGATTTCAATCCCACCGTAGGCGAACATCACCAGCTGTAGCGACAGGATCATGCCAATAAAGCCGTTACTGAAGAAGCCGCCGTTGACCCACAGGTTATGTATCCCGGTCGGTTGCCCTCCGTTGCCGATGCCCCAGAAGATGATGCCGATACCGGCGACGATCATGATGATAATGGTCGCCACCTTGAAGAACGAGAACCAAAACTCCAGCTCACCGAACACCTTCACGCTCATCAGGTTGATGGCACCGATGATCAGCACCACGCTCAACACCCAGATCCAATGCGGCACTTCCGGGAACCAGACGCCCATGTAGATGCCGAAGGCCGTCACGTCGGCAATGGCAACGATCAAGATCTCAAAGCAATAGGTCCAACCGGTAATGTAACCTGCCATTGGGCCGAGATAATCCTGGGCATAGCGCGAGAACGAGCTAGCCTGCGGATTATTCACCGACATTTCGCCCAGTGCGCGCATGATGATAAAGGCAATGATACCGCCGATCAGGTAAGCCAGCAGGACGCTGGGGCCAGCCATTCTGATGGCCTCTGCGGAGCCGTAAAACAGACCGGTACCAATGGCCGAACCCAGGGCCATAAAACGAATGTGGCGCGTGCTGAGGCCACGCTTGAGCTTATTGGCTGGAGCTGCGGTGGGTGACTGTTGTTGCATGAAAATGACCCGTCTTTATTTAAACGTAAAAAAGCCACGGACAAGTCCGTGGCCTAAAATTCAGACCGTAGGTTTAAGGGTGAGCAGTCACTTGGCTGCGTGCAAAAACCCGATCATAAATCGCGACCAGTACCAGCATCAGCAGCGAAGGTGGCAACCATGCCAGCCCCTGCGCCGCCAGCGGCAGGTGATTGGTCCATTCTGGCATCAAATGCTGGAAGTTGGACGCTTTCACCGCATCAAGGATACCAAACAACAGGCTGACTAACATCACCGGCGCAACAATACGTGATGCACTGGTCCACCAACGCAGGGTGAAACTCAGCAGCACCAACACGATGCAAGGTGGATAGATCGCGGTCAGCACCGGGATCGAAATCTGGATCAGGTGGCTCAGGCCGAGGTTGGAAACCACCATCGAGAACAGGCCGAGAATGAATACCAGCGTCTTGTATGAGAACGGCAGGTATTGCTCAAAGAACTCCGCACAGGCACAGGTCAGGCCCACCGCGGTCACCATACAGGCGATGAAGATCAGTGCCGCCAGGAAGAAGCTGCCCAGGCCGCCGAAGGTATTTTGCACGTAGGCATGCAGCACTACCGCACCATTGGTGGCATCTGGCGTCAGCACGCCGCTGCCGGAGCCCAGTTTGAACAGGCTCAGGTAGACCAGCGTCAGGCCCACACCGGCGATCAAACCGGCCAGGATGGTATAACGGGTCAGCAGACCAGCGTCCTTCACCCCACGAGAACGTGCGGCGTTAACGATAACGATACCGAACACCATGGCGCCCAGCGTATCCATCGTCAGATAGCCGTTAACAAAACCGGAAGAGAACGGCACGGTTTGGTAGGCATCCACCGCCGGGATCGGCGTCCCAGCAGGCCACAACACTGCGGCAATACCCAGCACGGCCAACGCCACAATCTTCAGCGGAGCCAGAATATGGCCCACGGTGTCAAGCAAGCGGCCTGGATAGAGCGAGATGCCAATCACCAGTGCGAAATAGACCAGGCTGTAGATAAACAGCGGCATGGCACCGTCACCGGTCAACGGCGCAATACCCACTTCAAAGGAAACGGTCGCGGTGCGCGGGGTGGCAAACAGCGGGCCAACGGCAAGGTAGCACACCGTTGCCAGTAGCAGACCAGCGCTACGGCCAATCGGTGAGCTTAATGCATCAACGCCTCCGCCAACGCGAGCCAAGGCAATCACGGTGAGAACAGGTAGACCCACTGCGGTGATCAGAAAACCAATTGCCGCGGTCCAGACGTGTTCGCCAGACTGCAAACCCACCATCGGCGGGAAGATGATGTTCCCGGCTCCGACGAATAAGGCAAAGGTCATAAAACCCAAAGCCAGAATATCTTTTGACGCTAAACGATGACTCATAATCTGTTGTGCTGCCTGTTGAAATAAAAAATTGCCGATAAGCATGGTGGCAAAAGTGCCCCACTTCGGTTCGGTTGCCGGCCTGCTCTCTCATCGTAATACTCATGGGCAACAGACAGCGCGCAATAGCGGCGTCTGACCTTGATAAAGGCGAATACGCATGATGACGAGCAGATTTTTAGACGTTTTTTCCCGTGCTGAATTCCAGGCCGCAATCACCGCGGAATGCTGAGGAAAATGGAGGTTTAGTCCGGCAATAGGGGGATAGTTAAACGTTTATAGTGCCAAAAGGCAATACGCAGGACAGAAAGCAGAGTGATCGTCCAGATAATATTGCTCATCCAGTCGAACATAGGGGTTATCAATAAATATGCACTACATGATTTGTATTATTTTTAAGCACATCACTCACGAAATGTGAAACAAATGGTTACATAGTGCGTGAAAACACCAATAACCAGACACTAAACGCGTGTCATGTGCTCATTTTACTGGCGTTTACCAGACCGACGCTGCGATATTGACCACGCTACGCAGCTTATCCCACTGCTGCTGCTCACTCAGGCTGTTGCCCTCTTCGGTAGAGGCAAAGCCACACTGCGTGCTCAAGCATAGCTGTTTGATATCGACGAACTGCGTTGCTTCCTTGATGCGTTGTTGCACTACCGCCCGATCTTCCAGCTCACCGGTCTTGGTGGTGATCAACCCTAGTACCACCTGCTGTTTGCCCGGCCTGATAAAACGCAGTGGCTCAAAACCGCCAGATCGTTCGTTATCATATTCCAGGAAGAAGGCATCAATATTGACCTGGCCAAACAGGATTTCCGCTACTGGCTCGTAACCGCCTTCCGAGATCCAGGTGGAACGGAAGTTACCACGGCAAACATGCAGACCAATGGTCAAGTCTTCCGGTTTACCGGCGATGGCTTTATTCAGCACCTCTGCGTAGGTTCGGGCCAATTGCTCAGGATCTTCACCCCGCTCACGGATCTGGCGCTTCTGCTCGTCGGAGCACAGATAGGCCCAGACGGTATCGTCAAGCTGCAGGTAGCGGCAGCCAGCGTCGTAAAAGGCTTTGATCGCATCGCGGTAGGTTTGTGCCAGATCGTCAAAGTAGCTATCCAGATCCGGGTAAACCAGCGGGTCGATCGCCTTACGGCCACCACGGAAATGCAGCACGCTCGGGCTCGGGATGGTCATCTTCGGTACAGCATCACCGGCTACGCTTTTCAGAAAACGGAAATCCTCCAGCATCGGATGGTTGCTAAAGCCCAGTTTGCCAGTCACCTTGATGCTGCGGGCCTTGGTTTGCACGCCGTTAAACTGAATGCCCTGCTCCACGTCATAGCCTTCTACACCATCAAGCCCCTCAAGGAAGTCGAAGTGCCACCAGGCACGACGGAACTCGCCATCTGTCACGACCTGTAAGCCTATCTCTTGCTGTTTGCCAACAATATGGCGGATTTGCTCGTTTTCTACTGCGCGCAGCTGAACCGCGTCGATCTCACCATTCTGAAACTGCTGACGGGCCGTTTTCAGCGCCGCAGGGCGCAACAGACTACCGACAACGTCGGCGTGAAAGGCATGGCTGGCTTTGGACATGTTCTGCTCCGATGATGCACTGAGGGCTTACCGCCGTCAGTTCCAATCATTGACAAGTTGAATTATTACGCCGGGTTACAAATGGACATCCAGACGTCTACACTGCTTGAGTGCATCCTTTCATGTCACCGGTCACCCGGCAATGGAGAAATTTTCATTGGTGTTGAATTAAATTCAAGTTGGCCGGACTACTCCAACCCCAATAGAGCGCGGGTTTTGCGCAGCGTATCTGGCGGCAACGGCAGATAGCCGTCGTGATTTACCAGATCCTGTCCCTGCGCAGACAGTACACGGTCGAGGAATGCCGCCGTCAGGGGCTCCAGCGGCTGGTTGGGAGCTTTGTTGATGTAGATATACAGATAGCGCGCCAACGGATAGCTACCGTTACGCACGTTGGTTTCGCTAGGTTCAATATAACGGTCACCCGTTTCTGCCAGGGGCAACAGCCGCACACCGCTGGCACGAAAACCGATGCTGGCATAGCCAATGCCGTTTAACGATCCGGCCACCGCCTGCACCACCGAGGCCGACCCCGGCAGTTCATTCACCCGCGCCATAAAATCACCACCGCATAACGCACGCAGCTTGAAATACCCATAGGTACCCGAGGCGGAGTTGCGGCCAAAACGTTGCAAGGCACGCTGCTGCCAGCCGCCCTGCAGCCCCAGCTCTCCCCAGCGATTAATCGGCGTGTTTTCCCCGCAGCGGCGGGTAGCGGAAAAGATTTGATCCAGCTGTTGCAGATTCAACCCACGTAACGGATTGTCCTGATGCACCAGCACCACCAGCGCATCAACCGCGACCGGCACCGCCAGCGGAGCATAGCCATAGCGGTGCTCAAATGCCGACACCTCCGCCGCCTTCATTGGCCTGCTCATTGGCCCAAGCTGCGCCGCTCCTGCCGCCAATGCGGTGGGTGCCGTCGAAGAACCGGCAGCCTGCAGTTGCAGGTTCACGTTGGGATAGTGTCGGCTGAAATCCTGCCCCCACAGCGCCATCAGGTTGGCCAGGGTGTCGGAACCTACGCTAGACAGGTTACCGGAAAGCATGCCGTCCGGAGCAGCCACGGCCTCGCGGCCAACCGACAGCAGCAGGCAAAGCAGCAAAGCTTGGGTAAATCGATTCATGGCGGGCTACCTGTTAATTTTTCACCGCATTCTCTGCTAAAGCCGCGGGAACAATCAACCGGTTAGGCAAGGTAAAGATAAAACGGGTGCCGATGCCTGGCTCGCTGAGGATCTCCAGCCGTGAATCATGATGGCTGAGCGCATGCTTCACGATCGCCAACCCGAGCCCACTGCCGCCGGTCTGGCGCGAACGTGCTTTATCCACGCGATAGAAACGCTCGGTCAGGCGTGGGATATGCTCGGCACCGATGCCCGGCCCGTTATCGCTGACCTGGAACTGAGCCCCGTGCGGCGTCTGCTGCCAGCTCACTTCGATGTTGGTACCCGCCGGAGTATGGTTGACAGCGTTGTACACCAGATTGGAAACCGCGCTGCGCAGCTGATCCTCATTACCGAACACCTGCAGATTTTCATTCACCCGGAAATTGATCTGGTGATTACCACTGCTGAGCGACTGCGCCTCACGCTGCAATACCCGCAGCATTAACGGAATATCAACCTTCTCGTTCATATCCACGTTTGGCGCGGCCTCTATCCTGGAAAGCGTGAGCAACTGCTTTACCAACCCATCCATGCGTTTGGTCTGCTCTTGCATGGTGCCCAAGGCTTTGCCACGCAGCGAACCATCCAGCTCTTCATCGCTCATCATCTCCAGATAGCCTTGCAGCACCGTTAGCGGCGTACGCAGCTCATGACTGACGTTGGCAAAGAAGTTGCGTCTGGCCCCCTCCAGTTGACGCATCTGGGTCACATCACGGGCCACCATCAGCAATTGGCCTTCGGAGTACGGCATGATACGGAATTCGACAAAGTGCTCGTTATTCAGCTGTAGCGTCAGCGGCCGGGTAAATTCTTGCTGTTGCAGATAATGGCTGAATTCCGGATAGCGCAGCAGGTTGAGAATGTGTTGGCCGTTATCTTCCGGCCAGCGAAAGCCCAGCAGATGCTGTGCCAGGCCGTTACACCAGAAGATATTACCCTCAACGGTGGTCATCACCACCGCATCCGGTAAGGATTCGGCCCCACTACGGAAGCGTTTGATCAACAACGCAAGCTCACGGCGCCGACGGCGATTACGCTGCTGCATCTGGTACAGACCATAGAACAGCGGCTCCCAGCTCCAGCGGCCAGGCGGCGGCGTCATGCTGCGGTCCACCCACAGCCAATGGGAGAGTTTGAGTTGGTTATAGAAGTTCCAGGCCAGGGCAGCCAGCACCGAAACCAACAGCAGCCAGGGCAGATAACCGAAAATCAGCCCCAGCAATAAGGCGGGCAGGCAAAAAAGGGCCAGCTCCAGCGCCAGCCTCTTCCACGATAAACGTTCTAGCACGGTAACCTCTCCAGCGCTGTGCGATCAGTAGCGCGTTGAGAACCGATAACCGGTACCGCGAACGGTTTGAACCATCTTGTCATGACCACTGGTCTCCAGCGCCTTACGCAGCCGGCGGATATGCACATCAACGGTGCGGTCTTCCACATAAACGTTAGTGCCCCAGACGTGATTAAGCAACTGTTCGCGGCTATAAACACGCTCCGGATGAGTCATAAAGAAGTGCAGCAGCTTGAACTCTGTCGGCCCCATCTCCAGCGCCTGCTCATTGGCCATCACCCGGTGTGAGGAAGGATCCAGGCTTAGCCCCTGCATTTCAATCACTTCTTCTACTGCCATTGGTGAAATACGGCGCATTACCGCCTTGATACGTGCCACCAGCTCCTTGGGGGAGAAAGGTTTGGTGATGTAATCATCCGCCCCAACTTCCAGGCCACGTACCCGATCTTCTTCTTCACCGCGCGCGGTCAGCATCATTACCGGGATATCCCGGGTCATCGCCTCACGCTTCATATGCTTGATAAACTGAATGCCGGAACCTCCCGGTAACATCCAGTCCAGTAACACCAAATCAGGGAACGGCTCAGACAGGCGCGTGACGGCACTGTCATAATCCTCGGCTTCCAACGGTTGGTAACCATTCTGTTCCAACACAAAGCACACCATCTCACGGATCGGCGCTTCGTCTTCCACCACCAGTATGCGTCTTGCCATCGTCAATCCTGCCAATGTGTTAGCGATCTCAGTTGATTGCGGTCGCCATTATGCGTCAGTTTTGTGACACTTTTATGAAAAAAAAGCCCCATTAATGGCAGTAAGCATAGCGATTATTTCTGACGGCAAACAAAAATCATTCGGCCCCCTGCTTGATTGAGCCACGACAGGAGAGATCCCCCCCTTTATAATCGTCGCCATTATGTTGTCGCCCTGGGAGTTTTATGCGCCTGATCCATACCTCCGACTGGCATTTGGGCCAGTACTTTTTCACCAAAAGCCGCGCCGCCGAGCATCAGGCCTTCTTACGTTGGCTGATAGAACAGGTGGAACAGCAGCGGGTGGATGCGCTGATCGTCGCAGGCGATTTGTTCGATACCGGCTCCCCACCCAGCTACGCCCGCGAGCTGTACAACCGCTTTGTGGTGGAGCTGCAACGCACCGGCTGCCAACTGGTGGTGCTGGGCGGCAACCACGACTCCGTGGCCACGCTGAATGAATCGCGTGAGCTGCTTTCCTGCCTGAACACCACCGTGATTGCCAACGCGCAAAGCGAGCTTGAGCAGCAAATTGTGGTGCTCAACCAGCTTGATGGCCAACCTGGTGCGGTGCTCTGCGCCATCCCGTTCCTGCGCCCACGGGATCTGCTCACCAGCCGCGCCGGTGAGTCTGGCAACCAAAAGCAGCAGGCCCTGCAAGAAGCCATCGCCGAACATTACCAAAACCTGTATCAGGCAGCTTGTGCGCGCCGCGATGCCTTGGGTTTGCCACTGCCGATCGTCGCCACAGGCCATTTAACCACCGTGGGCGTCACCACCTCGGATTCGGTACGGGATATCTATATCGGCACGCTGGACGCTTTCCCAGCTCAGGTGTTCCCTCCTGCCGATTACATTGCGTTGGGGCATATCCATCGTGCGCAGAACGTCGCCAAATCCGAGCATATCCGTTACAGCGGCTCGCCAATCCCACTGAGCTTTGACGAGTTAGGCAAAGCCAAAAGCGTGTTTATGGTCGATTTTGCCGACGGAGCATTGCAACAGATCACGCCACTGGAGATCCCCACCTTCCAGCCCATGCAGCTGATCAAAGGTGATTTGCAGCAAATCGAGGCCCAATTACAGCAGTTTGCCGATTATCAGGGTGAACTTCCGGTTTGGCTGGATATCGAAGTGGCCACCCAGGATTACCTCAGCGATATTCAGCGCCGCATCCAACAGTTGGCGGAAGATTTACCGGTTGAAGTGGTGCTGCTGCGGCGCAGTAAAGAGCAACGTAGCCAGACCCTTGCCCAGCAGGATAAAGAAACCTTGAATGAATTAAGCGTGGGCGAAGTCTTCGAGCGCCGGTTGGCGTTGGAAGCCGAGATGGCCGAACCGCGCCAACAGCAGATGCGGCAGATGTTCCAGCAGGTGGTAGAAACCTTGCATCACCATGAGGAGCCATCAGCATGAAGATCCTGAGCCTAAGGCTGAAAAACCTGAACTCGCTACAGGGCGAGTGGAAAATCGACTTCACGGCGGAACCCTTCGCCAGCAACGGTCTGTTTGCCATCACCGGCCCCACCGGAGCGGGTAAAACCACCCTGCTGGACGCCATCTGCCTGGCCCTCTATCACCAGACACCACGCCTGGAAGTTAGCGCCAGCCAGAACGAATTGATGACCCGCCACACCGCCGAATCGCTGGCCGAAGTGGAGTTTGAGGTCAAAGGCGTCGGCTATCGCGCCTTCTGGAGCCAACGCCGGGCGAAAAACGATCCGGACGGCAACCTGCAGGCTCCCAAGGTGGAGCTGGCACTGCGGGCAGACGGCAAAATCCTGGCGGATAAAATTTCCGATAAAAAAGAGCTGATTGCCGCGATCACCGGGCTGGATTTTGGCCGCTTCACCAAATCGATGATGCTGTCACAGGGCCAGTTCGCCGCCTTCCTGAACGCCAAGGCCAACGAACGTGCCGAACTGTTGGAAGAACTGACCGGCACCGAGATTTATGGACGGCTATCGGCACAGGTATTCGAACAGCACAAACAGGCGAAAAGCGATCTGGACGCTTTGCACCACCGTGCCAGTGGGATTGAACTGCTTAATGATGAGCAGCGCCAGGCGTTGGAAAACCAGCTCAACGAGCTCGGCGCTGAAGAGCAACTTCTCAGCCAACAATCACAGCGGCAACAACATCAGTTGAGCTGGCTGCAACGCTGGCACGCCATCCAGCAACAGACTCAGGATTATCAGCAACAGCTGTCTGGCGTGCAGCAGGAGTATCAACTGGCCGAACCGCAGTTGCAGCAATTAGCTCGCAGTGAGCCCGCCGAGAAACTGCGCCCGTTGCTCAATGAGCGTAATCGTTGTCAGCAGGATCGTTTGGCGTTACAGCAACAGATCGAACAGTTGGCTCAGCAGCAAGAGCGTCAATTGGCCGAACTGACTCCGTTACAACAGCAGTTGGAGCAGGCGCAAAAGGCCAGACAGGCCCAGGCGGAACATCAGCAACAGCAGCAGACGCTGATGGATGACAAGGTGTTGCCGCTCGATCATCAGATTGCTCAGTTACAAAACCAACTGGCAGAAGCGCATAAACAGCATGCAGAGAGCCAGCGGCAGAGCGATGAGCTGCGGCGCACGCTGGAACAACTCACCGAAAGACGCGGCCAACTGGCTACCCTGGCGGGTCAATATCAGACCAGACAGCTTGAACTCACGGCAGCGCTGGATAGCCAACTCCAGCAGCAAGCCACGTTAGAGGCGCAATCCCCACTGGAGAAACTGCGTCACCGCCAGGCCGAACTGAGTGGCTTGCGCCCGGCTCGCCAGCAGTTGTCGAAACTGACCTTACTATTCCAGCAGAACCAGCAGCGCCTTGAGCAACAGCGGCTCGAATTCACTTCGCGCCAAAAACAGCTGACCGAAGTAGAAACCCAGCTCGATGCGGTACGCCAGCAGTATAAACAGCAAAAAGCGCACCTGACAGACATTGAGAAGACGCTCGAACTGGAAAAACGCATCGTCAGTCTGGAAGCCGAACGGGCGCGTCTGCAAACCGATGCCCCCTGCCCGCTGTGCGGCTCCACGCACCATCCGGCGATCGAGCAATATCAGGCTGTCAAACCGTCAGAAACGGAGCAGCGCGTCGCTCAATTGCGCGCCCAAACCGAAGAGCTGCACACTAAAGGAACAGAGCTGCGTGCACGCAGTGAAAGCCTGAAAGAGCAGCAGCAACGCCTGCAAACGCAGTTGAACCAGGAACTCGAGCAGCAGGAAAGCTATCTGCAAAACTGGCAAACCCTCAGCGCGCCCTTGGCCTTCGACTTTACGCTGCAAGACAGCGCCCGGTTAACCGCCTGGCTGGAGGCTTGCGATAGTGAGGAACAGGCCGGTCAGCAACTGCTGTTGCAACACGAACGGCTCGCCAAGGCCGTGCAGCTTGCGAAGGATGCCCTGAATGCCCTGCAAAACGAACAGCAGAGTTCGCAACAGGAAGCGGCACGGTTGAATGAGCGCTTTGAACTGCTGCAGAAAAACCAGCAGGAAACTCAACGCCAATTGGCGCAGTGGCAACAGCAGTGCCTGACGAATGAAACTCAGCTGCTGGCACAGCGTAACGAACGCATCGCACTGTTTGGTGAGCGAACGGTGGCTGAAGCCCGTGAGCAGTTACGCACGGCACAAATCGCCGCAGAGCACGCCTTGCAGCAGGCCACGGAGCAATTGCACAAAGCGCAGGAGCAGCGCGATCGCCTGGCTGGCCAGTGGGTCGGTTTGCAGCAACAGCAACAACAGCAAGCCGAACGGGGGCAACAGGCCGAGCAGCAATGGCAGCAGGCCTTGGCCAGCAGCACCTTCGACGATGAGGCCGCATTCAACGCCGCACTACTGGATGACGACGTACGCCAGCGCTTACAGCAGCACAAAGAGCAGTTGCAGGAGCGTCAGGTGCGGGCCACAACGCTGTTGGCGCAGGCCGTACAAGCTCTGGAACAGCACCGTCTGGAACGCCCTGCGGATCTGGATGAAAGCCAGGTCAATATTGAGCAACTCACCACCGCGCTCAGCGAACTGGCAGAGCGGCTGAAAACATTACAGCTGCGCCAGGGCGAGGTACGTAACCAGCTGAGCAGCGATGCCGAGCGCCGCCTGAATCAACAGTCCCTGTTCGAACAGATCGCCCAAAGCCAGCAGCAGTACGACGATTGGAGCCTACTCAACCAGCTTATCGGTTCCAAAGAGGGCGACAAGTTCCGCAAGTTCGCTCAAGGTCTGACCCTTGATCATCTGGTGTACTTGGCCAACAACCAGCTTGGCCGCCTGCACGGGCGCTATCTGTTGCAGCGCAAAACCAGTGATGCGCTGGAGCTACAGGTGGTTGATACCTGGCAGGCCGATGCCTTGCGCGATACCCGTACCCTTTCCGGCGGTGAAAGCTTCCTGGTAAGTCTGGCGCTAGCGCTGGCCTTGTCCGATCTGGTCAGCCACAAGACCAGCATCGATTCGCTGTTCCTGGATGAGGGCTTCGGCACGCTGGACGCCGAGACGCTGGATACCGCGCTAGACGCCTTGGACAGCCTTAACGCCACCGGCAAAACCATCGGCGTGATCAGCCACGTTGAGGCGATGAAGGAACGCATCCCGGTGCAGATTAAGGTGAGAAAGGTCAATGGGCTAGGGGTCAGCCGGTTGGACGCACAGTTTCGCATCGAATAACTGCGACTGAAGTTTACGTCAAGAGGTAACTACGGCCAGAAGTGTGATCGCGGCTACAGTACAAGCTGAAAAGCATTGAGCCCGCGCCGACAACGGTTATCATGATAATGATTACAGGATTGTCACTGTGCATACAGGCAAAACCTGACCTCCGGGATCGCTCCTGGGCGTCGGGTTTTTTCGTTTTCAGCGGGCCGGGAATAGCCATGAAAATCGCTAAAATACTCAATAATAACGTAGTGATTACGCTGAATGACCATCAGGAAGAAACGGTGGTTATGGGGCGTGGCATTGGCTTTCAAAAGAAAGCCGGGGAAAGTGTGGATGAAAGCCTGATCGAAAAGGTGTTCACCCTCAACAGTGGCGAAATGAGCGAACGCTACAAAGAACTGCTGGCGGAGATCCCGCTGGCGTGTGTCACCACTGCCGACAAAATCATCACCCTCGCCCGCGAGCGGCTGCCGGGGAAACTGCATAACATTGTCTACATCACGTTGACCGACCATATCCATTTTGCGCTGCAACGCCACGCGCAAGGGTTGGATATCAAGAACGCGCTGCTGTGGGAGATCAAAAAACTCTATCCAAACGAGTTTGCCATCGGGCTTGAGGCGCTGACCATCATCGCCCAGCGTCTGGAAACCACGCTGCCGGAAGACGAGGCCGGATTTATTGCCTTGCACCTGGTCAACGCGCAGCTCAATGACGAAATGCACAACACCCTGCATATCACCCGCGTGATGCAGGAGATCCTCAATATCGTCAAATACCATTTCCGTTTTGACTACAACGAGGAGTCGCTCAGCTACCATCGCTTTGTCACCCACCTGAAATTCTTTGCCCAGCGCCTGTTAGGCAAGAATTACGTCAACAGCGAGGACGATTCGCTATATCAGGTGGTGAAGGAGAAATACCGCGAGTCATTCGCCTGTGCCGGCAAGATCAACCAGCACATCGAGAAGAGCTACCAGCACCAGTTGACCAGCGAAGAAATGCTGTTTCTGACCATCCATATCGAGCGGGTACGCAGCGAAAGCGAAAAGGATTACACGCCGAAGGAGTGAAGCTGGGGATCACAACGGGCACTGCATGCAGTGCCCCTACGAAGGTATGTTACACCTGAGGCCAGAGCCAGGCGGCACCGCGCACACCGCTCGAATCACCGTGAATTGCCTTACGGATTGGCGTTTCGCACTCGCCGCCAAATACCCAAGGTTTTACCAGTGACGGCACCGTTTGATACAGCCGTTCCACGTTGCTCATCCCGCCTCCCAGGACAATCACATCGGGATCAAAGAGATTGATCACGTGCGCCAGAGACTTTGCCAGCCGCATTTCGTAACGCTGAATAGCCAACTCTGCCACCGCATCCTGTTGTGCAGCCAGCGCCATAATTTCGTGACCTTTTCGCGCCTGACCACTCAGCCGCGCATAGTCGGTGGCGAAACCGGTCCCGGAGATAAAGGTTTCAATACAGCCTGGCTTACCACAGTAACAGGGCACCTCGGAGCGAAAACGCAGTTCATCCTCATCCAGCCACGGCAACGGGTTGTGTCCCCACTCGCCGGAAATGCCGTTGCCCCCGGCATGCACCTGTCCGTTTATCGCAACTCCAGCCCCACAGCCGGTGCCAATGATCACCGCAAACACGGTTTTTTTTCCGGCAGCGGCCCCATCCGTGGCTTCCGATACCGCCAGACAGTTGGCATCGTTGGCTAGCCGCACTTCGCGCTGCAGCATGGCAGAAAGATCTTTATCCATCGGCTGGCCATTCAGCCAGGTAGAGTTGGCGTTTTTTACCAGGCCGGTAAAGGGCGACAACGTGCCTGGGATCCCCACGCCCACCGAGCCTTGCTGGCCTGTTTTTTCCTCCGCCAGTGTCACCAGCCCGCAGATAGCCTCCAACGTCAGCTGATAATCATGACGAGGGGTGGCAATGCGATGACGGAACAGTTCTGCCCCATCGTTAGCCAACGCAATCACTTCAATTTTGGTGCCACCCAGATCGATACCAATACGCACAATTTCTCTCCCCAATTCAGCACGACAACAAACTTGCCGCCCAGTGTAGCGCATAGCCCGGCTCACGCCACGCTCACCGAATGTGACACCAATGGCAATTCCCCTATCTGGCTGTATGAAACGCGGCAGCGGACGCAAATCAACGGGAATGAGGCGATTTTTCAGCGTCAATTCGTTATTATGCCGCCCTGCTTTTGATGAATCTGCGTGCCAAATGCACGCCCAGCCTGGGATAACATTATGCTGTGGTTTAAGAATTTGATGGTTTACCGTTTGAGCCGCGACGTTGCGCTAACTGCGGATGAAATGGAAAAACAGCTCAGCGCCTTTGCCTTCACCCCGTGTGGCAGCCAGGACATGGCGAAAACCGGCTGGGTTTCCCCGATGGGCTCTCACAGCGACGCACTGACGCATGCGGTTAACGGCCAGATCATGATTTGCGCCCGTAAAGAAGAGAAGATCCTGCCCTCTCCGGTACTGAAACAAGAGCTGCAGGCCAAGATCGAAAAGCTGGAAGGCGAACAGCATCGCAAGCTGAAAAAAACCGAGAAAGACTCCCTGAAAGATGAAGTGCTGCATAGCCTGCTGCCACGCGCCTTCAGCCGCTTCAACCAGACCTATATGTGGATCGATACCGTTAACGATCTGATTATGGTCGATGCCGCCAGCGCCAAGCGCGCCGAAGATATGCTGGCGCTGCTGCGCAAGAGCCTGGGTTCTCTGCCGGTAGTACCTTTGACCATGGAAAGCCCGATCGAGCTGACGCTGACCGAATGGGTCCGCTCCGGCGAACTGCCAGCCGGCTTTATCATTCAGGATGAGGCCGAACTGAAAGCCATTCTGGAAGAAGGCGGGGTGATCCGCTGTAAGAAACAGAACCTGATCAGCGACGAGATTGCCGTGCATATCGAAGCGGGCAAGCTAGTGACCAAGTTGGCGGTAGATTGGCAGGAACGCATTCAACTGGTGCTGGCCGACGACGGCTCACTCAAGCGCCTGAAGTTTGCCGATACCCTGCGCGATCAGAACGATGATATCGATCGTGAAGATTTTGCCCAGCGTTTCGACGCCGACTTCATTCTGATGACCAGCGAACTGGCGGCCTTGATCAGCAATACCATCGAAGCCTTGGGTGGCGAAGCACAGCGCTAATAAACAAAAGGGGCGCAACGTTGCGCCCTCTGGGGAATGCCGGGGAAAATCTTCATCCCCGGCCAAACAACACTGATTACTTACTCAGATAACGACACAGGTAGGCCGTCGCATCGGCAACCTGAACGTTGAATTCACTCTGCGCAGGCACGAAGAACTTCTCGCCTGGCGTAAACACCTGCCAATCCGGTGCGCCCGGTAACAGCACTTTCAATGCCCCGGTGATCACCGTCATCTCTTCCGGCTGTGCGGTACCGAAGGTGTATTCACCCTCTTCCATCACCCCGACGCTGGTACGACCGATGCTGCTACTATCGTAACCGATAGACTTCACTTTCCCGGCAAAATACTCGTTCACTTTCAGCATAGACTGGCACCTGCGTAATCATCTTTGAGGGATCTCCATATTGGGGGATGAAACCGGGTCTGTCACTGGTTTTTGATGCGAAATGCGATCGTTACGCATGGCAAAACATGAGCGGGATCAAACAATGGGTTCGGCGGCCAACGTTCGGCGTTCTATTGCTCATTCCATCTGGCGGACATCACGGTTATTTCCGCTGTTGAAAATGGCTCAGGCTGCCATAAAGCGCCAGCAGACGGTCATATTCAGCAGGATCGTAGAAACTGCAGGTACCACGCCCAAACTCTTTGGCCACTTCCACGGCAAACTTCACCGCCAGCGCGATATCCACCTCATGGCTGGCACCGGTGCCACAACCCGGCACTACCGATTCAGTACAGATTGCCACACCTACTACTGGCGATGCCGTAGCAGTTGAGGGTTGCAGGATACTGTTGAGGTGATGAACGTCATTACCATAGGGCGTAATGTCCTGCATGGTGATCGGGAAGGTCACTGCCGGGCGGCCACTGGTCATTTCCATGATACGCAAAAGGTCTTCCGACACCCGCAGGATGTAGCCCTGTTTCACCGTCGGTGATAGTGCATAGCCCTTGTGGTTGATAATACGATTGCCCTTGGTGGTATCGATCGACAAAATGGCATCGGCTTGCGGCACCACTTCGTTATCATTCATCGTGACGTCATCGATGGGCGAATCCATAAAATCGACCGGATCGTGTGGGCGAGTGGGTGCGTTCGGGCAAATATGCGTAGTGATCACCACGTCACCAGGCAGAACGTCACCTTTGCGCTGCATTTCTGCCAGCTTTAGCGCACTGGCGATCGCCGCAATCGCCCCATCACCGTCTGACACCAATCCTATACGCGTGGGGCGAGCTCCAATGCCGCCCAACCGGCCAATAATTCCCAAGGTTGGCGCATCACCACCGGATTGCTTGCCTGCACTGCCAGGGATCTCGATGCGGACAAAATCCGTGGTGCCCTTCTCACCGCTGACACGATGAGTGCTGGCCTTGACCGACGGGTAGTGGGCAAACATATCGACCACGTCCTGCCCTTTGACATAGGCATTATCAATCAGCTCAAAGACCTGCAGCGTTTGTTGCAAACTCATGTTAATCCCTCGCAAATGTTGCCTGATAGGTTTATGCCTCCCGCAATTGCAGGCACGGCGTTACTTTCCCTTGCTGGAAAAGATCGAATTGAAGAAGTTGTATAGCGCATCACCGGCAATAAACCCGGCAGCCATGATCTCCATCGGCGCGCGACCTTTATCCCCCCAACGTTTGATGATCAGAATGCGCAACGCGATACCGGCAAGCACCGCCCATCCTGCCAAGGCATTATTAATCAGCAAACCTGTCGCAAGCAGCACGCCGAGCTGGCGTTTAGGCCCGCCAATAAACTGCACTATCGCGCCTGGTATGGCCCAAATCAGCAGGCTGGACGCAATACCGGGCTGGGCTCCTGCCTCAATGGTTTTGGCGTATACCCGGGCCACCGGTGGGATCAACTCCTGCAGGAAATAGCTGGTGTAAGAGAGATAAACCACGGGAATGGCGATCACAAAAGCAATCATGGCGGCAATCAGTTGAATACGCCGCCCCAGCAGTTCCTGCTGTAAATCCTTACCGTAACCCCGCAGGATAAAACCGGCTTTCAGGTCAAACCCCATATCGGCAAACGCCGGCCCGGTCGCTGCGGTAAAACCGGTCAGAATGCACAGCGCCAGAGGAGGGAAACCAAGCATGATCCCCACGATCAGCGTGATCAACGCCACCGCAAACGCCGGAAACCAGCCGGAATGCATCGCCGCAATGCCGACGATCAATTCATGTACAAAGGCAGCAAACGCGGCATAGATAACAAACAGCACCAGCATGGTCAGCGACATTTCGCTGTATAGCCCGCCCCCCAAAGCCAGCATCCCGGCAATCACGACATATCCGACAGCCCCCAGCCCCAAGGCCTTGCGTACTTCGCTGTCAGGTTGGGTATAGGTAGAGGTCGAACTTTGATTTTTGTTGCGGATCACCTGCACCACCTGGATCAATGCCACCAGCCCGGCACCGACCATCACGCCATGCGGAATATAGTGCGCATTGATGTCGACACCGGTCAGCGGCTGACCATAGGCACGCAACAGCAGGCCAACACCGAACATGCTCAGCGCCCAGATATTGCCAATAAATGCGGTACCGAAGGCCGCCATAGGGATCTTCAACATGGAGCCTGCAATCCCCACAACAACGCCGACAACCAGTAACCAGGCCTGTTTACCACCACGGTCACCGGCCTTGATAGCCTCCGCCGCCGCGACTCCCGGGGGCCAGGCATTGGCCGCTGGGAACACTTTAGTGTCAAACATCCGGTACAGCAGGTAAGCATCTAGCAGCATCGCCGCCGCTACGCCGCAAAACATCGGCAGGATCAATTGCGGTTGTCCCATGACATAAGGCACGGCAATCGGCATCAGCAGGCTATTGGCCGCCCCGAAGGTGGCTGAGGAAATTACCGTTTGGGCCAGATTCTGAGTGTGTATCGAACGATAGCGTTGGAACATGCGCAGCGGGATCCGGGCCAGCAGCATGGCGATCAACGCACCAATAATCGAAGTATTAGGCGTCACGCCCAAGGTGGTGATCAACTGTACGCCAATTATCGCCCCGACGACGGATAACAGCACCATCACCAGTAACGTACCGATATCTTTCAATGGATTACTCGTTATATCTGGTTTCATAAATCCACCCTGTGAATATCCCTGCTAAATGGCAAAAATAATATTTCGGACACAGATTGCCGATAGAGTTCCATTATTCGAAACTCTACGCGGTGAAATAAATTATTTAGTGCCTGCCTTGGCCGCATTAATGGTAGAACGACTCTCTCTACCATTAACTCATCAGCGAGATGCCCTGGTGTTGGCGCGCTAATCAAGCCGGTTTACGGTGATCTATTTGATCTGTTGCCAATAGTCATCACCGAGTTTTTCTGCCAGTTGCCGGGAAACCGTCATTAATGCCTCAAGCACCTGGGGAGAATAAGGCTGCTCCTCGGTCTGGGAGGGGAAAGAGAGACATAACCCCACCGTCTCACTACGGTGTTTATTCCTCACCGAGGTTGCTAACGAACTGATACCCGGCAGCGTTTCGTTACGGGCCAATGACCAGCCCTGCTGCCGGATGGTTGCCAGCTTTTGCAGCAACGCCTCCAGCGTTTTGGGAGAGTTTGCCGAGGAGACTTCGTAGCCGGTTGCGAAACGCTCACGCACCTGCTCATCACTTTCCCGCGCCAGTATCGCGCGCCCCACAGAGGTTTCTGCCGCTGGCGAACTGGCCCCCACCGGTGTCACCACCTGTAGGAAATGGCGGCCAGGCAGCGTACGCATCACCCAATTCTCCCGCCCCTCCAACACCGATATATAGCCGGTACAGAAGGTTAACTGATTAAGCTGCATCATCGCCGCCGTGGCACTTTCCACCAGCGGAGTGGAAAGATAATGGCTGGCCACCCCAAGCAGCAGATAGCCAATATGATACTGACGGCTTTGCGGATCCCGCTCTAACAGCCCCTGGCTTTCCATCGTTTGTAGCAGGCGTGATACGGTGCTTTTTGGCAGCCTCAACCTTTCGACGACATCAGTAAAAGAAATTCCTCCTTGGCCATGCGTTATCTGCCGTTGAGAAAACAGTTTTAATACCGCGGCAGCATTTTCCAAGGTCGTCATAATTTGCCTTGTTCCACTATATGGAACTCAGTTCCCAGTCGATATTTAGAAACCTAAAACCCACACCTCTTATCGTCAAGAAGTTTATTTTTATTACACGGTGAAATCACAGCGAATGATGCTTTAATATTGAAAATACTGCACAGATCGCCAAGTTATTTTTCGAGTGAGTTGGTTTATATCCGTCTTACAGCGTTAATATCAGCATAAGATACCAATATTCACCCAGTCATCAGTGCGGGGGATGCCGCTATTAAAAGATTGCGCAAGATATAAATCGCGAGAAGTCTCGAACAGAATGATGAGGATGGACCCAAAGGCGGGGAAAAACCGGTCATGGATAGCACAACGCTGTAGAAAAAATGAAGCCGGTTTATACCGGCCACTTGTTGTTACACCGCTGGCTATTCGCCCAGGCTTTCATCTTCGTAACGCCGCTTGGCGTCTAACGCTTCCCGTTCGGTTTCGTGCTCGCTGATCAGCGTATCAGGTTTGGGGTGATCGGCCCGTAGCTCATACCAACGAACCTGCTTGCCCACTTCGCCCTTGTCTACGACCTTGATACGCGCCGTTCTCGGGTAGGGAGGTTTACTCGGCATAGTGCTCTCCAATGTGATGACCTGCGGTTAAGTATAGACAACCACACGGAAATGCCAGTTATCGGCGCGACCCCAAATCCCGATCCTGGTGTTCACCGGCCAGCAACTGCGTCAATTCAACACAGGACTGGATCTGGCCATCACGCACGGTGAAATGAGCCAACACCCTGATCTGGCTCTGGCTGCCATCACGTTTTTCAATATTCACCCAATGATGGGTGAAGACATTTTCCCCATCAGCGGCGATGGCGAGGATCTGAAGCTGCATGCTGCAAGTGATCTGTTTAAGCAAGGCCATATGCTGGATAAACTGCGGGTAATCTAGCGTATGACCATCCACCGTCTGGTGATAGTGGCGGCTGAACAGATTGGCAATCAGCTCGGGCTGGTGTTCAGGGTTAGCTACAATTTGCTGTAAAGCCGTAAGGACAAGGGTTTGGTGGATCATGCTGTTTTCTCCGGTGTGATAACGCCCGAAGAGCATAAAGGCAATCAGCAATGGCATAATAACCGTATCAAGCTATTCAATAACGCTAATCGGCCAATCTGATGAAACTGCACAGCGAACGTTTGTTGCACACTAAAAAACACCTGACGCCCTGGCATCAGCATCAACAGGGGCAGGTCTATCTGTTAAGCCACGGCATGATGATGTTGGAAACCGCGGGGCGGCAGTGGGCAATGACCGCCGGTAACCTTGGCTGGCTGCCGCCCCACTGTCCTCATCAGGCACTGGCCTGCGGCAAAGTGATCGGCTGGATCCTCTATTTACCCAAGAGCTGCTGCAATACACTGGCGGCAACGCCACGCTTGACCGCTGCCAACGCCTTAAGCTCGGCGCTGGTTGAACGCATTGCACAGTTTTCCGCGCCGCTTGAGATGGCGCAACAGCGTTTGGTGCAGGTTCTGCTTGATGAGATGCGAAGCGAGGAGGCCGAGCCGCTGCAATTACCGCTGCCGCAAGATGCCCGGTTGCTGAAGATTGCCTATGGCTTATTGAACGATCCCGCCAATGTTCGCCAACAAAGTGAATGGGCTGCATGGGCGGGCTTAAGCCCCCGCACCCTTAGCCGACGCTTTATGCAGGAAACCGGCATGAGTTTTTCCCGCTGGCGTCAGCAAGCCAGGGTGATCCGTTCGTTGGAGGCGCTATCGGCCGGTATGCCTGTTGCTAACGTCGCCAACGAATGTGGCTATGATAACGTCAGCGCCTATATTGCCGCCTTCCGTCAGCGATTTGGCATAACGCCAGGGCTTTATTTTACTTAGCGGCATACAGTTAAGCGGGCGCAGCATGCGGCGCCCCCTACAGCACATAGCGATTTGGTTGGGGTTGGTCAGTGGGATCGTGGCACAAGGTGTGGCCTGGGTAAGTTACTTCACCGCCTCGCCTTGCAAGACCGCCAAGATTTGCTCGACTACTTGCTGGGGATTAGCGGTGCCATCCATAACATGGTGCGCGGCCTCCTGATAGAGAGCCTCACGTACCGCCAGCACTTCCAGCATTTCTTCGGCGATGGGACGGCCAGTGAGCGTTGGGCGCTGCCCCTCTTCCGGAAACTCTGCCAGCCGTTGCGCCAATACGCTGGCTGGGGCACGCAGGTAGATCACCGTGCCATGCTGGCGCATAAAACGCCGGTTCTCTTCGGCCAGGATCGCCCCGCCGCCAGTGGCAACTATGGTTGACGGTTGGGTCACCGCTTGCAGGGTCTGAGTCTCGCGCTGACGAAAACCCTGCCAACCCACCTGTGCGACCATTTCCGCTACGTTCATTTGCGTGGTTTGCTGCATAAACAGATCGGTATCGATAAACCGATAGCCCAGCGCCTGCGCCAATGCACTGCCGACCGTGGTTTTACCTGCTCCACGAGCTCCTACCATAAAAATGGCTTGTGTCATTACGGGTTGTCCCTTTTGCGGTGACTGAATGCATTAGATTGCCTGCGAACCTGCCCGCAGGTCGATCGAGCGTTGGCGTTGTAACTGCATCATACCGCCCTGAATCTGTATTTCAATCTTTACGATAGTGTAAATTCCATAGCACAGCGGCTATTGGCAGCAAACCCATGCTTTACCTCCTGCGCCAGAAGATGCTGTAGATACGCATCCAACCGTGCAACAGGAATGGTGCGAAAGCCAAGGCGCTGGTAATAAGGTGCATTCCATGCCACTTGTACGAAAGTCGTTAGCGTTAACCGTTGGATGCCTTGGTGCAAGGCCAGCCCAGCAATCTCTTCGACTAGGCGCTTGCCCACGCCTTGCCGCTGCCAATCGGCCGCGACCGAAAGCTCGGCGATATGCCAGCTGTGCGCAAAAGGCTGAACCGCGATAAAACCGGCGATCTGCTCAGTTGGACTAGCCATCACCCACTCCCGCTGCTGAGCAATAAAATCGACGTGCTGCTGCGGGCTCATCACCTCGCCTTCGGCAATAAACTGTAACTCTGGCTGCTGGCGAAACAGTTGGGCGGCGGAACGTTCAACCACGACCAACTGCGGGATATCCTGCGGTTGTGCCAAGCGTAGCTTCAGGTTCATGTCTGGCTCCTGGTTAGCGGCCGGCTATTTAAACAGATTTTGCCGCAGGCAGAAATCACCAATAGCGCCATATGATAATGACTCTCATTTAAATATTCAATCAACAGCGAAGATACGGCATCCTCTTCCCTGAACAACCTCAGCAGATAAAAAGCCAAAAGCAGTCGCCACACGGCGGCCTTGCAGGCTAAATTGGTATCTCAACACCGGGGGATAAATATGGCTCAACAGATTGTTACGCTGACAGACTACCCACACTTTGCCGATGTCTGTGCCGCTTGGGCATTCGGCCAATGGGGTTCACAACGAGGTGGCACGTTAGAACGTACCCGCCAACGCTTTGCTTTGTGCAGCAAACCCAGCGAGGACTTCCTGACGCTGCTGCTGATTGATGGCGAACGCCCACTGGGGATGGCCAGCCTGTGGCCAAGTGACGACCATCATCGCATGGATCTCTCCCCCTGGTTGGCCGGTGTCTTCGTGCACCCAGATCATCGGCGGCAGGGTATTGCCCAGCGCCTGGAGCAGGCGATCGTCAGCGCGGCGCAACAACGCGGCCATCTCGTTCTGCATCTGATCACCGATCACAGCGAGGCGTTGTACGCCGGTTGGGGCTGGCAGACTATTGAGCGCCGCCAGCAATATGGCGACGAAGTGGTGGTAATGGAAAAACGATTGTGACCGGTAATCAAGTGTCACCAGGCATCATAAAATAAAAACCAAAAAGGCTGCGATAATAATCAACCAACACAGTATTGGACAGATTATTATCCGCAGCCGTCTATACCCGTCGCCTTTCAAGCTGCAGCGTTGTTACCTGCACTTACACACCCCAGTCACTTACTAAACGTAAGCTCCTGGGGATGAGTAAGTTTGTCGCCTAGCTGCAGCTTGAAATTCATAGGGTAATTTATATTGGCCGAGCTAACTGACCACTTCACTATTTATCGTGACTTAATTAACGATAAACTTCTGCAGTACCGCGCCAAGCGCTGGAATCCCCTGGATTATCCAGGCCAATGATTCGATAGTGCGTTGCGCCGTCTTCAGTCGCTTTTTGTTTCAACGCATGGATAGCGTCATCCGGTGAGCCGCTGATACCGGAAACTGACACCACGCCGATGCTCTGCATGCTGCTGGCTTGAGCGCTATCAACCTGTTTGGCGCCCATGGTTGCGGCCATGGTGGAGAATGAAGCGGTGGCGATCAGTGCTGCTGCGATGCATGGTAATAGTTTCATGATTGACTCCGTTATTTTCATTTGAACTCGTTCTCAGTGAGGTTAATTATGAGTTAACCATTGAAAACAGACGTCATCCAATGTAAAGAAGCTCAATCATTGTGAGCAAAATAAGGAGAAAGTGAGAGTGGGTATTTCCTGATAGCGCATAACTTTATTTATAGCGCAAATTTTACGCTCTATTTGAAAAAATTAATAATTATATTTAGTCAACTGAGGTAACCCGGTTTATTTTAAAGCAATTTTCCTTCTCTCTGCCCACGCTTAACGGATAATTGGGCCAAACCTGGCCCAATGATCCGGCAGGCATTCCTCTATCGACTTGCTACGCCCGTTCAGCGCAATGGCTCTGGCAGGGTTAACACCCACAGTTCGCTCAAGGACTCTGGCTGTGCCAATGGCCGCAATTCAATCGTCGTGTTTACCGGTTTACCTGCCAAACTCAGCTTCCCTTGCTGTTCCAGCTGATAATCGCCAATCTTCTTCCCTTCAGGCTCGGCGTCGACCAGCTTGGCCTGCAAACCAAAATCATTGTCGTTAATCACCGCCAGTGTGCGGTTATCGATCAGCGCCAATCCTTCCACCTTCTCCTGCTGCCAACCCAGTTTACGCAGATCGACCACTTCACGTTTCTGAGCCAGCTTCACTCCGCGCTTGGCCAATTCGCTGGCATCAGCAAATTCTAACGCCTTACCCTGGCCGTCGAACGACGTCAGATCGCTGGCCTGGCTGAGATCAACCAGATAGATCTTGTTCATCATCTGTTTGTCTTTGTCACTGCCCTGTTCGATCAGCAGGATGTGTTGATTATCGACCGCCACGATATCGCCAATCTTGGCATCTTTGGCTTTCTGGTAACGGGTGATATCGATCGGATAACCATACATGGCCGTTTTGCCACTGGCAGGGTCAAAGCTGACCAAACGGGTAAACTGCGCCTGGTTTTTGCTCTTGCCATCGATATCCAGCGTGCTCTGCACCGCGGCCAGGATCCGCCCATCCGGCAACCGGGTTACGCCTTCAAAACCCCGGTTCGGTTGACGCCATTTAATGATGTTAGGCAGACCGCTGGCAACCGCCTGCTCACCCGCTAATGGCGTTGGGCCATATTTCGCCAGGATCTTACCCTGGCCATCGATATGGATTAGGAAGGGGCCATATTCATCACACAGCCAATAGCCTCCCTTGCCGTCTGGCGTGATCCCTTCGGTATCCAACCCGCGTTTGTCACTCGGCAGCGGCTTGAGCGTATCCGTCAATGCCACTTCATTCGTTGAGCCAATCAGGTTGCCAGGCAACGGCAAGCCGCTAATAGGGCCTTTATCATCGTGCAGAGGACGGGCTTGGGTGGCAACGGCCTTACCGCCACCAATACGGATTTCCATCAATAAGGGAACAAAAGCCGGATTGGCAAAAATCTTGGCCTCCTGTTTGCCGACTGCTGACGCATCGGCGTTCGGGCCACGATCGGTCACGGTAGTCAGCAGTAGATCCCCCCCTTCCTGGCCATTAAATACCAGCCCGGAACCAATCCCTACCGGTAGCCCATTGGGAAACTGGCTGGCAAAAGCGCCGGAATAGCCCACGCGATCGCCATCAGGAAAGCTGACGTTGTAACGAGCAACGCCAATATCGGCAGCATGGGACAACAGCGGTAATACAGAGGCCAACAACACGCCAAGCGGTTTGATTCTCATAGCATTAACTCTTTGTAAGGGAAAGTAACAGCCTGAGAGCCTAACCACCGATGGTGACACTTTTATGACGACAGAGGTTAAATTAGCAGATAACAAATAGAAATAAACAATCAGCCCTTCATTATTGAGTGATAAAAACCAATTGAAAAATAAGAATTTACCCATGCGAAAAATAAAACACGGAATTAATCCTATATAAAATAGGAAAATTACCCATAAGCAAGATAAAAAAACAGCAAAAAATATGATAATTTCTTAAAATACTCGCTTTCACATAGACAAAATAAAAAGATAGGGCTTTAATACCGGCCGTCATCGAAGGTGTGCGCGAAAATTTATGCTATAGGCCACTACAATATTAAAAAGGTGCTCTATAGTTTTAGTGCTAACGCCCGTTAGTTTTTTCCCCAGCAGGATGGAGTTTATGTCAAAGCGACTTTTTGCCGAATTTTTCGGTACTTTTTGGTTGGTGTTCGGTGGTTGTGGTAGCGCAGTGCTGGCCGCAGCGTTTCCTCAATTAGGTATTGGTTTTGCTGGTGTGGCTTTAGCGTTCGGCCTTACCGTGGTCACCATGGCCTACGCTGTCGGCCATATTTCTGGTGGGCACTTTAACCCAGCGGTCACAATGGGATTATTTGCAGGCGGCCGTTTCCCTGCCAAAGATGTTATTCCCTATGTGGTTGCTCAGGTAATTGGTGGTATTGCTGCCGCCGCAGTACTTTATTTTATTGCCAGCGGAAAAGCCGAGTTTGATGCAACTGCCAGCGGTTTAGCCTCTAATGGCTACGGTGAGCATTCACCGGGTGGCTATTCTTTACAGGCCGCCATCGTTATTGAATTAGTACTGACCGCATTCTTCCTGATCGTTATCCATGGTGCGACCGATAAACGCGCACCGGCAGGCTTTGCGCCCTTGGCCATCGGCCTGGCGTTGACGCTGATCCACCTGATCAGTATTCCTGTTACCAATACCTCAGTTAACCCGGCACGTAGTACCGCCGTGGCAATCTTCCAGGGTACCTGGGCGTTGCAACAACTGTGGGTATTCTGGCTGGTACCGCTGATCGGCGGTGTTATCGGTGGTTTGATCTACCGTTGCCTGTTAGAAGACAAGAAGTAAGCGTGGATTTTCAGGGCAGCCCACAACGGCTGCCCTGAAATTTTAACCTTTCACCGCTTCAAACATCATGATGTCACTGGTAAATGTGCCGTCGGCCTGAATCGCAAAGTGTTGGCGAACATCTTCTGCTACCCCCTGCTGTAACGCACGGATCGCCGTGACAAAATGCTCAGGCGTCCGCATCCGCGCCACCCAACTGCTGAACTCCAGATCCAAACGATCGGTCGTGACTTCCCGCACCAACAACCCAGACTCGGTCAACATGCTTAGCCACTCACCTGGTGCATAGTTGCGCACGTGTGAAGTATCCCGCAGCACTTCGACCGTTTGCAGATAGATATCCAATAACGGATGCCCCGGGGAGACCACATCCATAAAGATGGCTCGCCCGCCTGGTTTCAATACCCGTTTAACTTCACGCAGTGCCCGACCCACATCGTGCCAATGGTGTGCCGAGTAGCGGCTGATCACCACGTCAAAGCTGGCGTCATCAAAGGGTAACGACTCCGCTACGCCCTGCTGCAGCTGAATATTCTCCAATCCCTTTTCCTGCGCCGCGTTGCCAACCACCGTCAGCATCTGCGCCGACAGATCGTACGCCACCACCTGCCCGACATGGGCCGCAGCGGTAAAGCTGGCGTGCCCTGCCCCGCACCCCAGATCGAGCAAGCGGGCATCGGTACTCCCTGCCAACTGCTTGGCCAGGCGTTGCAGGTCTTTCCCTTGCGCATGTACCGCACTGGTCAGGTAGGCATTGGCCTGTTCGCCAAACTGGCGGTCGACCGCATTTTTATGGCTGTTGCTGATGCTCATAGCTGCTCCCATTATTATCTGGCTTACGCCGGTGCCGAGATGGCTGGTAATGACTATAATCAAGCAGCTATACGGGTACAATATGAGCAGTTATCCTAGTATAAACAGGTACCACCCTAATGGAATCAGACGCAATATCCAGCCAGAAAGCCCTAGGTGCCTTTTTGCGTGCGCACCGCGAGCGGATCACGCCAGAAATGCTGGGCCTGCCCACCGCAACACGCCGCCGCACCAGTGGTTTGCGCCGTGAAGAGCTGGCACAAATCAGCGGCATTAGCGCCACTTGGTATACCTGGATAGAACAGGGGCGCGAGGTGTCAATTTCCCCCTATACGCTGGCACGCATCGCCACGGCGTTACGGCTGGGCCATGCCGAGCGGCACTACCTGTTCACCCTGGCACATATCACCGATCCTGAAAAAGAACAGCCGCAGGAGACGGTTAATGCCGCCGTGCTGCAAAGCGTGCATCAAATAACCGTGCCCTGTTATCTGCTCGATCTCACCTGGAATATGGTGGCCTGGAACCCACAGGTGGAGGAGCTGTTCTGCGATTGGCTTAAGCAGGCAAAAACCCCCAACCTGCTGCACTTCATGTTTTTTCACCCTCAGGCGAAGGTGCTGGTCAGTGACTGGGAAAATCGGGCTCGACGAGTGGTGGCCGAATTTCGTGCCGAAACCAGCCATCATCAGGGAACGGAAGAGATACGCGCCTTTGTGCGCAATATGACCCACAACAGCGAAGCTTTTCACCATTGGTGGAAGCAGCAGGACGTGATGGCCCGTGAAGGTGGTGAACGTACCTTCAGCCACCCACAGCAGGGGGAGCGGCATTTTCAGCAGGTCACGTTCTACCCGGCGGAGCACAGCGGGTTGAAGTTGGTTATGTTAATGCCGTTATGCTAGCCCGCTAAAAAATTATTGCGCCTGGCAAACGGCGTTAGCGGGTTTGGTCACTGTCAATCTTCGCCAGAACCTGGCGGTAGGCTTTGA
Organism: Serratia sp. N21D137; assembly: GCF_047530005.1. Taxonomy (NCBI): domain Bacteria; kingdom Pseudomonadati; phylum Pseudomonadota; class Gammaproteobacteria; order Enterobacterales; family Yersiniaceae; genus Serratia; species Serratia sp. N21D137. Next base: position 183,408 of record NZ_JBLJAJ010000005.1, read on the forward strand.
CTTTCTGACGTTTTTTCAGCCAGGTAGTGGTTGAAACAACAAAAATGGCACCGGACATGGCCAATACGCCGGTAGGATGACCATAAAACGCCATCAGAGCAAAGTAAGCGGCTGAAACAATTGCCACCCATTTCGCCGAATTGCCGACGGCATTTTTTTCTAGACTCAACCGACGGAGAGCTTCTTCTTCACTGATTCCCATACGCGCTCCTTGTGAAATTAACACTCCATTATATGTGGAGATCCCGCTGAATTTTCAATCGGTTTCTCAGTAAAGATGCGTAAATTTCAATACGTTGTTCGCAGCAGGAACGTTCGCGGTCGGGAAATTTGAGTATGACGCCCGGCACGGAGAGCATTTTCTGTACCGGGACATCAATTTTACAGATTGCTGCCTGAGGTAGTCAGCGGCATCGCGCCAAACTGACCGCTGTTGAAATCACGGAAAGCCTGTTGGATCTCCGCCTCGTTATTCATCACGAAGGGGCCGTAACCGACGATGGGCTCATCGATAGGCTCACCACTCAGCACCAGCAAGCTGACGTCACCATTTGCCTCAAGGGTGATGGAGTCGCCAGCGCGATCCAGCAGCACCATTTGCGTTTCCCGCACAATCTGCTCGCCGTTAACCAGAATCGCCCCATGCAGCATAACCACGGCCAGCGTATGCCTTTCTTCCACCTGCAAGGTGGTGGTATGCCCGGCGTTCAGCTTCATATCCCACACGTTGATCGGGCTGAAGGTACGCGCTGGGCCAGCATGACCGCCGTAGTTCCCGGCAATCACCCTGACCTGCCCGGCGTTATCCGCCAGAGGCACGACAGGAATATCCTGGTTGAGCAAAGTCTGGTAACCCGGCGCCGCCATTTTGTCTTTGGCTGGCAGGTTGACCCAAAGTTGTACCATTTCTATGGTGCCCCCTTTCTGCGAAAAGTCTTTGGAATGAAACTCTTCGTGCAAGATGCCTGACGCTGCCGTCATCCACTGCACATCGCCAGGGCCGATCACCCCACCGCTGCCAGTGGAATCGCGATGCTCTACTTCGCCCTGATAGACAATGGTGACCGTTTCAAACCCGCGATGGGGATGCTGCCCCACGCCACGTCGGCCACTGTGCGAACGGAATTTGGTTGGCGCAGCGTGATCCAGCAGCAGGAACGGGCTCATCTCTGCGCCCAGCTCGTTATATGAGAACAGGGAATTCACCAGAAAACCGTTGCCGACCCAGTGAGCTTCCGGGCTGTTATAAACACCAAGGATCTTTTTCATCTTAAACTCCTGTTGCAGGCCTCGCGGCCTAACGTTGATGACAGAAGTTTAGTCCAAGGCGATTTGCCGCAGTAGTCGGCAAGATATACACTCAGTGTTCTATCAATAGAACGATAAGGGCACCGATGCAGACAGACCTGAACGATCTGTATTTCTTCGCCAGCGTGGTAGACCATCAGGGATTTGCCCCGGCAGGGCGTGCGCTGGGCATTCCCAAATCGAAGCTCAGCCGCCGCGTGGCGCAGTTGGAAGAACGGCTCGGCGTACGCCTGATCCAGCGTTCAACCCGGCGTTTCTCGGTGACCGATTTGGGGCAAAGCTATTATGTGCACTGCAAGGCGATGCTGGTTGAGGCCGAAGCGGCACAGCAGGCGATCGAACAAACCCGGGCGGAGCCTTGCGGCACGGTACGCATGTCTTGCCCGGTGGCGATGTTGCATACGCGTATCGGTAGCATGGTGGCCAGGTTTATGGCGGATTATCCACGGGTGACGGTACATCTGGAGGCGACCAACCGCCGGGTCGATGTGGTGGGTGAAGGGTTGGATCTGGCGGTTCGCGTCAGGCCACCGCCGTTAGAAGACAGCGACCTGGTATTGAAAATCCTGGCTCAGCGCAGCTGGTGCATCGCAGCCAGCCCGGCATTGGTACGCACCATCGGCGCTATCGATTCACCTGCTGGGTTACAGCACTACCCAACGCTCGATCTCGGCCCGGCGAGAACGCAGCATCAATGGCAACTCAGCGGCCCAGAGGGGCAAACGTTTCAGTGGGAGCATCAGCCCAGACTGGTCACCGACGATATGCTGATGCTGCGTACCGCGGCGATTGCTGGGGCCGGTATCGTTCAACTGCCGACCATGATGATGCACGACGAGATCCTGCGGGGCGATCTGGTGCAGCTGTTGCCCGGCTGGCAACCTCAGGGCGGCGTGATCCACATTGTCTATCCCTCACGCCGTGGCATGCTGCCAGCGGTACGGCTGCTGATAGATTTTCTGGCTCAGCAGTTTGCCACCCTGGAGGAAGCGTGATCAGGCGGTGATTTCGATCGCGTTGCCGTCTGGATCGCGAATGATGGCCTCATAAAAGCCATCACCGGTCCAGCGCGGTGCCGCCTGCAAAATCCCCTCTTGGCTGGCCCGCTGTGCCAGTTCATCCACCAACGCCTCGCTTCCGAGCGACAGTGCAATATGGGCCCAGCCAACGCGTTCCTCCCCTTTCCCCCCCGGCAACAGGCCAGGCACGCACATGATCTCCAGCGCGGGGCCATCCGCCAGTTGAACAAAACGCGAGGTAAAGCCTGGGCGATTCTTGCTCACATACTCCTCCCCTGCTACGCCATTGAAATAGCGCTGCCAGAAGCCGACCTGAGCCTCAATATCCTCTGTCCATAGGGCAACATGGGCGATTTTCATCCTCATTCTCCATCATCTGCGGAAATATACAGCACGCTACCGCCACTGAGAGTGACCTGCTGCTCGAGCTGCGCATGGCCGCCACGGGCAATCACCAGATAATCGACCTGGTTGGCAGGCATGAGCGTATAAGGCGCATAGGTATTGAACTTGTCGCGGGTACACAGCACCGCGACGTTGCCAGCGCGTGCCAGCATTTGCTTCTTGAACTGCGCCTCCTGATAACGCAGCGCGGTAAAGCCACTGTCGGGATCGTAAGCACAAACGCCGGTGAAGGCGATGTCGAAACGAAACGCGGCAATCTCGGCCAATGCCTTGGCATCGACGCTGCCGCCGATTTCTGCATCTAGCTCACCGCCTATCAAAATAGTACGTATCCCAGGGCGTTCCAGCAGGCGGCTGGCCACGCTTAGCGCATTGGTCACCACGGTGAGTTGCCGATCGCGGGGCAGCAGATCGGCCAGATAAAGATAGGTACTGCCCGCATCAAGAAAGATCACCTGCCCGGTCTGGATCAGAGGCAAGGCTGCCTGGGCCAGCCGATGTTTTTCATCGCCACTAATCTCAACCCGCTCGGCCATATAGCCACCGGCAGGCGTGAGCGCCAACGCCCCACCATAGATCCGTTTGCACAGGTTTTGCGCCGCCAGTTGGCGCAGATCGCGGCGGATGGTGGCCTCGGTGGTATGCAGTTGCGCCGCCATTTCAATCGCCAGCACTCGCCCCTGCTGTTGCAAGGTGGCGAGAATGGCTTGGTGGCGCTCATTGGGCAGCAGTTTTGACATTCTGAAGGTCCGGCAAAGTAACAACGAGCATAAATGTATACAAACGAACACAAACGTACAATCGTTTTCTATAAAAAGCGCTTTTGGCGATTTTCGCCGCCAGGATGTTGGCTATACTGGAAAAGTTACGTTAACGCAGATGTAACGCTCTGATTAATCACCCATTGAAAGGCAAGTTGCGGCTTGAAAGGAAAAACAATGCTATTGAGAGTTGCAAGCTGGCTGTTTCAACTGCCGGGAAGGCTATTGGCACCGATCTTCCGCAATCGACTGACCCTGTTGATCTTCTTTATGCTGGTTGCAGCTGGGGTTTTGCTGGCTAAACGCCACTTGAGTGAAGGGGAACAGGAGGAGAGTTTTACCCTTGCCGCCCCCCAAAATTACGTGATCCAACGGGAAGCCCCATTACGGGAGGCACGCCAACACTGCGTTGGGCCGTTGCCAGATAATCAGGGCAGCCCATGGCTCGCTTCGGCAGGTTATCTCCATGAGCCAGATTGGCAAGCAGGCAGCAAATTGCAGACGTTGACGCTGGATAATCAGCACAATGAATTTGCCGTGTTGGTCAAACTGGAGAACACCACCAAGCAACTGCTGGCCGAGGTGTTCCTCCCGGCCGCCAGCAGCTTCAATATCAAGCTGGAGCCCAACGGCCGCTATGTGATGAAGGTGAAAAACATCCACAGCGGTTGTAGCTTCCGTAAGGCCCTCTCGGTGGCAGATCGGCCCGATGGCAGACTGCCATTAACCTTTTCAGAGGAGGGGCCAAACCAATATCATCCAATCAGTGATAGGGAGTTCTAGCACGGTTATCGGGTTACTTTTTCGCTGGATGGTCGCGGCGGAACAGCTCCCAGCTGTCAATCTCTTGCCCATCAGGCAAAGTGCAGGTGGAATACTGCCCCTGAGCATTCTGTTTGGGGTTAAGCTTGCCGCCAATCTGGCTGCAATACACATCTGCCGGATTCGCCATACCAATCACCTTTGGCGGCGCAGGCGCATCATCATTGGTTTTCGCCGTACACCCCTGTAACAAAGCTACACTAGCGAAAAGAGAAAGTATCAGCATCTTGCTCATTGAGATTATCTTCACCGTGAGTTGAGTAGGAGCATCGCTGACCCCAGGGGATCAGGAAATAAAGGACATACCCTGCTTGAGCACCAGATCGCAGGCTTTCTGCTTCACCTTCTCGGTGATTTGCGAGGTGCCAAGGCTATTGAGATCCAGCGTGTTGCCCTTGCCGGTAAGCAACAGGCCACCCAGACCTTGCTGATAATCTTCACTGTTGGCATTGGCCGTGCTGGTGATGCCCAGTTTATTCAGCAGTTGGTCTTTCACCGCTTCGGTGCCGTTCGCCGATAGAACGTTATTCTGCACGCAGTACTGCAAGATCCCTGCGGCGTTGGTCATGCTGGAGGAGCTCAATGCTTTATCACCGCCGTTGAGTAATCCACTCAGCGAAGACAGCGACATGCCACCGCTGCTGGTGCTGCCACCCGATTTGCTCAGTTCTGTGGCGGCACTGCCAAGGGAGTCCATCAACCCGGCGGCCTGGGCACTGCCCGTAGCCATTACCGTGGTCAAGCTCAGGGCCAACAATAAGCGATGTTTGGTATTCATAACGGCAAGACTCCTGTTTAACTGCAAAATGATGGCGTAATTAACACCACGCTTAGCTCGGACGCCGTGCCAACCGACAAGTTCCGTTTATTCGGACTGCCGCGCATTTTTCAGAACATCGGCAAGTCATCACAACTGCCAGCGTAACCAAGCGAAGAACACGTTACCGTTGTTGTAAGTACCCGGAATATAGGTGGCCTGGAAGGTCAGTTGCTTATAGCCGATCGAGGCCAACGGCAGCGGCGCGGGGATCGGGATATATTTCCAGTTGTCACGAGCGGTCACGCTGGCGGTAAATCCCAGCCCCAGACGGAAGTCCTCCCCTTCAATCGGTCGCCAGATCTTCTCATAGGCATAACCGCCGATCGGCTCCCACTTGTTGAAGGAGTCCTTGAACGCCATCAGGTAGATCGCGTGCCAATCACCATCGGCATCAAACCGTGAGATGCCATAGCCAGCCCCCCAAGGGCGCTCGTTATACTCGTCGGTCTTTTCCTTGTCGTAGGTCCAGCGGTTGTGCCAAGTGATCGCCGGGAGATAGAGCTCCTTATTGGGCGAATTGTTCCAGGTTTCCGCCACGTTGCCGGTAAAGCGCCCCCACCAGCCTGGATCTTCTGCGTGCGCGGCATTGCTATTTTCCGCACTAACCTCGGCGTAGGAAGGCAGTGCAGGAAATATCAACGCCAACCCCCCGGCTAACAAGATCCTTTTAACCACCATTTCACAACTCCTGTAAAAATAAAACCGGGGATTCTTACCGATCGTCCTATCCTGAGCAAGCCGTATCTTACTGGTCCGATGCTTTTATCGCCCCTCGTTGAGAGAAGGTTAAGTTTGGTGCGCGATGGCGTGCTAGCGGCATACGTGCTCAAGTTATGCGCCTGGATACGCGTTGTCTGTCAGAAAACTCCGGTTATCCTGCTTGCACCTCAACGACTTATGGAGGAACCTTAGCTTTTATTTGCCGGGGGGATAAGTATGGTTATTGGTCCATTTATTAATGGTGCAGCAATATTGGCCGGTGGCATTGCAGGGGCAATGTTGGGCCATAGACTACCGGAGCGGGTGCGCCTGGCATTGCCAATGACCTTTGGTATTACCTCCATGGGGATGGGCATAGTGCTGATTGGCAAGGTAGCTCATATGCCGGTGATGGTATTGGCGCTGGTGCTGGGAGCGCTGCTTGGCGAGCTTTGCTACATCGAACGAGGCATCAGCCGCATCGCAGGCTGGGCCCGTAATCTGATGTCTCCCAAAGGCGCTGTCAGAGAGGACCAGAAAGAGTTTCTGGAGGCATATGTCGCCATTATCGTGCTGTTTTGTGCCAGCGGCACCGGCATCTTTGGCTCGATGCACGAAGGGATGACCGGGGATGCCAGCGTGCTGATTGCCAAATCTTTCCTTGATCTGTTCACCGCGCTGATTTTTGCTTCCACGCTTGGCCTGGCCGTAGCGCTGATCGCCGTCCCGCAGTTGGTCATCCAGTTAGCGCTGGCGTTTGGTGCCGTGTTCATTTTGCCGCTGACCACACCGGCAATGCAGGCCGATTTCTCTGCCGTTGGCGGATTAATGATGTTGGCCACCGGCTTGCGCATCTGCGGCATCAAGCTGTTCCCGGTAGCCAATATGCTGCCAGCATTGGTGTTGGCGATGCCGATTTCGGCAGCCTGGATTATGTTCTTCTGAGCGCCACTCTCCCACTCTAAATTATCTTCCTCCTGGCGTAGCGAAAAATTGACGCCCAGCCAGGAGAGAAGTGAAGATGGCGGAAAGTACCTATCTGGCGTTCCCCTTCTGCCCTTGCCGCGATTTTCAGCGGCCATCAATGCAAGAAAAGTACCGCCCCCTGCGAAAACCGTTCTTGCTACCCCTTTGGGGTCGTAAACTCCTTGATACAATAAGCAATCCTTCCCCAAACCCGCTCAACTTGAACAAGCCACCACTTTCACCAACTGTTAATGCTGACGCCCTACAAGCGACTCGCATTTTCAACGATTAACCGCGCGACATCGCCAGCCGTTCCCTGCTGCGCACGGTTAAATAACAATAAATTGACGTGAATGTGGAGCAATCAATGAGGATCACCATAGGTTCATTCATCCTGCAACAGCTGCGTGCCCTGAAAGTGGATCGCATCTACGGCGTGCCCGGCGATTACAACCTGGCGCTGCTGGAAACCATCGAGCATGACCAAGAGTGCGAATTCATTGGCAACTGTAACGAGCTTAACGCCGCTTACGCCGCCGATGGCTATGCCCGTATCAAAGGCGCCGGGGCGTTGATCACCACCTATGGCGTGGGCGATCTGGCGGCCCTTTCCGGCATTGCCGGAGCCTATGCGGAATCAGCTCCGGTGATTTGCATTGCAGGTACACCACCGCTGCACGCCATGCAGGGCAATGCGCTGCTGCACCACTCTCTGGCAGACGGCAATTTTGATAACGTGATGAACTGTTTCCGGCAGTTTACCGTGGCGCAGGCGCTCATCACCCCGGAAAATGCCGCAACGGAGATCCCGCGGGTCATTGCCTGCGCTTGGCAACGTAAGAAGCCGGTTTACCTGCAGCTACCTTCAGACATTTGTGAAGTGGAAATTGAGGTTGCCGATAACCCCGCCCCATATCGTTTGCCAAGCAGCGATGCCAGCCATCTTCAGCTTGCCAGCGCAGCCCTGCTCGCACGGATTAGCCGTGCTAAACGGCCAATCATCCTGATCGATCAGATGGTCGAACGATATCACCTTCAAACGCAGGTGTTAGCGTTGGCGGATAAATTCGCCATCCCGCTAACCAATATGCCCACGGCAAAATGTGCGATCTCAGAGAACACGCCGGGCTGGCAAGGCGGCTACAACGGCGATCTGTCTCGCCCCGAGTTGTTTGAGCTGATGGCCGAGTCAGATTGCATCCTCAGCTTTGGCGTACGCCTGGTGGATTCCACCACCGGTTATTTCAGCCAGCAGATCCCAGAGCAGTCAGTGGTGGATATTCAGCCTTTTTCGCTGAAGCTGGATAATCTGTCCTATCCGGCGGTAACGGCAAGCGAGCTGCTGCAAGCGCTATTGGAGAAAGTTCCTGCCACCAGCCTGCCGCCGCTGAAGCCACTATCCCGGCCGCAACAAAAACTGGCGCAGCCAAGCAGCGAACCGCTCGATCAGGACTATTTCTGGCAGCGGATACAGCGCTTTATTCAGGCGGATGACGTGCTGGTCGTTGAAAATGGCACCTCTGGGGCAGCGATCGGCGGCATGCGGATGCCAAATGGCGTTACGGTGGTCAACCAACCAATATGGGGATCGATCGGCTATACCTTACCCGCATTACTCGGCACGATGATGGCCGCGCCCCAACGGCGGCAGTTGCTGTTTATTGGTGATGGCTCCTTCCAGCTCACCGCCCAGGAACTCTCAACGCTGTTACGCCATCAGCAAAAGCCGATCGTCTTTCTGATCAATAACGACGGTTACACCATTGAGCGCTATATCCTTGGCGAAACGTCATCTTATAACGATATCGGCTCGTGGGATTACGCAAGACTCCCGGCGGTGCTAAGCCCGCAGACCCAGGCGTTTTGCGTCGCGGTAGCAACCAGCCAACAGCTGGAGATGGCGCTGGAGCAGGCTTCGCGTCAGGACCAGCTGGCGTTTATCGAGGTGAAATTGCCGAGGATGGACTCCCCACCGGCGATGAAAGAGTTCTGCCGCCGCTGCAACAGCTTTAACTTTGGGCTGCACAACCCAAGGCGCATTGGCTGATAAAACCAGGGCCTGGCGCAGGGATACCGCCAGGCCAAACTGAACGGGTATACTGTGATCCTCTCAACGGCTAGGCAAAAGGCCATTAAAGATGTATTTTATATACATCAAATATAGAGGAACACCATGATGGATCAGCAGCCCCCCCTGCCAGAAAACTACTACACCCAAAAATACTCCCTGACGGCCACCCATTCCGAAGTCCTTGAGGCAGCCAAACTGATCGCGCCCGGCAAGACGCTGGATCTGGGCTGTGGCAGCGGTCGCAATGCGCTGTATCTCAACCTGAAAGGTTTTGACGTTACCGCCTGGGACAAAAATGCTGCATCAATCGCCGCGATAAACCAGATCATAGCCACCGAGCAGCTTGCACATATCAGCGCCAGTGAGCAGGATCTCAATACTCACCGCTTTAGTGGCCAGTACGACTTTATCCTGTCTACCGTGGTGTTTATGTTCCTGGACCGCCAGCAGATCCCACACATCGTGCGCAATATGCAAGACAGCACGGTCAAAGGAGGCTACAACCTGATCGTCGCGGCCATGGATACGCCAGATTACCCTTGCACGGTGCCCTTCTCATTCACCTTCAAACCGAATGAGTTAGATGACTATTACCAGGATTGGGACATCATCAAATATAACGAGAACCCCGGCGAGCTGCACCGCGTCGATGCCGAGGGCAACCGCATCAAACTGCGTTTCGCTACCTTGCTGGCGCGTAAATAGCCCGCAAGTGTCACGCAGTACAAACCCATTGTCAGGCAGATGAAAACCGCGTTGGGCATAACGCTATAGACTGTTAAGGGTAACGAACCGTTTATTCCCTTAGGAGGGCGTATGCCTAATGTGACCATACTGGACAGCGTAGTCCGTTTCCTCGATCGTCAGCACGGCCTGTATATCAACGGCCAATGGCAAACCTCACAGGCCGAATCGCGGCTGGCGGTCTATAACCCAGCCGACGGCAAACAAATCTCCTGCACCGCCGATGCCAACGCCGCCGACGTGGAGCTGGCGGTCACCTCGGCCCATCAGGCCTTTACCACTGGCGTTTGGGCACAACGCCTGCCCACCGAACGTGAGCGCATTTTACTGCGCTTCGCCGATCTGGTTGAACAACACGCCGAGGAGTTGGCCCAGTTGGAAACCCTGGAACAGGGGAAATCCATCAACATCTCCCGCGCCTTTGAAGTGGGCTGCGCGCTGAACTGGATGCGCTATACCGCCGGGCTGACCACCAAGATCGTCGGGCAAACCCTGGATGTCTCCATTCCGATGCCGCCGGGAGCCAAATATCAGGTCTATACCCGCAAGGAGCCGATCGGCGTAGTGGCCGGGATTGTCCCCTGGAACTTCCCGCTGCTGATTGGCATGTGGAAGGTGATGCCAGCGCTGGCTGCGGGCTGTTCCATCGTCATCAAACCGTCTGAAACGACGCCTCTCACCCTGCTGCGTATAGCTGAGCTAGCCAGCGAGGCAGGAGTACCACCGGGCGTGTTTAACGTGGTGACCGGCAAAGGAGCTATCTGCGGTAAAGCGCTGACGGAACATCCGCTGATCGCCAAAGTGAGCTTTACCGGCTCCACGCCGGTGGGGAAAGGGATCGCACGCGCGGCGGCGGATCGGTTGACCCGCGTCACGCTGGAGTTAGGCGGTAAAAACCCGGCCATCGTGCTGAAAGATGCCGATATGCAGCAGGTGATCGAAGGGTTGATGGCCGGCAGTTTCCTCAACCAGGGGCAGGTCTGCGCCGCCAGCTCACGTATCTATATTGAAGCCCCGATTTACGATCGGCTGGTCGCCGGTTTTGAGCAGGCAGTGAAGTCGCTTTCTGTCGGGCCGGGGATGGATGGCAACGCCCAGATCAACCCGCTGGTGTCCAAAGAACACCGCAACAAGGTGGCCGCCTATTTGGATGACGCCCGCAACAAACACGCCGAGTTGATCACCGGAGCCGCCGGGCCTGACTTGCAAGGCTTCTATATTCCCCCGACGCTGGTGATCAATCCCGATGACAGCCTGAACCTGGCGCGGGAAGAAGTGTTTGGCCCGGTCGTCAACCTGATCCGCGTAGCGGATGCCGAAGAGGCGCTGCAGAAGGCCAACGATACCGACTATGGCCTGACGGCCAGCCTGTGGACCACCAGCCTGCAAGCGGCGATGGCTTATACGCCACGCATTCAGGCGGGCACGGTGTGGGTCAACACTCATACGTTAATTGATGCCAACATGCCGTTTGGCGGCTTCAAGCAGTCTGGCAGCGGCCGTGATTTTGGCCCGGACTGGTTGGATGCTTATACCGAGTCCAAATCGGTGTGTATTCGCTATTAGTTAGCACTGCATTGAAAGAGTCAGGGGGGCGAATCGCAGAGTTCGTCCCCCTGTGTTATTTGCCGTCACCCGATATCGCTGCTTCCCCTCACCCCAACCCTCTCCCACAGGGAGAGGGAGCTGGTACGGAGTTAGGCTCAGGTGCAGGAGTCGTTCTTTGGCATACTGCTGACAAACGCCAACAGAACCAAACCATAGGGGTGCTGCATGCTGCGCCCGTCTGGATAATCAATAGATTGCAGGAGCTCGCTGTTCCTCTACACCTTCAATCTGGCTTACTGCTGCTTTTGCCCGTTCAGATTCAGCGTTGGCGTTTCATCGAAGAAGTTCCATGGTTTCAGCAAGGCGTGCACCCACTCAGTTGGCATAATCGGCCACTCTTCCGCTCGCGCCACATGGGTGGTGCCGGTGGTGAGCCAGACCACGTCGTCGGTATTGTCTATCGGCTGGTTGTCCGCCGTGTACTTGCCCAGCCCGGTATCGTGGATCGAGCGGTTGGGGTATTTGCCTTCCGGATAGCGTTCATTCGGGTTATAGCGGGTCACCCATAGCTGCCGATCCATAAAGCTCAGGCGGTGGTAAATCCATTCGTCATTGCCAAAATTGGCTCCCTTGGCGATCGGATGCGTACCGCCCGCATACGGGATCAACTGATAGGAAACCGGGTTACCCATCTTGATCAACCGGCTCGGGTTGCTCAGCAAACGGAGGGTAGAAGGATCGAATTTCTGTGCCGCCTGCTGTTCGGTAGTCACTTTCACCTGATCGACCTGCATGGTGCTGGTGCGCGGGCCGCTCCGATCGTTAGGCTTCACATCTGGGTTCAACTCCACCAGGCTGTTATTTTCGCCATCCACATCCATATCCAGCCGGAAGTTGTAAAGGATAGCTTTCGTCGCGGGGATATAAATAATCGCAGAAACAAGAAGAGAATATGGGGGAAAAGGAAAGGTACGACACCATCCATAGTGCCGTACCTTGACTATTACTTGCGATTAAGCGCCGCAACGAGCCAGATCGGCTGGTTCACGAGTCAAAAATTCACCGAACTTGCCTTGGCAGGTGGCAACGCGACGGCAAACGGTTACCGCAGAGGTACCGGTACCTGTGGTTTGACGCTCATAGGTAATAACACAGCCAAGTACATAACCACCAATAACATTTGAAACTTCAGATGCGTTTAATTTCTTCATAAATATATCCTTATAGTAATTACCAAAATGAACTTTCAATATTTTGCTAGAAAATAACTTTAATTTAACGAGATATTATCGTCTTAAAGCGATTAAATTATAATAATAGAATAAATCCACAGTCAACATTAAAGCCTTACCTATCCCACGTTATGGATTGGTCTTGATTAAAAACAAGAATAATCCATCATTAACCCCCTAAACATACATTCATTATATGATTAATAAAAAATTATCTGATGTAAGATATTACAATGTCGGCAACAGGAATAAACCCAGCTGACCAGTTATCATCATATTGGGCTTTATTGAATAGAGTTCATTCTGGTAAGTCCCCAACAGCAGAACAAACACGAGTTGATTACGTGATCCTTATCACTGTATAAATAAACAGCGTATGTAACATAACCAATCAGGAACAACAATCAATACCACTGGAGAATACCATGAATAAAAATATCGTTAGCTGGTTTGAAATTTATGTTACTGATATGTCACGAGCAAAGAAATTCTATGAGGCAGTATTCGACACGCAGTTAGAAAAACTGGAAACCGAGGGCATGGAATACCTGATGTTCCCTTACCAGGAAGGGGGGGAAGGGTCTGGCGGCGCACTGGTTAAAATGGCTGGCGTGCCAGTTGGAACGGGCGGCACCATGGTTTATCTGTCATGTGAGGATTGCGCCGTAGAAGAAAGCCGCATTGTGCCAAACGGCGGTGAAATCCTGAAAGAAAAATTTGCCATCGGCGAACATGGTTTTATTTCCATCGCCAAAGACAGTGAAGGCAACGTGATTGGCCTGCATTCCATGAAATAATACCCCTCACCCTAACCCTCTCCCAAAGGGAGAGGGGATCAGATCGAGTTCGTTGATTGCTCTGCGTAATACCCTATCTTTCTCCTGATAGGGTTATGGAAATTCGGCGACATACTATGGATGAGGGACGATCGAGTTTTCTGAGATTATCTATTTACTTCTAAAAGAGCTGGGGCTATCAGCTCCCTCGCCCTGTGGGAGAGGGGATCAGATCGAGTTCATTGATTGCTCTGCGTAATACCCTATCTTTCTTCTTCTTACTCCCTGGTGTGGTTCTTAAAATTAGCAGACACACCATGGATGAGAGAGCATTAGAATATTCTGAGATTATCTATTTACTTCCAAAAGAGTTGGGGCTATCAGCTCCCTCTCCCTGTGGGAGAGGGTTGGGGTGAGGGGACAACCAAATAGCTACATTTATTACCCGCATCGTCCCCCCCCCTGTAGCTTATTAATAAATTTGACAAAAAGTCAGTTTTGTCATTTATTGAATGCCGCTGATCGCTCAGCCACACCCGCCGTCAAATCAGATAAAAAAACTGACTGAGGCCGATAAAAACTCTTTTTTATTTCACCAGGAAAGGAATATGCCGCTGCATTTACGCCATTTAGTCTTAATACCGCTATTAACGTTGGTGGCTTGCCATCAACCTGCTGCCACCAATCCCACTCATTCTCTTACCGCTACGGTTAAAAGTTCACCGGCGGCGGTGGTAAGCAATGCCCGGTTGGAAATCTCACAAAGCGCGCTGGAATATAACACTCACAAAATTCAGCAACTGTTGGGCGATAAAACTACCCTTTGCGCCATTCTGAAAGGCGATGCCTACGGGCACGACCTTTCGTTGGTGGCACCCGTGATGATCAAGAATCACGTGCAGTGCATTGGCGTGGCCAGTAACCAAGAGCTGCAAACCGTGCGCGAACTCGGCTTTAAAGGCCGCCTGATGCGCGTGCGCAATGCCACCGAAGCAGAGATGCGCCAGGCTACCGACTATGACACCGAAGAGCTGATCGGTAATCTGGAGATGGCGAAACGCCTGGATGCCATTGCCGCCCAACAGGGCAAAACCCTGCGCTTCCATTTGGCACTGAACTCTGGCGGTATGTCACGTAACGGCCTGGAAGTCAGCGAAGCTGCCGGATTGACTGAAGCCAAGGCTATCTCTGCATTACCCCATCTGAAAATGGTCGGCATCATGTCCCACTATCCTGAGGAAGATGCAGCGGCGGTGCGCAAGGATCTTGCCCGCTTTAAGGTGCAATCCCAGCAGGTGCTAGACATTACCGGGATCAAACGCAGCGACGTGACCTTACACGTTGCCAATACCTTTGCGACCCTCACCGTGCCGGAGTCCTGGCTTGATATGGTGCGCGTTGGCGGGGTGTTTTATGGCGATACCATTGCCAGTAACGACTATAAACGTGTGATGACCTTCAAGTCATCCATCGCGGCACTCAACCATTACCCTAAAGGCAATACCGTCGGTTACGATCGTACCTACACACTGAAGCGCGACTCGGTATTGGCGAACATCCCAGTGGGTTATGCAGACGGCTATCGCCGTGTGTTCAGCAATGCCGGTCATGTATTGATCCAGGGGCAGCAGGTGCCGGTGGTGGGTAAAACCTCGATGAATACCGTAATGGTGGATGTGACCGACGTGAAAGGCGTCACTCCTGGTGATGAGGTGGTGTTCTTCGGCAAGCAGGGTAATGCAGAGATCACCGCCACTGAAGTTGAAGACATCAGCGGTGCGCTGTTTACCGAGATGTCGATCCTTTGGGGCGCGACCAATAAGCGTGTTCTGGTGGATTAATTAACTCCCCCAGGCAAAGGCTTGCGCCGAGACCTGGGGGAAATCTATACCGTTTACTCGTCGAAGAACCAATACCCCTGATTAACCAGACCCGTTAACTCGGCAACGAACGCCGGGTTTTGCAGCGCCTCACCTAACTCTTGCTTACCGACGATAGTGTAACGGCATAGGGCATCGGCGGCTTTAGGCTCGACGGTATCCAGACGCTCGCTGTTGATAAAGAAGCTGCCGCCAACCTCCAGCACCCTTAAGCCACTCAGGCGAGTCAGGACGGCACCGTCCATCAACGCTTCGATAACCTCATCTTGCTCGTAAGGCGGTTGCGCTGGGGCAATGTCCAACTCGTGGCGCGGCGTGGTCACGAAGCGGCCAAACCACTGTTTGAAATCTTCCGGCTGATTAATCATCTCTGTCATCATGCTGCGCAGGCGATCGAGCTCATACTCTTCAACCCGGCCCGGATGTTCCCGGCAGGTTAAATCAGGATCGCTGTAATGCTCGCCCCCGAGATCGTTTTCCAGCGCATAGTCCGCAAAGCTGCTGATTAAATCCCTGCCGTTAGGGCCACGGAAGCCAACGGAGTAGTTAAGCGCGGTTTGGTGGGTAAAGCCGTCGTGCGGGAAGCCCGGTGGAATATACAAGATATCGCCCGGTGCCAGATCTTCATCGATAATCGGCTCGAAAGGTTCCACGTGCAGCAGTGCCGGATGCGGACAAAACTGCTTCAGCGGCAGTTTGTCACCCACGCGCCAGCGGCGGCTCCCCATGCCCTGGATGATAAATACGTCGTACTGATCGATATGTGGCCCTACGCCGCCGCCAGGGACCGAGAAGGAGATCATCAGATCGTCCAACCGCCAGTCCGGTAATACACGGAACGGGGTAACCAACTCCGCTGACGGAGCATGCCAGTGGTTAACCGCCTGGGCCAACAGTGACCAGCCGGTTTCCCCCAGATTATCAAAATGCTCGAACGGCCCGTGGCTCGCCTGCCATTGACCATGGGTTTGGCTGACCAGACGGCTGTCTACCTCAACCTCCATCGCCAGACCGGCCAACTCGTCCGGAGTAATCGGATCGACAAAGTTCGGGAAGGCATTTTTTAATACCACAGGTTGTTTTTGCCAGTATTTCTCTAAAAATTCGGGCCAGTTAAGATTCAGTTGATAAGCCATGGGTCCACACCAGTGAGAAGACAAACGGGCCTGATTATAAAGAGGCTGCCACTCATGCCGCCTTGTCATTGGTCAATGACTGGGCGTTAAACTGGGCAAAAAGAAGGTATTGGGGGATATTGGTGAATGGGCAGGGACGAACAGGTTCGCCCATGTCTAACATATTGAATATATTAACGGGCGCTGCATGCAGCGCCCGTTATTGCAAGTTCAGTGCACAGTGAAGAAACGATTAATGCACTTGCTTGTCATCGACAAAAATATGGTGCGCTGAGCGTGCACGCGGGTGGATAAAGAAGTGCCCTTCTGGCGCAGAATCCGTGCTTACAGGCACCAGCTTGAGGTTGGTCGCCTTCAAGCGTTTATCATGCAGCGCATAGATAATGAACGGGATAGCCACAACCACCAGGAAACACACCACCAGCATAGTCACGTACATATGGTCGGCTTCAAGCCCGGCCAAACCTGAGGGCGGGAAGAATGAGACCACAAAGGCAACCGCAGAGGTGAGTAAACCAATCGTAGCCACGGTAAGCTTGACCACATTACCCCCCGGAATATTGAAGACACGTTCGTTTTCCGGCTGTTTGCGTACCAGTTTGATGTAGCCCAGGAACAGCAGGAAATAGCTGCACAGGTAGATCACCACGGTCAACGCCAGCGCAATCAGGAAGGACATGTTATTGCCGCCCCCGGTGTTGGTCAGGACAATCAGCGCAATCGACGTAATCACCAGTTGAGAAATCACCAGTGCAACCGGCACACCATTCTTGTTCATTTTGGCAAAGCGAGCAGGCAAGATCCCTTGTTGTGCGGTAACCAACATGCCGCGAGACGGCCCAACAATCCAGGCGGCGATTTCTGCCAATACCCCTAACAACAGCAGTGCAGCAATGACGCGAACAGCCCATTCAAACTGCGGACCAAAGTGCGAGATCAACACGCTGAAGGTTTGCATTACCCCCGCAGAAAGGTTGATTTCACCATGAGGGATCACCGCTGCGATAGACAGACCGCCGACAGAGCTTAAACAAATGGCCGCCGCCATCAGTAACAGCATGGCAAGCGGGTAATCCCGGCCTGGGTTTTTCATCTCGTTGACGTGAGTCGCCGAGGCTTCAACGCCCATATAGCTCAGGATAAACGCTACGAACACCACCAGCGAGCCCATTTGGGTAAAGTCTGGGAAGAAGGTAGAGGCGTTCATTTCGATGGCCAGTGGCGCACCAGAATGCAGATAGCTGACGGCCAGGATCACCAGGACAGCCGCCGGTAATAGGATGCCGGCAAAGAAGCCAATCTTGGCAATACGCGCAGTGTTTTTGGTGCCACCGAACTGGGTGAACGCCAGCCCCCACAAGATGACCAATGCCGCGACGGTTTTAACGACTGGGTCTTCGTTCAGTTCAGGCCACTTGAGGATATAAGACAGCGCCCCCAGCACAAAATAGAGCATAGGGATAAAACCTATGGCAATTTGCAGATAGCCAAAAGAGATGGCGGCAAAGCCCCATTTCTCACCCAGCGTTTTAGACACCCAGGTGAATACCCCACCTTCCTGCCATCCTTTTACCGTCGCCATCTCGGCGGCGCATAGGCCAACGGGAATGAACCATAGGAACCCACCTAACAGCAGGAAGAAGATGAGAGAAAAACCCGAGGTTGCAAAGGTCGGATATTCATAAACCGCCATTACCATAGATGCGGTAATAGCAAAAAACCCTAACAACGTTAATTGCTTTGAAGCGGCGCTTTTTTCTGTGCTCGCCATAACGATTCTCCTGCAGGAAGAGGTTACTCTTCCCAACGAATATTGGTGGGGGAAAAAGCGGGGCTGGCATCGACGCCGCCCCGATATAATAAAGCTCTGGCCTTAGCCGTGATGGAATCCGCTACCTTGTTGCGCAGACACTGGGTTGGTGACAGGGTGATTCTCGAATTCAATCAGTGCCCTTTTGATATCGTCGATCAGCAGGCAACCGAGGTCGTAGCTCACGCCGTGACGCACCAGGATGCGTTGAATAACCAGATCTTCACGGTGTGTCGGCATCGAATAGGCCGGAACCTGCCAACCGCGAGCGCGCAGTTTTTCCGCCAGATCGTAAAGGGTATAACCACCGATCGCCGCGCCGTCTTTCAATTTCCACGCCAGCGCCGGGATGCCTTTATCGCTGTCACCATCAAACAGGATTTCAAACGGTCCTAACTTGCCAATCTCGGCCGCTAAATGCTGAGCCGTGGCGTAGCAAGCGTTGTGAATTTTGGCGTACCCTTCGCGGCCAAGGCGCAGGAAGTTGTAATACTGCGCAACGATCTGGCCACCGGGGCGTGAGAAGTTCAGTGCGAAGGTTGGCATGTTGCCACCGAGATAGTTGACGTTGAAAATCAGCTCTTCGGGCAAATCCGCCGCTTCACGCCATACCACCCAGCCAGCACCCAACGGCGCCAAACCAAATTTATGACCGGATGAATTAATGGATTTCACCCGTGGCAGGCGGAAGTCCCACTCCAGTTCTGGCGAGCAGAATGGAGCCAGGAAAGCGCCGCTGGCACCATCGATGTGCATCGGAATATCCAGGCCAGTTTCCTGTTGCAGGCGATCCAGCGCATCACTGACCTCTTTCACCGGCTCGTACTGGCAGGTGAAGGTCACGCCCAGGGTTGGCACGACACCAATGGTGTTTTCGTCAACGCGCTTGAGCACTTCTTCCGCATTCATGATCAGACGATCGCCTTCCAGCGGGATTTCACGCAGCTCTACGTCAAAGTAACGAGCAAACTTGTGCCAGCAGATCTGTACCGGGCCACAAATAAGGTTGGGTTTATCGCTAGGCAGCCCCTGCTCGGCACGCTTTTTGCGCCACTGCCATTTCAGCGCCAGCCCTCCCAACATGGCGGCTTCTGAGGAACCGATGGTTGAACAGCCAAGGGTGGTTTCCGGCGTTGGCGAATTCCACAGGTCGGCCAGCATTCTGACGCAGCGGGCTTCAATTTCGGCCGTTTGCGGATATTCATCTTTATCGATCATGTTCTTGTCGATAGACAGATCCATCAGTTCACGAATTTCGTCATCCACCCAGGTCTGGCAGAACGTCGCCAGGTTTTGGCGGGAATTACCGTCCAGCATCAGTTCATCGCGGATGGCATTAAAGACGTTACGTGGATTGCGCTCGGTAATTGGGAAGGTTGACTTAGGTAATTCACCCGCCAAATCTTGTGACGCGTAAACATCATCATTTTCATTATAAGCCGGGGTGTTATTTGCCTTGTTCATAATAATAACCTTTTAAGATAGACCTATTAATCAAGAATTAAATTCGCGATATCAGGTAGCATAAATAGCGTTATTATTTGAACGCTACGTTCGCCACAAAACTTGATAAGGATATTAAAACAGGACTCATAACGAAGATATCAGAGCGATTGGTAAATACTGTAGGCGCGGGACTACACCCGTAGGCTTGTATCAAGGGGCGCAGCATGTAGCGCCCCTTGTGAATATATCTATGGGTGGGAAAATGCCTCAATAGCTGCATTCAGCCCCTGCAGCAACTTTTCCAGCTCGCGCATGCCTTCTTCGATCACCGCCTCATGCTGTTGTGTCGCCAGCGCATTTTCCAGTTCTTCGCTAAGCAGATGTAACGACGTGGCCCCCAGCAGCTGAGCCGTACCATTAATGCGGTGTAAATGGGATTGCAGAGTCGGCCAGTCCTGAGAGTGGAGTGCCTTTCTCGCTGCCGCCAAATCTTGGTCATTTTCCAGGCGGGATTGTTCAAGCATCTGGCGCATCAGGGCGCTGTCACCCAGGCTGAGTGCCTGCAGCGTTGCCATATCGATAAACTCGCTGAGTGGATCGGCCTGCGAAGGGCCTGTCACACCTTGTAGCGCAGCTTCCAACTTCGGTAAATCTACCGGTTTAAACAGGCACAGGTTCATGCCCATCGCCAGGCAGCGCTCTTTCTCTTCGGCCTGTGCGTTGGCAGTTAACCCCCAGATAATAATGTCCCGATTGAATTCACGTACCCGGCGGGTCAACGTTATGCCATCCATATTAGGCATGTTGAGATCGGTGATGAGCAGATCGTACGGATTGGCCTCGATCAAGGCCAAAGCTGCCACACCATCAATGGCCTCATCGACCCGATAGCCAAGCGTAGCCAACTGACGACGCAACAGAAGCCGGTTGGTGGGGTGATCGTCCGCAATCACAATCCTCAGCGCTTTAGGGCCACTGACGGGCGATTTTGGTGTAAATGAAATGGCGGCAACCTTTTCCAGGTCCGTAACCGCGGTGGTGAGCGTCACCGTCATGGTGGTGCCCCTGCCCGGCTGGCTGGCCATGTCTATGGTACCAGCCATGCGTTCAACCAACTCACGGCAGATCGTCAAACCCAATCCCGATCCGGTCTGTTGTTTACCCCACTTGGTCTGACTAAAGGGCTTGAACAGATGTTGCTGTTCCTGCGGGCTAATGCCCGCCCCGCTATCTTTCACGCTCAGCGTCAGGCAAGTGCGGTCGGTGCCCTGCGCATGCGTTTGCGCTATCACTTCGATCCCACCCTCAACGGTAAATTTGATGGCGTTACTGAGGAGATTGGCCAGCACCTGTTTTACCGCCTGCGGATCGAGCCACAGCGCCTGCGTTTTTTCCAGGCGGTAATCGACCGACAGCCGCAGGTTTTTCAGCGTGGCCACCCCTTCAAAACTACTGACCGTCGTAGTTAACAACGAGGCCAGATCTACCCATTCTGGCGCCAGCTCAAAGTTACCAGACTCAATTTTTTCCATATCCAGCACATCGCCAATCAGGCCGAGTAGTGACTGAGCGGTGGAATAAGCCAGTTGAATAGATTCCTTCTCTGCTGCCGGACTTTGGCTATGGGTGGTCAGTAACTCCAGGAACCCCATGATCGCACTCACCGGCGTACGGATCTCATGGCTCATGCTGGCAAGGAAAGTGCTTTTGGCTCGATTGGCATCAATGGCCTTGTCTTTCTCCACCTGCAACGCCTCCATCAACTGCCTGGATTCAGTAATGTCCTGCCAGCCACAAATCAGCGTGGGCGGCGTGTTGGCGGGTAGTTGGCACAGCGTTAACCAGTGCAGGATCAGGCGCTCTTCCGTGCCATTATTCAACACCAGTTGATGAGGGATAACCTGGTTGATTTGCAGCCCTTGCTGGATATTGGGTTGAAGCGCTGCGAAAATATCTGCCAGAGGATGACGGCGATCGAACAATGAATGATGCATCGCGGCATGTAACTCGGGGGTGAAGAAGGCCCCGAAGGCGCTGTTGTAGCTTTCGAGCTCACCTTCCACCGAAATAACGTACACCGGCACGGGGATCGAATTGAATAAGGTCTGGCGAAAACCGAGCTGATACTCAAGCGCAGCCTGTGCCTCTTTGCTTTTACGGATGGCCCGCAGCAGATAGGCTCCCCACAGCAAGCTGCTGACAACCAGCAGCGTAGCCAGAACGATCACCAGGTAAAAAGGCCGGTTATAGAGATTCCAGGTGTCAATTTTCACTTCGGGGGTTTTTACCCACTTCCCGGCCAAATTCATCAGCTCTTTGGGGGGAATATCGTCGATGGCCTTATTTAGAATGCTTTGTAATTCTTGCGAGCCACGTGGGATGACAAAGGCGATCTGGGCGGTGCGCTCGTCGGGGATACGGAAATAGCTCAGCCGATGGGGATAGTAGTGATCGATGATGTAGCGCGAGGCGAGCTGTGTGGACACCACTGCGTCAATTTCTCTCCGATCCAGCATGCTCAGCGCCGCGCCGGTGTTCTCTACCTCAACCCATTGCACACCCGGATATTTGGCTTTTAGTTTTTCCGATAACGTATGGTAGGCCGGAATAGCGACTTTCATGCCAGGCTTCATCGTTTCGGTCTGCTTGACCGCCGCGCGGGTGACGATCACAAAAGGAGTAGCCAAAAACGGATGAGTAAAGGCCGCCTGTTCTTCCCGCTCTGGGCTGTACGTGGCCGAGGACAGGATATCCCAATTGCCACTACGTATTATGCTGGCCATCTCTTCATTGGAATTGGCAATCACCGGTTCAAAGGTCAAACCGGTTTGCAGCTGGATCAGGTTAAGAATATCGCCAACTATCCCGCGTATTTCCTGGTTTTCATCCACCATGCTAAACGGGGCGTAATAGGGATTAATCACTATGCGCAATTTGCGGTTTTTTTCCAGCCAGCGCGTTTCCTGTGGGGTAAAAGCCAGGTCCCTGGTTAAAAAGGTGAGGTTACCCATATCAATCCAGGACTGAGCAATCTGGCTAAGCTGAGGTTCGGTCAGTGAACTGATAAATCTGTCGACAATGTTGACCAATTGCCGCTGGCTATCGAGCGCAATAAGCACGTCGCCGCTTTGCGGTGCTCGCCAGAACTTCACCATTCCCAGCGTCTGGTAGAAATCGCGCGCGATAATAAAACTGGTGGTGAGGTTATTGCCGAGAAAGTAGTCACTCTGATGACTGGCAACCGAGGCCAACGCCTGATATTCATCGGCAAAAGAAATGACGCTGGCGTTAGGAAATGCCTGTTTAATAAATGATTCTGGGGGATAATCCCGGGTGATCGCTATCTTGAGCTTATCGCTATTATCGTGAAACGGCTTCATCACCTCGGCAAGCCGCGTCACCAGGGTTGGATAGCCTTGCACCAGCGGCAAGCTGGCAATAAAGGGAGCCTTTTGCGGGCTAATCCTACCGGGCGTAGTGAGAACAAGATCGACGCGGCCCGCAAGCAGTGCCGCCAATGCCTGTTGCTCATCGGCGTAGAGTTTGACGTTTACATTGATATTCAGAGCCTTTCCAAACAGCGCAAGGTAATCCGCATTCATTCCCCAATAGCGCCCGGTGACGCTATTCATCGTCAACGGTTGGGATTCAACACCATACACCGCAACGGTAATACTGTGCTTTTGCGCCAGCCAGATAAAGTCGTCGTGGCCCAGGTAGATGGCAGGAGGCGTGACCAGGTGGTTACTCGCCAGCGCTAACGTGATCGGCCCGTTGCTCACAGCCTGTGCAGGCAGCATCAGACACAGTAAAACCAGCCAAAACCCCAGAACCCGTTTTAGCATGCACTCACCCAATTTTATTACGGTTGGCGAAAGCAAACAGATCGGCCAACGAGCTACAGCCGAGCTTCTCCATTAAACGGCTTTTATAGGTGCTAACCGTTTTATTACTGATAAACATCGCCGCCGCAATCTGCATATTATCTGCACCGCCGAGGAGGGAACGCATCACCTTGATCTCCTGGCTGGAGAGCGACAGCAGCATTTCCTGTTCCGAAGAAAGACTGCCGACAAAGCCGTTCAGTGAAAAAGGAAAATAGCTGTAGCCATTCTGGGCAGCATGCACCGCGGCGATGATATTGGTCATGCCCTCTTTTTTACTGATAAAAGCATTGGCCCCGGCATCCGCGCTACGCTTGCCGTAGAACAGATCGTTTTTGGCGGAGACCACGATAATGATTTGGCTGAACTGCTGCTTTCTGAGTTTTTCAACCACCTCAATGCCGCTCATGATGGGAATATCGACGTCGACAATCACCACGTCTGGCTGCTGCTGCGCCACCTGCAGCAGCGCCTCTGCCCCGTCCGCTGCCTCGCCAATGACGCTAATACTTTCACTTTCCAGCAGGTTCTTGATCGCCATACGAGCCAGAGGGTGGTCGTCAACAATTACGGCGCGCAAAGACTTGGTTTCACTCATTGTCGTTTCCTGGTGATATAAAAAACACGGGCAGCGTTGGTCAGCGATGTTTCTTCGCTTACGAAATATCTTAAGGATTTCAAGCTATCTACGAGCTTATAGCATAACCCTGTTTATAGTTCTAATTCGCTGTTGCCCCAGCTCCTGTAGTCACGGGGTGGACTTCACGTGTAGGACGCTGCCTGCAACGATTTCCGATGTCTCTGCTGGGTTACGGCAACGCCCGCTTTTATAATCACTACGAACTTTCAGCGTTTCCTCCCATAGGCCTATGCCGCTTTAAGCTGAAGGTGATTAACCAAGCCATTCAATGATTAAATTACGCGCTGTGCTTATTGCCCACAGCAGCGTAATGGTTTGCTATTGCTCATAAAACAGACAAGCAAGGGTTTTGCCATGCCACAATTACCGCAGCCAGACAGTAACCAGGTGAAAACACCATTAGAAAAAAGAAAGCAGTGGCTGCTCATTTTTCTAATGGTGATTATTATTGCGGCCATGGCCAGTGCAACCTGGTGGTATTTCAATTCGCGCAATGTGCAAAGCACCGATGATGCCTATGTGATGGGCAATCAGGTCACTATTTCATCACAGGTTAACGGCAGCGTGGTCAGCGTCAATTACACCAATACCGATTTAGTCCAGCAAGGGGATGTCTTGGTCAATTTAGATGATACCGATGCCAACCTCAACTTTAAAAAAGTCAAAAATAAGCTGGCGGAAACGGTGAGAAAAACCAAACAGATCTATATCAACGACGCCCAATATAACGCCAATATCGCCCAGGCTAAAATCGCTTACCAGCAAGCGCAGGCCGATTATCTACGCCGCACCAAGCTGATGGGAGCGGGGGCCTTTTCAAAAGAAGACCTGCAACATGCGCGTGATGCCGTTAACAGCAGCAAAGCGGCGCTGGACGTCGCTATCGAACAATATCGCGGCAATCGTATCCTGATCCAGAACTCCACGCTTGAACAGCAGCCGGCCATCCTGTTGGCGGCAGAACAAATGCGCGAAGCCTGGCTCGCGCTACAGCGCACCAAAATTCGCAGCCCGGTGACCGGCTATGTCGCTCAACGCAATGTGCAGGTGGGTGAAACACTCAGCGCTGGCCAGGCCTTATTATCCATCGTCCCGGCCGATCAGCTGTGGATTGACGCCAACTTCAAGGAAACCCAGCTCAGCGGCGTGCGCATTGGGCAAAAGGTGAGCGTGGTGAGCGATCTGTATGGCAGCAATGTGGTATTCGACGGCGTGGTTGAAGGGATCAATATGGGAACCGGCGGTGCGTTCTCGGTGCTGCCCGCGCAGAATGCCACCGGTAACTGGATCAAAGTGGTTCAACGCCTGCCGGTGCGTATTACCCTGGATGCGGAACAGCTCAAGGCATACCCATTGCGAATTGGCTTATCCACCACGGTGACCTTGCGCGAAAACAACACCAACGGCGCTGCGCTATCTACCACCCAACGCCTGAAACCGGCTTACCAAAGCCAGGCGCTGGTGCTCGATACCTCCAGTATCGACGCGGAAATCCAAGACATCATCAAAGCCAATGCGATGTGATTTATGAGCAATAACAACACACTGCTGCCGTTAAAAGGCTGGTCGTTGATCCTGGTGACGCTGTCGCTTTCGATGGCGACCTTTATGCAGATGTTGGACTCCACCATCTCCAATGTCGCCATTCCCACCATTTCCGGGTTTCTGGGGGCCTCTACGGACGAAGGAACCTGGGTGATCACCTCGTTTGGTGTCGCCAACGCGATCTCCATCCCGATAACCGGGCGTCTGGCGCAGCGGTTCGGCGAGCGTAAGCTGTTTTTAGCTTCGGTGACGTTGTTTGCACTGGCGTCGCTGTGCTGCGGGTTCTCCACCAATCTCGATATGCTGATCTTTTTCCGCGTCATTCAGGGATTGGTCGCAGGCCCGTTGATCCCACTATCGCAAAGCCTGCTGCTGCGTAACTACCCGCCAGAGAAGCGTAATATCGCGTTGGCGCTGTGGTCGATGACGGTGATTATCGCCCCGATCTTTGGCCCGATTATTGGCGGCTATATTTGCGATAACTACGACTGGGGCTGGATATTTTTAATCAACGTTCCGTTCGGCATCATCGTCGTTGCCATTACCGCATGGAAGCTGAGAGGAAGAGAAACGCCCACCGAGCCGGTAAAAATCAACCTGTTCGCCCTGAGCCTGCTGGTGCTCGGTGTGGGTAGCCTGCAAATCATGTTGGATAAAGGCAAAGACCTCGACTGGTTTAACTCTACCACCGTGATTGTGTTGGCCGTGATCGCCGTGGTCGCGCTGATTTTGCTGATTATCTGGGAAGCCACCAACGATAACCCGATCATCGATCTGAGCCTGTTCCGCTCACGTAACTTCAGCATCGGCATCCTGTGTATCAGTTGTGCGTATCTGATTTATGCCGGGGCGATTGTGCTGATGCCGCAACTGCTACAGACGGTGTTTGATTACACCTCGGTATGGGCAGGGCTGGCCTATGCCCCCATCGGGCTGATGCCGCTGCTGATCGCGCCATTGATTGGCCGCTACGGCGATCGTATAGATATGCGGGTATTGGTGACCTTTAGCTTTATCGTGTATGCCGGTTGCTATTACTGGCGTGCGATGACGTTTAATCCGGCGATTGATTTTACTGCCGTGGTGCTGCCGCAGCTGATGCAAGGCTTTGCCGTGGCTTGCTTCTTCCTGCCGCTGACCACCATTTCATTGTCAGGGCTCGCACCAGAAAAATTCGCAGCGGCCACCAGCCTGAGCAACTTTTTCCGAACGTTATCTGGCTCGATCGGCACGTCACTTACCATGACCCTGTGGAGCCACCGGGAGTCATTTCACCATGCGCAACTGACGCAGTCAGTGACGCAATTCAACCCGGCTGCGATCAGCCTGGATCACCAACTGCAACATCTGGGGTTCAATCAGCAGCAAGCCGCGACCTATATCAACGATCAAATTACCCAGCAGAGCCTGCTGATGTCGGCCAACGATATTTTCTATCTCTCTGCCGGGGTATTCCTGATGCTGACCTTGCTGGTGTGGTTCGCCAAGCCGCCGTTTAATACGGCCAAGGCCGTGTGACTAGCTCTTGAAAGAGTTACCCTCCCGGTCCCGCTTTAGCAAATGAACTTGGGCTCAAAACCAATACAGCCGTCCGCTCGGGCGGCTTTACAATTCCCCGCAGTAAAATCTCATAATGCGGTAATATATTCACACCCCGGCAACAAATAATATTGCACCCAATAGTGTGAGCCTGTTCAAGACGAAAAACGCCCAATAATGCTATTTATTCTGCATGGTTTTCTCTAACGTGGATCTGCGTCATCATGAATCATTTAGAACTGCAGGCACTGCGTCAGCTTTTTTTCATGACGGTCGAAGAGTGTGCGACCTATATTTCACCTGACAACAATTTAGCTACATGGCAGCAATGGGAGCGTGGTGAAAGTGAAATACCGGCCGCTATTATTGATACATTCACAAAAATGATTAAAAAAAGAAAAAACCACATCAACGCCATCATCGACAAGATCAACAATCGCATTGGTAATAACACCATGCGCTTCTTCCCTGATTATGCGTCCTTTCTGGCTGTCTACGCCCAAGGTGATTATCTGGAATGGAAAATTTATCAGTCGGTCGCCGCACAACTTTATGCTTATGATCTCGAGCGGCTATGTTAACCCTGACTAATAGGACACATCGCGCTCATTAATCTGGATGGGATTTAATAAGGACGGCTTATCAACACCGCCTGCCCATAGTTTTGACTGACTATCACTCCTGACCGCAGGTTAACGCCTGTAACAATCTCGTGCCCAACCGTTTTTCCCGGCACGAATTATTTATTATTGAACGCGTTTCTGAGCAACAACCTATGAAAAACAAGTATGTACCAACGGCCTTGGGGCTGTATCTGAATTATCTGGTGCACGGTATGGGGGTGATATTAATCAGCTTGAATATGCCTTATCTGGCAGAACAATGGCACACCGATGCCGCAGGCATCTCGATCGTCATCTCTTCTTTGGGCATTGGCAGGCTCAGTGTGTTATTAATCACCGGCATGTTATCCGATCGATTTGGCCGCAGACCCTTTATTTTTCTGGGAATAGTGTGCTATCTGGGCTTCTTTTTCGGCATTCTGCTTAGCCCCACCATTATTATCGCTTATGTATTTGGTTTTTTAGCCGGCGTCGCCAACAGTTTTCTCGACTCGGGCACCTATCCCACGCTAATGGAAGCGTTCCCCAAGTCGCCAGGCACCGCCAATATCTTGATCAAAGCCTTTGTCTCCGGTGGCCAGTTTATGTTGCCGATGGTAATCAGCTTGCTGGTCTGGGCTGAGGTCTGGTTTGGCTGGTCGTTCCTGTTCGCTGCTGGCATTATGCTGCTCAATGGCCTGTTCCTGCTGCGCTGCCCATTTCCCGCACACCCAGGGCGACGAGTGGCTACCGAGCCCGATGTGGATACAGATGACAACCCTCGCTGTTCCATCGTTGATCTCATCAGCTATACCCTATATGGCTATATCGCCATGGCCACCTTTTACCTGATCAGCCAGTGGCTGGCACAGTATGGCCAGTTTGTGGCGGGTATGAGCTATACGATGTCGATCAAGCTGCTGAGCATCTACACCATCGGCTCACTGATGTGCGTGTTCATCACCGCCGGGCTGGTAAAGAAAAGGTTTAAATCAACTACCTTTCTGATGCTGTATACCTTTATCTCCTTCATTACCTTACTCACCGTTTGCCTGTATCCCAACATGTACGTCGTGATGGTTTTCGCCTTTGTTATCGGCTTCTCTGCCGCAGGCGGGGTCATGCAGTTAGGGCTGACGCTGATGGCGACCCGCCTTCCCCACGCGAAAGGCAAAGCCACCGGCATCTATTACAGCGCCGGCAGCCTGGCAACGTTCACCATTCCACTGATTACCGCCAAGATTTCCGAAACCAGTATCGCCAACATTATGTGGTTCGATACCGCTATCGCAGCCTGCGGCTTTCTGCTGGCGCTGTTTATTGGTTACCGTAGCCATAAAGAGGCCAATCGTCCCTTCAAGATGGCCCAAGTTATCAACTGATCCCACACTTTTACCTCCTCCTGAACACGCAGATAAACGGGCGCAGCATGCAGCGCCCCTACGTTATGAGCCAGTTGGAAAATGTGGCTTTATTCCTCCGTCCGGCACCACATACAATATTATTATGACCGCATGCAATATCAGACAGTATTCCGTCAGCAGCTGATCTCCAGACAAAGTAAATAGCTTGTTAATAACCATTCGCCTTCACCTCGCCCAAAAAGTAAACACCGTGCAGCAGCCTTCCATACCTGATTTAACCAGCGAAATATCGGCACAATTCGGCAAC
The DNA here is from genome assembly GCF_047530005.1 of Serratia sp. N21D137. NCBI lineage: Bacteria > Pseudomonadati > Pseudomonadota > Gammaproteobacteria > Enterobacterales > Yersiniaceae > Serratia > Serratia sp. N21D137. The sequence continues at coordinate 212,732 of NZ_JBLJAJ010000005.1, forward strand.
ACCATCAAGCGCCACCTCAGCATCTTTCCCTGCAATAAAGTTGAAAACTAAAACGGTATATTACGTATTTATCACCTACTGCATTACCTATACTCAGCACACGTCAGGTTACCGGTGTATTGGCGGTTATCCATGACCCAAGTTATTTACCACAGTGTGACTTATCGGGATGTTTTCACCCATTACTTTCCCGCAATGATTAATTAAAAAGAAAGGCCACCAGAACAACAGGTCCCCTGGATCAAAAAACGTAAAAAATTAGCGACAAGCGGAGAACAGCATGAGCCAGAGCAAGGCCTTCAAAGCGCCATTTTTATTAGCGGTCATCAGTATCTATTTGAGTTATTTTCTCCACGGCGCCAGCGTCATTACGCTGGCACAAAACATGACGCCACTGGCCGAGAAATTCGGCACCGACAACGCGGGCATTGCCTACCTGATATCTGGCATTGGGTTAGGCCGGCTAGTCAGCATTCTGTTCTTCGGCGTGATATCGGATAAGTTTGGCCGCCGCGCCGCCATTTTGATCGGCGTCGCGCTGTATATTCTGTTCTTCTTTGGCATCCCGGCCAGCCCTAATCTGATCGTCGCCTTTGGCCTGGCGGTGTGTGTTGGCGTTGCCAATGCGGCGCTTGATACCGGCGGCTATCCTGCCCTGATGGAGAGCTATCCCAAGACGTCCGGCTCGGCGGTGATCCTGGTGAAAGCCATGGTCTCTTTCGGCCAGATGTTCTATCCGATGCTGGTCAGCTACCTGCTGGTCAGCCACATCTGGTACGGCTACGCGATGGTTATCCCAGGGATCCTGTTCGTCCTGATCACCTTGCTGCTGCTTAAAAGCAAATTCCCCAGCCAGCTGGTTGATGCCTCCGTGGCTAAAGAATTGCCGCAGATGAACAGTAAGCCGCTAGCCTGGTTGGAGGGCGTCTCCTCCGTTATCTTCGGCGTAGCCGCATTCTCTACCTTCTACGTGATCGTGGTCTGGATGCCGAAATACGCAATGGCATTTGCCGGTATGGCGGAGGCCGACGCGCTGAAAACCATCTCCTGGTATAGCCTTGGCTCGCTGATGTGCGTGTTTATCTTCGCCCTGCTGTTAAAGAGCACCGTGCGCCCGGTATGGGCCAACGTGTTTAACGCCGGTGTCTCGGTGATCGCGGCAACCATTATCTATCTGTATCCCTCACCGCTGGTTTGTAACCTTGGTGCCTTTGCGATTGGTTTCTCCGCCGCCGGGGGAATATTGCAGCTTGGCGTCTCTGTCATGTCCGAGTTCTTTCCGAAAAGCAAAGCCAAGGTCACCAGCGTTTATATGATGATGGGCGGGTTAGCCAACTTCTTGATCCCATTAATCACCGGTTACCTCTCCAACATTGGTTTGCAATACATCATCCTGCTGGATATTGCCTTTGCCCTGCTGGCCTTTGTTACCGCCATCATCGTCTTCATTCGCTATTACAAAGTATTCAAAGTCCCGCAAAGTGACCTGCGATTGGGCGAGCGCTTTTTCCAATAACCCAAAACAGCGATTACGCAGGTTTGCGCCCCACACGAACATGGTTAGACAAGGAGTTTAGAATGGATGTAACCGCAAAATATGAGCTTATCGGGCTGATGGCCTATCCGATCAGACACAGCTTATCGCCAGAGATGCAAAATAAAGCGTTGGATAAAGTCGGGCTACCTTTTACCTATATGGCTTTCGAAGTCGATACCACCACCTTCGCCAGCGCGATTGAAGGGCTGAAGGCGTTAAAAATGCGCGGCACCGGCGTCTCGATGCCTAACAAGCAGTTTGCCTGCCAGTATGTCGATGAGTTGACGCCAGCGGCCAAACTGGTTGGCGCTATCAACACCATCGTCAACGACGACGGCTATCTGCGCGGCTATAACACCGACGGTACCGGGCATATTCGGGCCATCAAGGAAACCGGTTTTGATATCAAGGGCAAAACCATGGTGCTGGTCGGTGCGGGTGGCGCTTCTACCGCTATCGGCGCACAGGCCGCCGTTGAAGGCATCAAAGAGATCAAGCTGTTTAATCGTAAGGACGAGTTCTTTGAACAGGCGCTCGACTTTGCCAAACGGGTCAACGACAACACCGACTGCAAGGTAACCGTGACCGATCTGGCAGACCAGCAAGCGTTTGCCAGTGCTATCGCCAGCGCGGATATCCTGACTAACGGCACCAAAGTCGGGATGAAGCCGCTGGAAAACGAGAGCATCGTTAGCGACATCGCCATGCTGCGCCCGCAACTGCTGGTGACGGAGTGCGTGTATAACCCGCACATGACCAAGTTGCTGCAAATGGCCCAACAGGCAGGTTGCAAAACGGTGGACGGTTACGGCATGTTGTTATGGCAAGGCGCCGAACAGTTCAAACTGTGGACTGGCAAAGATTTCCCACTGGAATACGTTAAGCAGGTGATGGGATTTGAGGCGTAGCATTCCCGTAGCGCGTGGTGATGGGCTTAAATCACCACCTTATTGATTGCGGCAAAAGAGCATGCAAAAGGTAAAAATGAAAACCATAACCGTAAAAAACATTGTGTTCGGCGAAGGCGCGCCAAAAATCATTGTCTCGCTGATGGGCAAAGATATCCCTGCCGTGGTGGCTGAGGCGCAGGATTATCGTCACGCTGATTTCGATATTCTGGAGTGGCGCGTCGATCATTTTGCGGATGTCGCCACGCTCAGCAACGTGCTAGCCGCCGCCCGTCAGATCAAAGAGATCATTGCCGACAAGCCGCTGCTGTTTACCTTCCGCAGCGCGCAGGAAGGTGGTGAGCAGGCGTTGCCCCCACAGGCCTATATCGCGCTCAATCTGGCGGCGGTGGACAGCGGCCTGGTCGATATGATCGATCTGGAGCTGTTTACCGGCGACGAACTGCTCAAAGAGGCCGTGGCCCATGCCCACGCCAAGAACGTCTTGGTCATCATGTCGAATCATGATTTCCATAAAACGCCGCCGCAGGAGGAAATCGTCAAGCGCCTGTGCAAAATGCAGGAATTGGGAGCCGATATTCCGAAAATCGCCCTGATGCCGCAAAACAAAAGTGACGTATTGACGCTGCTGGCCGCGACGCTGGAAATGCACGAAAAGCATGCCAACGGGCCGATAATCACCATGTCGATGGCCAAAACCGGCATTGTATCCCGGTTAGCGGGCGAAACCTTTGGCTCTGCGGCCACCTTTGGCGCCGTCAAGAAAGCCTCCGCGCCGGGGCAAATCTCCGTCACGGATTTACGCACCATATTAACGATACTGCATTAATTCAGTGGCGTACTGATATTACTGTCGGCGGGAATAATCGTCTTTCCGCCGAATAAAACAAGTCACTAAAAAGAGCAATCAATTTTTCATGCAGCTTAATTGCGGCATCCGCGCGCCTGCGTGCGAGTTTGGTTGCCCCGCAAAATAAAATAAATGCATCGGTCATTAACAGGAGTAATTATGGAACTGGTAAAACCGAAAAGAATCAATGGCAGAGTCCCGGTATTATCGGCACAAGAGGCGGTAAATTATATTCCTGACGAAGCCACCTTATGCGTATTAGGGGCCGGTGGCGGTATTCTGGAGGCCACCACCTTAATTACCGCGCTGGCAGAGAAATATCAAACCTCGCAAACCCCGCGTGACCTGTCATTAATCAGCCCGACAGGGTTAGGCGACCGCGCCGATCGCGGTATCAGCCCACTGGCACAGGTTGGGCTGGTGAAATGGGCACTGTGCGGGCATTGGGGACAATCCCCACGCATCTCCGATCTGGCCGAGCAGAACAAGATTGCGGCCTACAACTATCCCCAAGGCGTGTTGACCCAGACCCTACGGGCCGCAGCGGCACACCAACCGGGGATTTTAAGCGAGATCGGGATTGGTACCTTCGTCGACCCGCGCCAGCAAGGCGGCAAACTCAATGAGGTGACCAAAGAAGATCTCATCAAGCTGGTCGAGATCGATAACCAGGAATATCTCTACTACAAGGCTATTGCGCCCAACGTCGCCTTTATTCGCGCCACCACCTGCGACAGCGAAGGCTATGCCTCGTTCGAAGATGAGGTGATGTATCTGGACGCGCTGGTGATTGCCCAGGCGGTGCATAACAACGGCGGCATCGTGATGATGCAGGTGCAAAAAATGGTCAAGAAGGCGACGCTGCACCCTAAATCGGTGCGCATCCCTGGCTATCTGGTTGATATCGTAGTGGTCGATCCACAGCAGACGCAGCTGTATGGCGGCGCCCCGGTAAACCGCTTTATTTCCGGCGATTTCGTGCTCGATGACAGCACCCAAATCGCCCTGCCCCTTAACCAGCGCAAACTGGTGGCGCGACGTGCACTCTTTGAGATGCGTAAAGGAGCGGTGGGCAACGTTGGGGTGGGCATTGCCGATGGCATTGGGCTAGTCGCCCGCGAAGAGGGATGTGCCGATGATTTCGTGCTGACGGTCGAGACCGGCCCCATTGGCGGTATTACCTCGCAGGGCGTGGCCTTCGGCGCGAACGTCAACACCCGTGCCGTCCTGGATATGACCTCCCAGTTCGATTTCTACCACGGCGGTGGGCTGGATGTCTGTTACCTGAGCTTTGCCGAGGTGGATCAACAGGGCAACGTTGGCGTGCATAAATTCAACGGCAAAATCATGGGCACCGGTGGCTTTATCGATATCAGCGCGACGTCGAAAAAGATTGTGTTCTGCGGCACCCTCACCGCCGGCAGTTTAAAAACCGACATCACCGACGGCAAGCTGAATATTGTGCAGGAAGGGCGCGTCAACAAATTCATCAAGCAATTACCAGAGATCACCTTTAGCGGCAAAATCGCGCTCGAACGGGGATTAGACGTGCGCTTCATCACCGAACGCGCCGTCTTTACGCTCAAAGCCGATGGTCTGCACCTGGTTGAAATTGCCCCCGGCGTCGATCTGGAAAAAGACATTCTGGCAAAAATGGATTTCGCCCCGGTTATTTCCCCGCAGTTAAAACTGATGGACGAAAGACTGTTTATCGACGGCGTCATGGGTTTCACTTTACCTGAAGCGGTATATTAAAAGGAGTAAGGCTATGGACTTTTCTTTAACTGAAGAGCAGGAACTGCTGCTTGCCAGTATTCGGGAACTGATCGGCAATAACTTTTCGGAAGAGTATTTCCGCACCTGCGATCAGACCTCAACCTACCCTACCGAGTTTATGCGCGCGCTCGCCGATAGCGGTATTTCCCTGTTAGGTGTGCCAGAAGAATTCGGCGGTATTCCGGCGGACTATGTCACCCAGATGCTGGCGCTGATGGAAGTCTCCAAATGTGGCGCACCGGCGTTCCTGATCACCAACGGCCAGTGTATTCACAGCATGCGCCGTTTTGGCTCAGCCGAACAGCTACGCAAGACAGCAGAAAGCACGCTGGCCACTGGCGATCCGGCCTATGCGCTGGCCCTGACCGAACCGGGCGCAGGTTCGGACAATAGCGCCGCGACCACTACCTACACCCGTAAAAACGGCAAGGTATATCTGAACGGGCAAAAAACCTTTATCACCGGTGCCAAAGAATACCCGTATATGCTGGTTCTGGCGCGCGACCCCGAGCCCAAAGATCCGAAAAAGGCCTTCACCCTGTGGTGGATGGAATCCAACAAGCCGGGCATTAAGGTCAATCCGCTGCACAAGATCGGCTGGCATATGCTGAGCACCTGCGAAGTTTACCTCGATAACGTTGAGGTGGATGAGAGCGATAGGGTGGGTGAAGAAGGCATGGGCTTCCTCAATGTGATGTACAACTTTGAAATGGAGCGCCTGATCAACGCCGCACGCAGCGCCGGTTTCGCCGAGTGCGCGTTTGAAGATGCCGCCCGTTACGCCAACCAGCGTATCGCCTTCGGCAAGCCGATCGGCCATAACCAGATGATCCAGGAAAAGCTGGCGCTGATGGCGATCAAGGTCGACAACATGCGCAATATGGTGATGAAAGTGGCCTGGCAGGCGGATCAGAAACAGTCACTGCGCACCAGCGCCGCGCTGTGTAAGCTCCACTGCGCCCGTACGGCGATGGAAGTAATTGATGACGCCATCCAGATCATGGGCGGGCTGGGCTATACGGATGAGGCTCGGGTTTCCCGCTTCTGGCGTGACGTACGCTGCGAAAGGATTGGCGGTGGCACCGATGAAATCATGATTTATATTGCTGGCCGCCAGATCCTCAAAGACTACCAGAGCAAATAAGGCACTAAAACGCCAGGAGGTAGCCAAGAAGCCAACCTCCTGGCGCATTATCAATAAGCCACCAGCAGATTCAACCCGGTAAACATGCCTGTTCCACCAAGTTATTATTGAACTGCTTACGATAATCACTTGGGGAACAACCGACATGACGCATAAATAATTTGGCAAAATGGTCGACGTTTTCGTACCCAACCCGCCAGGCGATCTCATTGAGGCTATTATCGGTATTGGTCAGTGTAAACTTGGCCTCGGTGATCCGGCGTTGAATAACGTAATTAATCGGTGATATATGATATTCACGAGCAAACTCATGGCAAATATAGCTGACACTGGCGCGGAATTTTTTAGCTAGCTGTTCGAGCGTGATCTTCTCACGATAGTTATTATTCAAATAAACCAGTACATCCTTCACCAGCACATCTTTTTTAATGTACCCCAACTCTGAACGGTAAGCGTTTTTAAAGTTTTCATAAAACAGCGCGGTGAGGGCATAACCATAAGCATCATAAATCGATGAGGTTAACTCGTTTTTCTGCTGGGGCAATCTCACGCCGAGTTCATGAAGGATCGCTTTTATCACCTCCCCCCCTTGCCCAACGGAAACTACCGGGCAGGAGTGAGGCTGTAAAATCTGATTCTCTTCCCAGCACTGAAACTTGAAGCCATGGACGGCACAGGTATAGGTGGTAGCCGGAGAGGTGCAGTCTGATGCTACCGCATGGAGTCGGCCAGGCTCAATAACCACGATATCACCAGCGTGTGCCACGTAGTAAGAGGAATCGATGACCAGCCTGGCCACCCCCTGCTTAACGTAAATCAGCTCGCTCTCATCATTATGCACATGATGCCCAGACTCCCAGTTGGGATCGTCACTGATGACGAACCGCGAGAGTTTTGGCGTCATCCCCTGCGCAAAAAGGGCTTCTTTTTTATTATCGAAACAGCGCTGAAACATGGCAACCTCCACACAAAAACGTTGGCTTTGGCAAAATGATCAGTGGCTAAAATAGAGCGACAGAAAACAATATACAATATGAGCCCAGACGACTAAAACAAGATAGTTTGCCCCACGTGCAAGATGGCACGAAAATAAAATCACCACGATCGCGCCGCCGGCTTACCTTACTCATTGGCAAACCATTTTCCCGCACAACAATCCATCCGTTATTAGCCGTTTTTTTGCAAGATTGTTAGCAACAAAAACAGATTATCCAGTCGTAAATCCCCCTGCGCACTCGCAATATATTGTCATGCTTTTTGTCCTTTCCGCTGATAGAACGCTCTCTGCCGCCAGCGAGCGACCCACAGGAGATACCATGAAAATAATAACCTGCTTTAAGCTGGTCCCCGAAGAGCAAGATATTGTGGTTACCGCACAACGTACGCTCGATTTCGATCACGCCGAAGCCAAAATCAGCCAGTTCGATTTAAATGCGATCGAGGCCGCCACCCAGCTGGCAACAGAGAACGATCACATTACCGCACTCTGCGTGGGCGGCTCGCTGCTGCAAAACTCCAAGGTGCGTAAGGACGTGCTGTCGCGCGGCCCTCATGAGCTTTATCTGGTGCAGGATGCGCAACTGGAAAACGCGCTGCCGATGGATACCGCACACGCGCTGGCTGCCGCCGCAGACAAAATCGGCTTTGATCTGATGCTGTTTGGTGAAGGTTCCGGGGATTTATATGCCCAGCAGGTGGGCCTGTTGGTTGGGGAAATCTTGCAGCTCCCTACCGTTAATGCCGTCAGCCAGATCCAATTTGCCGGTGATCGTGTACTGGTTGAGCGCACGCTCGAAGAAGAGGTCGAGGTGCTTGAACTACCACTTCCAGCAGTTATCTGCGTGACCTCAGATATTAACGTTCCCCGCATTCCAACGATGAAGGCGATCCTCGGCGCCGGCAAAAAGCCGGTCAATCAGTGGCAAGCCAATGACATTGCCTGGAGCCAGACGCCGCCTTTGGCCGAGCTGGTCGAGATCACCGTACCGCCGCAGAAACAGCGCCAACGCATCATTCTGGAAAACGACTCGCCGGAAGCCATTGCCGAGCTGGCGGACCATCTGAAAAAAGCGCTGAACTAACCCACGACTGGAGAAAATCATCATGAGTAAACTGACAAACGTATGGGTGTTCAGCGACAACGTTGAGCGCTACGGCGAACTGATGGCAGGCGCACGCCAGTGGGGCGAGCATGTTTATGCCATCGTGCAGGACAGCGAACAGGTTGCCAGGCTCAAGTCTCTGGGTGCAGACGGCATCTACGTGCTGGAGAAAACCTCCGCACTGCAGCGCATTGAAAATTATGCTGAAACCCTGGCGGACATCTTGAAAGAGGTCAACGGCGAACAGACTCCGGCCCTGGTGCTGATGGCAGCCACCAAACGCGGTAAAGCACTCACCGCCCGCCTGAGTGTGTTACTGAACGCAGCGGTAGTGAACGATGTGACCGCCGTGCACGTCGACGGGGCTGATTTCATCGCCGAACACCGTATGTACGGCGGATTGGCCTTCGGTAAGGAAAAAATCAATACCACCACTGCCATCATCACCCTGGCTCCCGGCGTGATGGAGCCTGCCGCCGCCGACCCGGCTCATGACTGCCTGGTCACTCAACTCAGCTATGTTACCCCCCGCCAGGAAATCCTCTGCAAGGAGCGCCGTGCCAAAGCGCTGAGCAGCGTCGATCTCAGCAAGGCCAAACGCGTGGTTGGTGTCGGACGTGGGCTGGCAGCACAGGACGACCTGAAAATGGTCCATGAGCTGGCAGCCTTGTTGGGCGCGGAAGTTGGCTGCTCTCGTCCTATCGCCGAGGGCGAAAACTGGATGGAGCGCGAGCGCTATATCGGGGTATCTGGCGTGCAGCTGAAATCCGATCTCTACCTGATGTTGGGCATTTCCGGACAGATCCAGCATATGGTCGGCGGCAACGGTGCCAAGATCATTGTCGCGGTGAATAAGGACAAAAACGCCCCGATCTTCAACTATGCCGATTACGGCCTGGTAGGCGACATTTACAAAGTGGTCCCTGCCCTGATCGACCAATTAGGTCGTTAACCCTTTGATTCACCGTATGCATCTCGCCGCACACCCACGGCGAGATAGGGAGCATAAGCATGTCGGACGATAAATTTGATGCCATCGTGGTCGGTGCTGGCGTCGCTGGTGCCGTAGCCAGCTACGTGATGGCGCAGGCCGGGTTGGATGTGCTGGTCATCGAACGTGGCAACAGCGCTGGCAGTAAGAATATGACCGGGGGCCGCCTGTATGCCCATAGCCTGGAACGCATCATGCCTGGGTTCGCACAGGAGGCGCCAGTAGAGCGCAAGGTCACCCGCGAGAAGATCTCATTCATGACGGAGGAAAGCGCCGTCACGCTCGATTTTCACAGCGAGAAACCGGATATTGCCGCCCAGGCGTCTTATACCGTGCTGCGCAACCGGTTCGATCCCTGGTTGATGGAAAAAGCCGAACAGGCGGGAGCACAGTTTATCTCGGGCGTCCGCGTCGACGCGCTGATACGGGAAGGTAATCAGGTCACCGGCGTGCAGGCGGGCGACGATATCCTGAAGGCTGACATAGTGATCCTGGCTGACGGCGTGAATTCCATGCTCGGCCGCTCGATTAACCTGTTGCCCCCTTCTTCGCCACATCACTATGCCGTAGGCGTCAAAGAGCTTATCGGTTTATCCCCCTCGGTGATCGAAGATCGCTTTAACCTCTCTGGCAATGACGGGGCCGCCTGGCTGTTTGCCGGTTCCCCGTCCAACGGCCTGATGGGGGGAGGATTTCTCTATACCAACCGGGACTCCCTCTCTCTAGGGCTGGTATGCGGCCTGGGAGAGATTGGCCACGCGGGGAAAAGCGTGCCCCAGATGCTGGAGGACTTTAAGCAGCACCCATCCATTCGCCCGCTGATCCAGGGGGGAAAGCTGCTGGAGTACGGTGCTCACCTGGTTCCGGAAGGTGGCAAGGCGATGATACCCACGCTGGCTGACGGCGGCGTAATGATCGTCGGCGATGCGGCAGGATTCTGCCTGAACCTGGGCTTTACCATACGCGGCATGGATCTGGCCATTGCATCGGCCCAGGCGGCTGCCAATACGGCCATTGCGGCAAAGCAGCGGCAGAACTTTTCCGCCAGTAGCCTAGGAGAGTATAAGCACGCTCTGGAGCAAAACTGCGTGATGCATGAGGTGCACCACTTCCGCAAAATCCCTGCGCTGATGGAAAACCCGCGCCTGTTTACGCAGTACCCGCGCATGGTCGCGGACATCATGGGGGATATGTTCACTATCGATGGCAGCCCTACCCAGCCCGTGCGTAAGGCTCTGATGAAAAGGGTGAAACAGATTGGGCTGATGAATTTATTGAAAGACGGCATCAAGGGGGCGACAGCGCTATGAGCAGCGAAAATCCGGTCAACGTAGACGTCAAACTGGGCATCAACAAGTTCCATGTTAATGAAGGCCATCCACACATCATTCTGATAGATAACCCCAACATGGAGGAGTTCCGTAAGCTGATGCTGGCCTGCCCTGCCGGGCTGTATAAGCAAGACAGCACAGGCAATATCCATTTCGATTCTGCCGGTTGTCTGGAATGCGGAACCTGCCGCGTGCTGTGCAGCGACACCATTCTTGAGCAGTGGGAATATCCTTTGGGGACGTTTGGCGTCGAGTTTCGCTACGGCTGAGGGGCAATGTTTTACCGGACCAGAACAGTTCCCCCCAGAAATAATGAATAGAGATAAACCAATGAGTGTCACGATAAAACTCAATCTTGAGCGCCGGGCCAAATACCGGCAACAAGGTTTTTGGGGCGATGCCTCGCTTGCCGATTACTGGCATCAAACCCAGCAGGCCATGCCGGAAAAGATTGCCGTGATCGACAATCGAGGAACTTCCTATACCTATGCCGCCCTCGACCGCGCGGCAAGTAGCTTGGCAACATGGCTGATCTCCTGCGGTATTCAACCGGGTGACCGCGTCGCCTTTCAGCTTCCCGGCTGGTGTGAGTTTACCGTGATCTACCTGGCCTGCCTGAAAACGGGGGCGGTTTCCGTTCCCCTGCTTCCCTCCTGGCGAGAGGCCGAGCTGGTCTGGGTGCTGAACAAATGCCAGGCCAAGGTGCTGTTCGCGCCAACCTCGTTCAGAAATACCCGGCCAATTGAGCTCATCTTGCCGCTATGCGATCAAATACCTGGCCTGCTTGAGGTGGTGGCCGTTGATAAGCTTTCCCCCGCAACAACCGTCCCCGCACTTAGCCAGTTGCTACGGGATGTTCCACCACTGATTACACCGGTCAGCGTGCATGGCGATGAGCTGGCCGCCGTGCTGTTCACCTCCGGTACCGAAGGCAAACCCAAAGGCGTGATGCTGACGCACAATAATATTCTGGCCAGCGAGCGTGCCTACTGCGCGCGGCTTAATCTCACCTGGCTGGATACCTTCCTGATGCCCGCACCGCTGGGGCATGCGACCGGTTTCTTGCACGGCGTGACGGCCCCCTTTCTGATTGGCGCACGCAGCGTTCTGCTGGATATCTTTAATCCGCTCGATTGCCTTGCCCTGCTGCAACAAGAGCGCTGTACTTGCGTGCTCGGAGCAACGCCTTTTGTCTATGACCTGTTATGCACCCTGCAACAACAGCCGCACGACATCTCATCGTTACGCTTCTTCCTGTGCGGCGGCACCACCATCCCGAAAAAAATTGCCCAGGATTGCCTGCAAATGGGCATTAAACTACTCAGCGTCTACGGCTCGACGGAAAGTTCGCCACACGCGGTGGTCAACCTGGACGATCCCCTTTCCCGCGTGATCAACACCGACGGTTTTGCCGCACCTGGGATAGAAATCAAAGTGGTGGATAAAGAGCGTAACCCACTCTCCAACGGTGAAGAAGGTGAAGAAGCCTCGCGTGGCCCCAACGTATTTATGGGATATCTGGATGAGCCGGAGCTGACTGCCCGAGCGCTGGATGAGGATGGTTGGTACTACAGCGGCGACCTGTGCCGCATGGATGCCGACAGCTACATTAAAATTACCGGCCGCAAGAAGGATATTATCGTGCGTGGCGGGGAAAATATCAGCAGCCGCGAAGTGGAGGATATCCTGATGCAACATCCACGTATCCATGATGCCGCGATTGTCGCCATGCCGGATGAACGATTAGGGGAAAGATCCTGCGCCTACGTCGTGCTGAAGGCCGCTTACGGCTCACTCACCCTGGAGGAGGTCATCGCGTTCTTTGGCCGCAAGCGGGTCGCCAAATACAAATACCCTGAACACCTGGTGGTGGTGGACAACCTGCCGCGTAACGCCTCAGGCAAGATACAAAAATTCCTGCTACGTCAGGATATTATCCAGCGTCTTGGCAAAGAGGTTAAACAGGCAGCCATGGGAAGAAGAGACGATGTTCGCATTACGGAACAAGCAAAATGAAAGGCTCTGGCAACAGGGCTCGAACCTGTGTCCAGTCGGATGGAGAGCCGACTGCTCTACCACTGAGCTATACCAGAGTTAGGGCTATTATCTACGAGCCGTCAGCCCGGTCAAGCGGGCTAACCGCCTTTACCGGAAAAATAGCCCGCCTTGCGCAGTATCAGGGCGATCTCCGGCTTATCCACCACCACGCCATGAACCAGCTCCGGCGTTGGCACAAAAGGCACTGCCTGCCGATTGCGGCGTGGGCCGATCCACCCCTTGTTATAAGGATCGACGCCAAACTGCGCGCAGACCCGCTGCACATCGGCTTTGGTACAACTGCTGGCACCAGAAAACACTTCCCAAGGCAACGGCAGATGCGCCCATACCTGAGTATCCGGCTCCAACCCACCGCCAGTCTGATAGTGCCAGGCGGCGACGTCCCCAGCCATAAGGCGTAGCACTTTACCTAGGCACATCTGTTCGACCATCTCCTCCATGCCTAATACGACAGCCAGCGCAAGCCAACCTTGCCTGGCGCTGTTCCAGGCTCCAGCCAGGGCATTCCAGGTAGAGGAGTCATCGCCACGCTTTACTATCATGGTCTGGCGATTGAAGGTATTGCGTTGCCAGATCAATTGCAGCAATCCGGCCAGCTCGTTGAGCTGTGCCAGATAGAGAGTGAACAAGCTCAGCTTTTGCCGATCGTCGAGGTGCTTTACGATGTCACGTTCCGGCATGATATGGGCAATGGCGTACCAGCCCGCCGATGTCGGCGCCTGTTGTACCCGCGCCAGCAGCATCTCGCCAATCTGGTCAAAAGCACGATCCTGAGCCTGGTTGGTAAACACGCTGCGGCGGTTCATGCGGGCGGAAAGCCAGGCAATAAAGCAGGCAACGTTCGGCGTGGAAGCAAAATCCTCATAGCGGATCATCATTGCCAGCCCCGATTTGGCCATCCGGGTCGCCTGGTATTTTTGCGTTTCCAGTTGGTAGGTCGCCAGCTTGCTCTCAAAGCGCTGCAGAAAACGGAACAGCTTGTTATAGCGCCGTTTGGAGATATCCATGCCCGCCTGTCGCCGCTGCGCACGGCTGAAACGGTCGACGATAAAATTATTACTGCCTGGAGCTTTCTGGATCTCCACCGACAGTTGCTCAATCAGTTGGCGAACCTGTTGAATATCGCTGCAATCAACGCTGTCCAACACCGGGGCACCAGCAAATAACTCTCCTGCCTTCGCCACCTGTTTCTCTGGAGCGACCGGTTGACGAAATTCCTGCATCATCGAGGTCATCTGTACCAGGCCGGACTTCAGTGACCCAGTCGCTGCCTGCCGTAGCTGAGCCGTTTCCACTGGAGTCAGGGAATCTCCCAACTGCGTGAGGATCAGTTCAGCCACGTCTTCCGGGCGTAAGCGTTTTTGCAGGGAGGAGAACAGCTGAGCAAGGTTATCCATCAGGCTTAATCCGTTAAAAAGTTAAAATCTTGTGAGGTCAGGTGACGCTGGCTTCAGCCTGAGCATCTTCCAGATGACATATTGTTGACTATTTTGATAGAGGTCAATTGATCAACCCGTTTAGTCGTGAAATGTCCCATGCGAACAAGTTAAACTCAGCGAACCTGGCCGCTTTGTTATTCCTACCGCGTTCACCGTGGAGCACAAAATTGTTTAAATACCGGATCAATTGGCTAGCGCTGATCGCTGTCGTCGCCTTGCCCACCGCTGCCAATGCGGCCACACACGTGCAAGTGGGATTTTCGCCAGAGGGCTCGGCGCGGGCGTTGGTGCTGAATATTATCGGCCACGCACATCAGTCCATCCAAATGATCGGTTATTCTTTCCAGGCACCCGATATCACCCAGGCGCTGGTAGCGGCGCACAATCGTGGAGTGGAGGTGCGCGTGGTAGTCGATAAACGCCGGAATCAGGGCAAAGCCAGCCAGGCTGCAATTAACTACGCGGCCACTCACGGCATACAGATGCGCATCGATGGGCATTATCATATTCAGCACGACAAGACGATTATCGTCGATGGCAAGACGGTGGAAACCGGCTCGTTTAACTATGCTCCCTCAGCTGAAACGCAAAATAGCGAAAACGTGGTAGTACTGCGCTATATGCCCGACGTTACCAGGCAGTTCATCGCGCACTGGCAAAGCCGCTGGGATTTGGGCCTGCCTTACAAAGTGAGGCTTGAAGCCACGAAACTGCCATAATAAGTTCATCTGCAAGCGTTGCCACTTCGGGCAAGATACAAAAATTTCTGTTACGTCAGGATACTATTCTGCTCTGCGCCCTGGTGAAGATGTATGCTCTGAACTCACCCACTGATAGTCAAAGCGGGCGCAGCATGCAGCGCCCCTACGGTCGAATATGCGAGACCCTACCATTCAGTTAAGGCTGGCATGCCTGGACCCGATTAACGCGCCCCAAAAACGCCATATTCCACGCTCGCCAGGTAAAAACAGAAGGCCTCTCTGACCATATCGATAAAACGGGGTTTAAGCTCAATGGTCTTGCCATCTTGCCTCAAGTTCAATAAATCTAACCGCTCGGCTGCCTGAAAACATCGCTTGATATGTGAGCGGGATACCGAAAACTCCGTCGATACTTTTAAGTAATTATATTGCACCGTTAACGTTCTTTGCCTGAGACTTTCCATATACAGGTGAAACATCATCATATGCCCCCCATCCTTGGTCAAAAATGCACGGCTATCTGGCACAACGTCATACACAAACATTTCTTTCCCTATGACTTGTATATAATTTTTGAAAAAATCCGCCATGAAATCATCGTGATCAAACCTCTGTGCAAGAGCGAACTCAGGGTAGATCATCGCGTAAGCCAGCAGCAGGGTATCAATCAACTCACGAACCTCATTTACCCCTTTGGCTGTCGGTTGGTAAGTTAATTTGCGTTTATCCTGTTCATCACGCCTGATCGCCAAGCGCCCTCCTACCTGCAAGAAAGAGATGAATGAATCCAAGGCATTAGCACTTAACAATTCATGGTTAATGCAAAGCTTCTTAACCCCTTTAAAAGAAGGGTTTTTAAAGGTGTAATAACCACCTAACATGGACCAAAAAATAATATTCCGATTGGCTTTAAACATCACTTTAAAATAGAGAGGATGTGTCATATAAATTTTATGAATCGCATTATAATAAATCTCCACTGCAGCATCCAAATCCTCACTTAGACCAATCTCACGCCTCCTACCATTGATTATTGAAACGACCACACAACAAACTCCACTCTCAGTTTATTTATCGCTAAAAATACGCAAAAAATCAAAAAACACATAACCTACCGATAATACCAAATAATGTCAATGATTGTAAAAATTATTAAAAATTATAACATAAAAAACAAACTAACAGATTGAATTAAAAGGGTTTAATAAATATTGCCACTATAATTATAACTCCTCTAATTTATAATTAATAATAATTATTACATATACCAAAATTAACAACAAAAATGGACAGTGAGTAATCCAGGATACTGTGTAAGTCTGCCTATCCTCAAGGGAAGATAAGCTAAAAAGGACACCTAGCTAATGATTTACGGTGTTTAAGAGATCTCACACCTGGCAACAAGATAAGGCGCTATGTGTGAGGTCTTTTATATAAGTAACCTCAAGGAAAGGTATAGCCGATTTATACCAAAGACAGCATGTAAATATGGAGATTAAAAATGACTATCAAGAAAACCCTGCTAGCCGCTACCGTATTAGCCTCTTTAGCGCTGAGCGGTACCGTTCTGGCTGAGGTTCCCCCTGGTTCCCAAGGCAATGGCCAGATCCTGTTCAAAGGTTCGGTGTTAAAAGCCCCTTGCGGTTTAGCTCCAGGTATTGATGGCGACAACCAATCGATCAACTTGGGACAGGTTGCCGACTCCCAGTTGACCACTATCGGTTACAGCACCCCTATCGAGTTTAAAATCAAACTTATCGGCTGCACATTTGATCCCAAGGCTGCCGCCGAAACCAAAGTCAACGTCCGCTTCGATGGCATGTCTGTCGGTGGTGCCAATGGTTTCCTGGGGGTCACCGGTGATGCCAAGGGTTTGGCCATCCGTCTGTTAGATGCCGCCAACAAGCAGGTTAAGATTGCGACAAAATCCGAGCCTTATAGCTTGCGCACCGGAGACAACACCCTGCAATTCTCCGCTCAGGTCGTTGCCTTGGATGGGGAAGCGGTTATTGCCGGTCACTATGACGCATTGACCAGCTTCTCTCTGACCTATCTCTAAAACCCCCAAATCCAGTAGTAATTATCACCTAGCAGGTATGGCTTGGCCAAGCCTGCTACTTACCGACGTTCAGAAACTATTATCATGAACAATAAGAAAAATTACTCACCCGCTTCATCCCTATTGTTTTTTATCATTGTTGCACACTCAGCCTATGCAAAAAACAATGATATTGAGTTTGAGACCAGAGCCTTGGACATCCTCGATAAACAGAGTATCAGCTTGAGTAATTTTTCACGTCCTGATTATATTCCAGCGGGAAACTACCTGCTGTCGTTAAAGTTGAATAATAGAACTGTTGGCACCCTCCAGTTCCAGTTAATCGACATCGAGGGGGACAGCAAGGTTTGCTTTACTCCGGAACTGTTGCAGAAATTTGATTTAAAAAGTAGTGCCTTGCAGGGAATAATGGAACACCACGCACCAGGGGATAGCACCTGCATTATCGTTGAGGATTATGCAGGCAGCACGGTGAGAATCGATCGTAAAAAGAGCGAACTGCTGCTGACGATCCCGCAGGCAGCGTTAAAGTATAACGATCCCAACTGGATACCACCGGCGCAATGGGATGAAGGCATTCCCGGCATCCTGCTTGATTATAACGCCAGTGGCAACGTCTATCAGAATAAGCAGGGTTCAAACTACCTGTCATTATCTGGCTACGGGACTGCCGGTGTGAACTACGGTTCCTGGCGCCTGAGAAGTCACCATCAGGCATTTTTATATAAAGGCCGGCAGGGCGAAAAGCAATCGCGCTTCAGCACGCCAACGGCTTACCTGGCGCGTTCACTCAATGATGCCGGTGCTCATTTAACTCTCGGCAGAAACTATCTTTCATCCGATGTTTTCGACGCCATGGACTATACCGGGGTTGCCATTATCAGCGACGATCGCATGCTGCCACCGGCATTGCGTGGCTATGCGCCGGTCATCGAAGGAGTTGCCAACAGCAACGCCAAAATTATCATCACCCGGGGTGATAATAACGTTATCTATGAAAAGTTGGTGCCGCCCGGCAACTTTATCATCAACGATCTCACCGACATGACCTCTGGCGAGTTAAAAATAACCATCCGCGAGGAAAATGGTGAGGAGAGAACGTCAACCATTCAAACCTCCAACGTTCCTTTCCTGACGCGTTCCGGTCATGTCAGATATAAAGTCATGATGGGGCAATCAAATAACAATGGAAGTTTCAATCCGTATCTCGCCACCGGTGAAGCCTCTCTCGGCATCTTTTCAGGAACGTCACTGTTTGGCGGCTTTATCCTTACCGATAAACAGTACTACGCTATCAACGGGGGTATTGGTTACGATATGGGCATACTGGGTGCCCTATCCTTCGACTTGACCCACACAGATGCACAGCTGTCAGACTCCCGCCCGCGGGGCCAAAGCTACCGTTTCAACTACTCGAAAATGTTCGACAGCATTGATAGCCAAATTACCTTTGCGGTAACCGTTCACTAGAGGGGGATTGACGACTCTTTGGTGAGGCTAAAAACGTCAGGATAAGGGTGTTTGGCTAACACCGCCGAGACGATATCACTGACGACCTGAAAAGCGGAAAGTCCTCGCTTTT
>NZ_JBLJAJ010000050.1:0-14582 GCF_047530005.1 Serratia sp. N21D137
GAACACATACTCAACACACGAGGGAGAAAATCTCTGGGCTATCGCTCCCCCAATGAGGTATTTTTAACACACTTACAGGCGGCATAAGCCCCCTGGGTTTTGTTGCGTTTCGAGTGGGAATGGGGCCATTTCGTGGGCCGGGTTTGACGTCAACGTTGGTGAACTACCGGGGTGGCGAATTCCGCCGCGATCGCGCCGCCTTTGTGCTGGAGATCGGCAACTGGGGCTGGAGCTGGCCACGCAACGAACCTGTGGACAGCACGCTGGATATGGTGGATGACGAGCGATTGTATGGCAAGGCGTTACGCCAGCAGCTTGGGCAGGTACTGCCCCGGCAAATCCGCCTGGACATGATGACCGAACAGCTGCCGGATGCCGCCAATCGCGTCACCATCGACGATCGCTGGCGTGATCCGCTCGGTAATTACCGGCCAGTGATCCACTACAACGTGGACGATTATAGCCAAGGCGGGATGGCGTTTGGCCGCGAAGTGGCCAGCAGCCTGTTCAGCCAACTGGGCATCAAGGATTTTACCCACTACCAGTCGGACAACCCCGGTTATTTCACCTGGCAAGGTAACGGTTACATCTGGGCGGGCGTTGGCCATATTGCAGGCACCCACCGGATGGGAACGCGGCCAGAGAATTCGGTAGTCAACCGGCACCAGCAAAGCTGGGATCACCCCAACCTTTACGTTATTGGCTGCGGCAGCATGCCAACGCTGGGCACCTCAAATCCCACGCTCACCATGACGGCCCTGACCTTCGCCACTGCCGACCATATACTCGGACGGAAACATTGATATGAACATGACCGCAAAAGCCAAGACCTTCCAGCTTGCTGAAACCTCGTTTGCTCAACTCGGCTATGTGCAGTTTGCCGACGAAAAAAGCCTGGCGCAGGATCTGACCGAACTGCGCAATCTGCTGCAAAACGCCATGCAGTTGGAGCATGCCACCATTCCCCCCTATCTGACGATGCTCTATACCCTGGATGACGACGTTGACTGGCGCATCATCGAAACCCTGCGTTCGGTGGTGGTGGAGGAAATGCTGCACTTCACCCTGACGGCCAACCTGCTCAACGCCATCGGCGGGACACCTGCAGTCGATTCGCCCGATTTCCTGCCCAGCTATCCAGCGCGGCTGCCTTACGATATTGATGATATTGAAGTGAATCTGTACGGCTTCTCCAAAAACGGCATCTTCCAGGGCATGGTGATCGAGCATCCGAAAGATGTCCGCCCGCGCGCCATCGCCAATGAAGTCCCCAGCGATATGACCATCGGTGAGTTTTATCTTTACATCGAATCGCGGCTGCGGGCAGCGGTGGAAACCCATGGAGAACGGGCGATTTTCTGCGGCGATCCGCAGCGCCAGATCCCGCCGGATGTTTTCTACTACGGCGGCGGGGGCAACGTACTGAAAGTGAGCGATCTGAAATCCGCGGTAGCCGCCATGAAACTGATCACCGATCAGGGCGAAGGCACAGAAAACGATATCTGGGTCGTGGATGAAGATGAGTTGGCCCACTATTTCCGTTTTAGCCAGATCTACAATGAACGGCTGTATCAAAAAGGCGATACCGTGGCCAGTGGCCCTACCGGCGACCCCTTCCCGGTGCCGTGGAACAAAAGCGTGCTGATCGACAGCAATGCCAAGGTCAGTGATTATCCACCCGGTGAAGTTCGTGACGCCATCATCCGGTTTAACCAGCGTTATTGTCAGTTACTCGGCGATCTGCAAACTGCATTTACCGGTGCCCCAGACAAGTTGATGGCCGCCGTGGTGGCGATGTGTGCGCTGCGGGATGATTTCCGCGCCATAACCGCCAACCCGTTCCCCGGCAAGGAGTTATTTCACTGCGCCCCCACGTTTGAGTACACCGTGGCTAACCACCAGCCGCTGGGTAAACAGGTGTTGATGGCTGCTCCGGCCACCGCAGCCGTAACCTTAACCGACAGTGCAAATGCCAGTGCAGATGCCACTGCCAGCAATGAGGCCACTCTGGATCAACTGCAGCAAGCCTATTCCACCGGTAACCTGCAGTTGGCTCTCTCCTGCATGAGTGACGAGGTGATCTGGGATATCTCCGGCCCCAGCGAATGCCCCTATCTGGGCGTGTTTTACGGCCACGAGGGGTTTACCCGTTTTTGGACGCTGCTTGGTGCAACGGTGAATTTTGGCAGCGCGGGCGTCGAGAAATCCTTCTTCAGCGGCGATCAGGCCATGTCCTACGGAGGCGAACAAGGCACGACCAAATGCGGCCGCGTACCCTATCGCTACGACTGGGCGATCCGTTATCAATTCAATGAACAGCATCAAATCACCCTGATGCGTCAGTACTTCAACCCACTGAACATTCTTTCGGCGCTGAAGGCCGCGCCTTATCCGGTACCGGCGGCTTGCCCACACTCGGCCAAACCTCAATCCCAACAACAGTAGGAACCACGCACATGTCTAATCAGCAAAATGATTTACCCAGCATCCCGTCGCCGTTCACCATGCCGTTCTACTACGCCTCACTGACCAACGTTGGCGTGTATTATCTGGTGCCATTGAGCCGTGTGGAACCTTATTTGCAGGGAACCGGGCTTAGCCCGGCGCGGTTTGGCGACAAGGCGATGGTGAGCTTTAACTTCCAATTGTATGCCGGACAGTTTGCCTCTGGCCTCAATACCCCGCCGGAGCAATGGGGCAGCAGCGGTGCGGCGATCACCCAGGAGCTGGAGCTCAACATTGTCGCCTATCCTGAACACCGTAAAGACCAATTGGCCCCGATTGGCTATCAGGAGTTTATCCAGGACGGCGATCAAACCAAGCTGTACGGCAATCATCGCGTCTGGGTGCCTTGCGATGCCCCCATCGCCATCGCCGCCGGTGAGCAGCTGTTTGGCGAGCCTAAATTCCAGACCACTTTCAAGGTCAATTTGGCCTCGCAAAATCCGGTGCGGACCAACTCTGCGGTCTATCAACCCGAGTGGGTAGAAACCTGGGGCTTCCGGGTGGACGACCCCAAGGATGCCAACACCGCGATCTTCACCTGCATCGTCAACACCTTGGGCATCAAGTCGATCCCGGGCAACATCTCGCCAATTACCGAATACGGCGTTCACGATAACAAACTGATCGGTTGCCGCTGGAACATCCTGCAGGCGATGGATACCTATTTCCTCAACAGCGGCCACGCTGAGGCAGTAAAACTGGTGCTGGGGACCAGCAGCCACCCCATGCGTAAAGATCTGGAGCAGTTGATCGGTGGTTGCGCCCCGGTGGCGGTACAAACCCTCAACTCAGCCCCGGCGGCCATTCAAAGCCGCGCCTATTACCCATAGCCGTTTGCCCCGCCGCCGGTTCGGGGCGGGGATGATTTTTCGCATGTCACGTTCCGGGAGCCAACTATGAGTGAAGTCGACAATATCTACTTTTCCCGCTTTGCCCAGATCAAGGGGCAGTCTTTTGACTATATCGTGATTGGTGGCGGTGCCTATGGCACCAGCTTTACCCACCGGGTGCTGCAACATAATCCCCAGGCCCGCATTCTGGTGCTGGAGAAAGGCGATTACCTGATCCCCGACCATATTCAGAACATTCCACCGGCCTACATCAAACTCAACACCAGCGTGGGTATCCGGCCATGGACCTACCATGGCTCTGCCGATATGAAACTCAGCCTCAACTTTATGCCGCAGATCCCTTATGTCGGCGGCCGCGCGCTGTTTTGGAACGCCTGGACACCGCAACCCGATAGCAGCGAAATGCCGGACTGGCCACCGCAGGCGATCGAGCGTCTGGATAATCAGTGGTATCCCACCGGCGAATTTATGGGGAGGCGCTACTCCCTGGACATCCCCGGCAATCGCAACCAGTCACTGAATCGCTTTATGGGTGAGCGCCTGTTCTCGCAGTTGGCCAATATCAGCGGAGCCAAGCCGCAGCCAAGCCCGAGCGCTTTGGACTCGGCCATGGCAACTGGCCAGGGAGTGGCACCAGAGGATTGGGCCAAGTTCTCGCCCATTTCGGTACTGGTGAATGATGTGCAGGCTTACGCCTCACTCAAGGTAGTGGTCAATGCCGAAGTGGAAAAACTGATTGCAGAAAGTGACGTTGTCACCGAAATCATCACTAAAGAAGGGTCACTAAGCGTCGGCAACGCCAAAGTGATTTTGGCCTGCAACACGCTGGAAGCCGGGTTTATCCTCACCAAGTCTTTCCCTGACGATAAACTGGTGGGGAAAAACCTGTGTGGTCATATCCGTTCCTGGCTGGCCGCCCGTATCCCCGCCAGCAGCCTGCCGGCATTGACCAACCAGTTGCAAACCGTGGCCTATTACCTGCCCGGCATCGATAAAACCACCAACCGCCTGATGCATACCCACATCAGCGTGGTCCATAACCCGCAACCCGCAGAAAGCTACGACGTGCTGTATCGCATTCTGCCAGATGCTTCTTCACCAGAAGCCGTTGCCACCTATCAGGATCCTGACTACGTGGTGATCATGCTGCATTCGATGGGGGAATTCCTCGGGGAACGCTCGGCAAACTCGTGGAATTACGTCACGACCAACCCGCTGGGCGAGGCCGAGGTGTATATCCAGATGAAGGAAACCGACCGTCAGTTCTGGGATGCGATGGATAAAACCACCTATGACGTGATGTACGCTCTTGCCGGAGATGCCCCTCTGGAGTACCAGCACAATAACCCGGACGGCAGCTTCACCTGGGAACCTTCACCGCCAGACAATATTCGCAATCAGGGGTTGGTGCATGAAGCTGGCACCTTATGGATGGGGGATGATCCGGCCACCTCGGTCACCGCCCTCAACGGTCAGATGCACCGTTACCCAAACGTATATGGGCTGGGCAGCATGTTGTTCCCCCGCCCTGGCTCATGGAACCCAACGCTGACCGGCGTAGCCCAGTCTTTCGCCCTGGCCGATGAACTCAGTGGCCCACATCAGGATCAAAATCAATGAAGCGACGTAAACTGAAAATTGATGTGCAGAAAGTCCCCAAATCCTACCGCGCCTATCTGGAACTATTGGCCAGCAAGGGAGAGGTGGTGGCGATACCTGACGAGGTGGATTGGTATCTGGAGATCGGTGCCATTCTGCGCCACGCCTGCGAAACGGAAAGCCCAATGCCGCTGTTTAGCAAGGTGAAGGGCGCCCCCGGTTTTCGGGCAGCAGAAATGGGCCCGACGGTCAGTCGCGTGCCGGGCAAACGCTGGCAGCGTCTGGCGCTGATGCTCGGTTTGCCAGACGATGCACAGTTGCTGGAGATCCAGGATGCCTTTCTGGATGCCATCGGTCAGGAGCCACATCCGCCAGTGATGGTCGATCCGGCTACTGCCCCGTGCAAGCAAAACAAATGGGTGGGCGATCAGGTGGATATGACCAAAATCCCGGCCCCTATCCTGCACGACGGCGACGGTGGCCGCTATTTCCAGACAGCCGGAGCCATCATGGTGCGTACTCCACCGGGTGAACCTGTACCGGAGGACGCATACACGGTAGATAAGGACGCCTGGACCAATTGGTCCTTCAGCCGGGCGATGATCGCCGGTTCACGGCCGCAGAATAACCCAACGCCAAAACCGCCTCACGCCAGTTCGGTCGGTGTAGCACACGGCAATGGCCCGCATTATTCGAAGAACAATATTGTCGGCCTGTGGCTGCCTTTCCAGCATAACGGCATGATCTACAATATGTGGACGGCCCAGGGGAAAGACTGTCCGTTTGTGATTGCCCTTGGGGTACCCCCGGCAGTCACCATGCTGCTTTCTGCGGCTCCGCCGGCTTGGCATGATGAATACAACTATGCGTCTGCGTTCCTTGGCCACGGCATCGAAATGGTGAAAGCGGAAACCTGCGATGTGCTGGTGCCAGCCGAATGTGAAATCATCATCGAAGGCTATGTCAGCGCGGATAAATCCGTGGCTGAAGGCCCGTTTGGCGAGTTCCCCGGCTACCTTTCCAACCAGTCCAGCCTGAAACCACTGGCGAAAATCACCTGTGTCACCTTCCGCGATGAGGCTATCTTGCCGATCTGCATTCCGGGTGTTCCGATCGACTCTACGCTGATGCTCGGCCGCTTCTGTTTATCCGCCACCGCCAGAGTGTATTTTGAAAAGTCCGGTCTGCCGATCATCGACTGTTTCAGCCCGCTGGAGGCCTCTTCCCACTGGCTGGTGATCCGGGTACGTGACGACTGGCATAAAATCACCGGCATGACGGTCAAAGCCTTTATCGACAAGATTGCCGAGGTGTTCTGGACCAACCATATTGGTAAAACCACCGCCAAGCTGATTATCGTGGGCGAAGATATTCCTCCTGATGACAGCAACAAAGTGACCTGGGCATTGGCCACACGCAATAACCCGGTGCAAGGCGTGTTTCACTATCCGCAATATGACTCCGACGGTACCGGGTTACAGATTTACCTGGATGTGGCCACCAAACTACGCGGGCGCGGCGGCTTGGTGGCCTACAGTTGCCTGCAGATCCAGCAGCAGGTTAACCAGCCGTTGGAGCAGGTATTGAGCTTTGCCACCAATTATCCGCTGCCGCTTCAGGAGAAAATCAAAAGCAAATGGTCCGAATGGGGATTTGATCGCTAAAAAACCGTCCCCGCACCGTTTCGGCGGTGCGGGGATCGCTGTGGCAAGTAGACTTACTGCACCACACACTTGGCAGCCACTTTTGGGTAATCCTGCATGGTGGCTACGTTGGCCGGTAAACGGTACTGCAGTGAACAACGCTGATTGGCTCCTTGCCCCCATTTCACAGTCAGTCGCCCCTGCGGTGCCAAACCGCGCGCAAAAATCAGGTCACCCTGGCCGACCATCGCCAGATAGTTTCCCTTGTCATCCAGCACTTCTGAACCCGGCGGGATTGGTTTCCCATCCGTACGGCTAGCCTGTAACATCACCGGCGCGCCGGTCTCAGTCTCGTATTTCAACATCGTGATGGCCCCGGCGCTGGGAGCAACCTGCTGAGAACTGCCCTGGATCTCTACGTTCTGCGACGTTCCTTTCGGATCGAGCGCGATTTCGTTCTGACGGTAAGGCATCAGCCCGGAGACGACCCCGAAGCCGTTACCCTGAACGGCCGCACCGACGTTGCTGCTGATGGTTGCTCCTTGCGCGCCTTTCGCCTCTACCACCGCCATGGTTTCCCCCTGATACTGCGTAAAGTTGACGCCACCCGGGTGGGCGACCACGCTGCCGCTCAGCCCCAGATTCAACTGGCGGGCGCTATTGCCAGTGCTTGCCCCGCCGCTCATCACCGCATACGGGGAGCTGTACTGCACATTGCCACCCAGCGAGCTGGTGCTGTAGTTGTCTGCCCGGTTGTTGCTGCCAAACGCATTGTAGTTTAGCTGGTTATTTTCACCCATCGTTCCGCTCAGGGTCGTTTGCGCAGTGGTGTTCTTGCTGTCGCTGTAATTCAGCGACGTCGTCAGCATCGGCGCCCGCGACTGGCTGCCCAATGGGATGCTGACGCTGGCCAGATATTGCGTATCCGACTGCCCCGCTGAGCCAAGGGTCCGGCTTACACCGACGTTGAAGTTACCCCACTTGTAGCTGTTGCCGTAACCGGCCTGGAACGTGGTGCTGGTACCCCCACCGTTATGCCAGTAGTTCTGCGCCGAGCCGCTGAAGAACAAACTGCCGTACCCGTCGGCCAACGGCTGGTTGACGTTAAGCTGATAACGGTTACGTGGCCGAGAGGTCTCAGAAATATCACCCGCCAGACCGGGCAGGCTCCCCGCCTCGTTAAACGTGGGCGTTTCGCTACTGCGCGCACGGGCAAAATCACCAAAACTCAGGTAGCCGTCGCTCGAAAAACGGTAGGCCGCCAGGGTAAAGTTGGTACGCGTTTCGGGCAGCAGCTTGCTGTAGGTTGCACGGTAACTCTGCCCCTGCATATGCTCTTCGATCCCGGTGGCACTGTTCTTCAGGCCGCTAGCGCGTGATTGCGTGATATCCACGGCCACCGCACCCAGACCGGTGTTCAAAGCCAATCCGCCCTGCAACGACTGGTACTTGTCGGATACAATCCCTCCTGTGTAGGCAGTCACCAGGTTGGAAATCCCCTGCTGCCAGGTGCCCAGCAAGAAGCTGGGGGTAGCGTCGAGCGCGCTGTCGCGGTATTTTCCCGCTGACAGGTTGAAACGTGAAATCCCCGGGCGCAACATTTGTGGTACCGCCGCATAGGCCACGGTAAAGCTACGGGTCTGGCCGTCGGCTTCGGTTACCGTCACCAGCAGATCGCCTGAGTAGCCGGTGCTATGGAGATCGTCGATAGCAAACGGGCCGGGTGGCACGCTGGTCTCATGGATCACATTGTTGCCCTGGCGCACGGTGACCTTGGCGTTGGAATTGGCAATCCCACGGATCACCGGCGCAAAGCCGTTCTCGGTATCAGGATTCATACGGGAGTCACTGGTCAACTGCACGCCGGTGAACGGCACGCTGTCAAACTGGTCACCCGGCGTGAAGTATTGCCCCACCGAGAACTGCGCCCTGAGCGGTGCGATCGAGCGCTGAGCGTAACTACTGATAGCCTGATAGTGCCCAGAATTGTTGCTCCCATCTGTCCGGGTGTAGCTGCTGTTATGACGTAACCGCCAAGCCCCAAGATTGATCCCGCTGTTAAAGCCGCCAAAATACTGGGTGGTATTGCCCCCATCCCGGTTGTCGGTGTGAAAAGCGTTGAGGTTATAGCCGACAAAACCGGCTGTGACACCATGATCCCACAGCTCGGGCGCGACCACGCCACGGCGTGAACCGATAAAGGCTTGCGGGACGGTGATCTCCAGCATTAGCTCACCGGTATTGGCGCTTAACTTGAAACCGGGAATGAATTTCTCGGCGTCAAAGCACTTCTCGTTCTTCAGCGCCTGTTGCGCCAGCGCCGCCTCGGGGAGTTTGCTGGCATCCAGCCCCCATTGCAGTACCTGCTCAGGGGTAAAGCAATAGTTCACCCCCGCCTCGGGGACCGTATGGGTTACCGTGATCTCCTGGCGGCCCACCCACAGCTCATTGACGTACACATCAAAGCGATAGTGGCCGGGGCTCAGGGTGTTACCTTTGCTGAAACGCGAGAGGTCGGTCGCCTGGCCGCTGAGCCCGCGGAAAAAACCAGGGTCGAACTCTGCCAACTCCGGAGAATCCTGGTCTGTGGCATGGGCAGCCGTACTTACCGCCAACGCCAACAGGCTGGTCACAAAGATCTGACGAGTCTGGCGAGGAGTAAATGCGTTTAAGAAGCCAGCAAACATGACTATTTCTCCGAAGTTTGGGGGTCCAAAGAGGTCGTAAGCAGTAAGTAAATGCTTTTTTAAATGCACTCCATGGTGGATGCCCTTAAAAAATCAGGGATACCGTGACTACCAGTATCCCCAGGGGGATTAGTTGTAGTTCATTGAGAGCTCAACGTGTGAGACCACCTGGCCAGCTGACGCACCGCCATCCTTGGAGTAATACTGTGCGAAGAACTTCAAGGTCCCGGCTTCGCCGACGATTGGGGTCGTTACCGTGTCTGACGCCAGGTTGAGCGCGGTACCCGCAGCATCGAGCAGCTGAACTTCAACGTTGGTGGCAGCGTTGGTGGCAGCCAGGTTTTTCATGTTGCCTTCGGCGCTGATGTTCGGGCCGTTTTCGAAAGTGGCGGTTGCACCGGTGGTGCCCACATCACAGCCAGTCAGTTCGAAGGTTACTGGCACACGGCCAGCCCATGAACCTGCACCGGTCAGGGCAGACTTGGACAGAGTTGGCAGAGTGACGTTCTTGACCGCTGGGCTGCTGGCGCCATTGATCAGGCAAGTGCTTTCAGTCAGTTCACCGGTGATGTTGATCTGTGCATCGTAGGCAAAGGCGTTGCTTGCCAGACCAGCCAGTATCAGAGTTGCCAGGGCGGTTTTGATAGAGATTGCTTTCATGTTTTATATTCCTTGGTTTTACTAGATTGTATTCAGCACAGCAAATAGATTGCTGTTGATTAAAATTAAGTTATCGGTGGTTAACGCTATCTAATCATGATTGCGATACAACCCTGATCGGGTCTATTTCACAGATGCGAATATATTGCCATATTGCTGACTGGATTAAATAAGGATAACCTTATTCTTATGCCAGCCAGGGAAAAGCGGTGGTTCAGATAACGTCAGATAACAATAACAATAACAATAACAATAACAATAACAATAACAACTTAAACGAAAATTAAACATAGATTATCAATATAAGTCAAATCGAAATTTATTTTTTATGTCAATGAAATCAAGTTATTACACTTATATAAATATAAATAAAAATTGAATGGGCGCACAAGCTAAAGCATAATCAAAACCTATTTATTAAAATGCAGAAATTGATATAAGTAAAACCTTATTAAAGAAAATTATTATTTCTTTTACTACAGAGCTTGGTGGTAAATACACTACGCGGAAAAAGTCTGGGGCGAAACCTTTTCCTCATCCAATAAAAAACCGGCAATTTCACCGGTTTTTTATTGGCAATGATGGCGTTACTGGTAGGAGAAAGTCACGGTGGCTCTGGCCTTAACGCTGCCTGCCACCATATTCTGCGCTGTCTGCACGTATCTCGCCTTCAGCGGGATAGTAAAGGGTTCACTCCCCCCACTGCCAGCAGTACCGATATACCATTGGTTAGTATTCCCGAACGCTGAAGAGTCGGGACCAAAGGATATCGGTAAGCCGTTGCGCAGTATCTGAACCCCCACGCCCGATGCTGTAGTACCTTCGGCAGGTTTGAGTATATTACTGATATTGCCGGGATCGGAACCATCGGTCATCGTGGCATACAGCTTGACACCGCTGCCACAGAGCGTAGTCAGCGAGAAATTAGCCTCTCCCCCCGCCGAGGTACCCACGCCGGAAAACTGGTTTTTACCAACCGGCAGTAGCGGCACATTCTGCGAGGTGCCACTGAGCATCTCGCAGGTTCTGGCCGTAATGGTTACCGTGCTGGCGTTGAGTATCAAATCGGTTTCAGGAGTAGTCACGTTATTGGGCCCATTGGTATAAACACGGACCAATCTCTGGCTGGCAATGGGGTAAACGCCGCTGGTCAAACGTCCGGTGACAATCAGCTTGGCCTGAATGGCTAACCCCATACCTTGTGATGGGCTGGGAACGGGACGGAATGAAGTGATCCTTGTTACTGGTGTATATTTCGCCGCCGACATCGCTTTTATTCCAATAATAATGCCGATCCCCGGGATGTTGGTGGAAAATATCGGATAGGTGATGCCATCCTCGGTATAGGTTAGGTTGGGAATTATGGGGCCATCCAGCGTTGGTAACGTAATCCCCATGCTAATCAAGCAAGTGGCATCACCAGTGAGATAATTGGGGTTGACTATAGCTGCCCCCCAACCGCTGGTGATCGGTTGACCAATGGCTGGGCCATCCGCCCCACCTTCAAACACCAGCGGCGGGAAAGTCATGGAAAGTGGCGCGGGCGGGTTACATACAGTGACAGCACTGGCCTGAGAGATACCCATAATTACCAGAGCCACGCCACCCAGGGATAGCGCCAATAGCCTGGCGCGCGATATCTGCTTTGTTTTCATTTTATTTATCATCTTCTGAAAGTCTATATTCATATTCGAACTCTGTCTTAGACGCATAAACACAGACAATTGGGAGGAAAATCCCATTGAAGCCGGCTTATCAGAGCGTCAGTGGCGTGGTTTGCGTTACAGCGGCACCGTAGTCGTTGATCCAGCTGTACGTCACGTTGGCTTGCCCGGCCGGTAACGCCCCCGTGCCTTTCAGCGTGATATTCTGGCTGCTGAACGGAGCCAGGGTTTTCCCCTCGGCATCTTTAAATGAC
Source organism: Serratia sp. N21D137 (assembly GCF_047530005.1). Classification (NCBI taxonomy): domain Bacteria; kingdom Pseudomonadati; phylum Pseudomonadota; class Gammaproteobacteria; order Enterobacterales; family Yersiniaceae; genus Serratia; species Serratia sp. N21D137. The sequence goes on from NZ_JBLJAJ010000050.1 coordinate 11,864, forward strand.
GCGCTACCACTTTTCAAAGTGACAGTGGACAACGAGACATAAAACGGGCTGTTGTTACGAACCTGTAGCTCAACACCACTCTTACCAGACGCTCCCCGTGACCAGGCAAGAGACTCAGCGGCTTTGACCGGGGTGCCTGCCAGCCCTTCCGGGCGGTAAAACAGTTTGATACGCGAACGATAAGCTACCTGCATCACATTGGCATCGGCATCTTTGGGCAGCGGTGGCACATCCAGCAGGTTGAACCAGAAAATAGACTCACGATCTTTCGGCAAATCGGCACCGGTAAAGACCACGCGGAACGCTTGTCCTTTGTTAGGCTCAATACGTACCAGCGGTGGTGTCACCAGAAACGGAGCATTGGCGGTATCGGCACGGCTATTGGGGTCGCCCCGGTCGATCCACACCTGCACCATTGAGGGTTCTTTCCCCATATTGGTGGTTTTTACGGTGATTTCCCGATCTTTAGCCGGGTAAACCAGTCGAGTGCCGGAAATGACCACGTTGGCCTGCACCTGAAATACCCAACTGCACAGTACAGCAAAGAGGAGGGCGATAATTCGCGATCTGTTCATGATTGATATCATCCAAAAAATGAAAAAGACAAAAACAGCCTTTTAAATAATCATAGCGCTTAAAAACAACTATGTAGGGTCAGTTTTGCTGCCCAGCGTTGCCGGGCAGAAATCACGCTCACCGCTCGCACTTCGCAGCGACTTTCGGGTAGCCCTGGATTTTGTCCAGGTCTGCGGGTAAACGGTACTGCAGTGAACAATGCTGGTCCGCATCCCGCCCCCATTTCACTACTAGCCGTCCCTGCGGAGCCAAACCGCGCACAAAGATCAGATCTCCCTGGCCGACCATCGCCAAGTAGTTTCCCTCGTCATCCAGCACTTCGGCCCCTAGCGGGATCGGTTTACCGTCCGTACGGCTGGCCTGCAACATCACCGGTACACCGGTCTCGGTCTGGTATTTCAGCATCGTGATGGCCCCGGCGCTGGGAGCGACCTGCTGGGAACTACCTTTGATTTCCACGTTCTGCGAAGTCCCTTTAGGATCGAGCGCGATTTCGTTCTGGCGGTATGGCATCAGCCCAGAAACCACCCCGAAACCGTTACCCTGCACCGCTGCACCGACGTTGCTGCTGATGGCCGCCCCTTCTGCCCCTTTGGCCTGCACCACCGCCATGGTATCCCCCTGATACTGTGTAAAGTTGACGCCGCCCGGATGGGCAACCACGCTGCCATTCAACCCCAGACTCAACTGCCGTGTGCTATTGCCACTGCTGGCCCCGCCGCTCATCACAGCATAGGGTGAGCTGTACTGCACGTTGCCGCCCAGTGAATTGGCGCTATGGCTGTCAGCCCGGTTGCTGCTGCCAAACGCGTTGTAGTTCAGTTGATTATTTTCACCCACCGTACCGCTGAGGGTGGTTTGCGCCGTGGTGTTCTTGCTGTCACTGTAGTTCAGCGAGGTGGTCAGCATAGGCGCACGATCCCGGCTGCCGAGAGGAATGCTGATGCTGAACAGGTACTGCGTATCCGACTGTCCTACCGAGCCGATAGTCCGGCTGATACCTACGTTGAAGCTCCCCCAACGGTAGCTATTACCATAGCCAGCCTGAAACGTGGTGCTGGTGCCCCCACGATTATGCCAGTAGTTCTGCGCCGAGCCGCTGAAGAACAGACTGCCATAGCCATCATCTAAAGGCTGATTGATGTTCAGTTGATAGCGGTTGCGCGGCCGGGCAGACTCGACAACGCTACCTATCAGGCCGGGCAGACTGCTCATTTCATTAAACGTGGGCGTCTCGCTACTGCGCGCCCGAGCAAAATCGCTGAAACTCAGGTAGCCCTCACTCGAAAAACGGTAGGCCGCCAAGGTAAAGTTGGTGCGCGTTTCATACAGTAGCTTGCTGTAGGTCGCTCGGTAACTCTGCCCCTGCATATGTTCATCGATCCCGGTAGCATTGCCCTTCAGGCCGCTAGCCCAGGACTGGGTGAGATCCAGTGCAAACGCGCCGATGCCGGTGTTCAATGCCAGCCCGCCCTGCAGCGACTGATATTTCTCAGCCATAATGCCGCCGGTGTAGACGGTCACCAGATTGGATACCCCGTGCTGCCAGGTGCCCAGCAACAGATTGGGAACACTGTCGAGCGTGCTGTCGCGGTATTTCCCTGCGGAAAGATTGAAGCGCGAAACACCCGGCCGCAACATCTGCGGCACCGCCGCATAGGCCACGGTAAAGATGCGGGTCTGGCCGTCGGCTTCGGTTACCGTTACCAGCAGATCGCCGGAGTAACCGGTGCTGTGGAGATCGTCGAGGGCAAACGGGCCGGGTGGCACGCTGGTCTCGTAGATCACATGATTACCCTGACGCACGGTGACCTTGGCGTTGGAATTGGCGATCCCGCGGATCACCGGCGCAAAGCCGTTTTCGCTATCGGGATTCATGCGGGTATCGCTGGTCAACTGCACGCCGGTGAACGGCACGCTGTCAAACTGTTCACCCGGCGTGAAGTATTGCCCCACCGTGAGCTGGGCTTTGAGCGGCGCGATGGAACGCTGAGCATAGGTACTGATGGATTGATAGGCCCCATTCCCACTCGAAACGCAACAAAACCCAGGGGGCTTATGCCGCCTGTAAGTGTGTTAAAAATACCTCATTGGGGGAGCGATAGCCCAGAGATTTTCTCCCTCGTGTGTTGAGTATGTGTTC
>NZ_JBLJAJ010000051.1:0-12753 GCF_047530005.1 Serratia sp. N21D137
TGTGCTGAATGTGATTGCCGACTGGCCGATAAACCGGGTCAGTGAGCTACTGCCGTGGCGTATAACACTGCCAACAGAATAACTTACTCGACCTTAGTCAATACGGCCTTCGTTGGACGCTTACAATAAGGTGGCTTTGACAGAGTTTTGTATAGGTTTAACGATGGTGTGGTGTCGGGTTTTCCCGGCACTGCATTTCAATAGGCAGAGGATTATTCTAAATGACAGATAAAATCGAGCTAGATAAGAAATTTCAGGACCTGCCTGAGTATGTGCAAGTCTGTGCATCTGAAGCACTGAGGAATGTGCTTAGCAGTCAAGGTGCGGATGCTGACGCCAGCTACTCCGAGAATATTGGTCGCAACATTAAGAAAGCATTTATCGCGTCATTCGAAGGTGAAGGCGACGCATCAAAAATCGATATGGAGCTAACTGAACACCAAACAGCCCTATTCGATGCCCTGACCAAATTACAGCAGAAGTTTGCGTTAGGCATTGTGAAGGGGCTTAGCCAAATTGATGCATACAAGCAAGCAGGCGGGAAGGCGAAGAAGGATGAGACGGCTAGTGCGTGTGCCAGCGAAATCCTAACCAATCCTAAGGTGAAAGCCTTCATTGACGAAATGAACAAAGAAGCCATCTCAGATGCCGTTATGACGAAGCAGGAAGCCCTTGAGCGGCTTTCATCGTTAGGCCGAGTATCTTTGTTCGACTTGGCGGAGTTTCGCAACTCACAGGTCGGAGAGGACGAAGAAGGCAAGCCGGTTTATCAGGCCACTTGGAGCTTCAAGGATTCCTCTCTGCTTAGGCCGGAAGACATGGCCGCAATCTCTGAGTTAACCGCTGGCCCGCAAGGCTTGAAGATAAAGCTTCATGACCCGAAGGCGGCGATTAAGCAGCTTGGCGAACTGCAGGGCTGGGAAGCACCGAAGAAAACCGATCTGAATGGCAATATCGCAATAACCACGCTGACAAAAGAAGAATATAAAGCAGCTCGACAGGAGATGTTGGAGGATGACGACTGTTGAGCAGCGGAACTACGCCCGCAAGATAGAATGTGAAGAGGACGGTCTGTATTTCAGTCGCTACTTCTTCAAGCAACGCACCAACGGAAAAATGATTGTCGCCCCTCACCACAAGGTCATCCAGGAGACTTTAGATAGGGTGGTAAGTGGTGAAATCCAACGCCTGATAATTAACGTTCCACCCGGTTACACCAAGACAGAGATGGCGACCATCAACATGATCGCCCGCGGCATTGCTCTTAATGCTCGCGCCCGCTTCATGCATTTGTCTTACTCACACAACCTTGCACTACTCAACTCATCAACCGCTCGCGCTATCGTCAAATCGAAGCTGTATCAGGCCATGTGGCCGATGACACTACGCGATGACTCAGACAGCAAGGCGATGTGGTGGACGGAACAAGGTGGTGGTGTTTACGCATCATCCGCTGCGGGGCAAGTTACTGGCTTTCGTGCCGGTCACATGGAGCCTGGATTTCAGGGGGCATTGATTATCGATGATCCGGTGAAGCCGGATGACGCTTACTCTGAAACGGTACGTGATGGCGTAAACAACCGGTTCAACGAAACCATCAAGTCACGCCTGGCCGTCGAAACGACACCGATGATAGTCATCATGCAGCGCATCCACTATCACGACCTCAGTGGTTACCTGTTGCGCGGTGGCTCCGGAGAGAAATGGCATCACCTAAATCTCCCGGTGATTATCGACAACAGTCAGAGTTACGCCGAGCAATATCCAGACAACACCCACGCGATACCAATCGACCACGGTTTGCCTGATGGCTGGCTATGGCCGTTCAAGCATAACGAATCGCACCGGGTTGCGCTGTTCTCACATCGCCGAACCGCTGAAGCGCAGTACATGCAGAAGCCTCGCAGGTTTAACTCTGAGGGTGCTCTATGGGATGAGGCGATGGTTGCCGCAGCTCATAGCCTGGACATCCACTTGCCGCTCAGTCGCACTGTAATTGCAATTGACCCGCAAGCTACCAATAGCGAAGACAGCGATGAAACCGGGATTGTTGCAGCGAGTGCGTACGGTGGCGGCAAAGAGCGGCTTTATTCGCTTGATGGCGACTACAGCGGAAAGTACAGCCCGAACGGCTGGGCAACGAAAGCGATCGACGCTTACACCACGCATGAGGCCGACGCCATTGTCATCGAAACCAACCAGGGCGGAGACATGGCGGAGGAAACTCTTCGCAATGCTGGCTTCACTGGGCGGATCATTCGCGTTCATGCGAGCAAGGGTAAGTTTGCCCGAGCCGAGCCAATATCTGCGCTTTATTCGCAAGGCCGCGTTGCACACCATGGAAACCTGTACCAAGTCGAAAACCAGTTCCTGGAATACGTTCCAGCAACAGCCAAAAAATCGCCTGACCGCCTGGACGCCGCTGTGTGGGCTCTGACTGAGTTAAGTCAATCATCATCAGGCCTCAACATGAATCCCGAAACTGTCAAGCAGGCAGTATCCCGTAGAGCGGCTCGTCGTAGCCTTCGCTGAGAATCTCATGACAAAAAGAAAAAACAGACGCCAGGCTGGTGACGCCCGGCGCAGATTCTCGTTGTCTCAGGCGGCGAGAGATAAGGTAGAAACGTATAGCCAAATCATGACTCCATCCGAAATTAAGAAAATCTATGGTCCAGCCAAAACGCTAGGTGCTCCGAGAGACGCGGTGATAGCAATGGACCATGCTTTCGATAATTCCGGTGCATATACATTACTGCAACACGCGATTGACATGGGGCAAGGTCCAGGCTTGGCTCCTTCGTTCATGGGCTACGCAGCACTGTCCTCATTAACGCAAAACGGACTGATCCGCGCTTGCGTTGAGACGGTCGCTGATGACATGACCCGCGAGTGGATCGAGATTGAGGCCGCCGACACAAACGGCAATGGCGAAAGCTCCGATGAGAAAAAGGAAATTGAGGATGCGATGGTGGACTACGAAGTCCGCAGCATCTTCCATCAAGCAGCGGAGTTTGATGGGTATTTTGGCGGTTGCCTGATTTATATCGATACCGGGGCCACTGATGAACAGTTGCTAACCCCGCTCGACACAACGGATAAATCGGCTGAGCTGCAGAGGTTCAAACGGTTTACGGTCATTGAGCCGATTAACATTTTCCCCGGCAACTACGAAAGCCTTAACCCGCTGAGTCCGCGTTACTTCAACCCGGAAACGTGGTGGGTGCTGGGTAAGCAGGTTCACTCTTCGCGCCTTATCCGTATCTGCGGCAATGAAGTGCCAGTGATGCTGAAACCGGCATACAACTTCATGGGCATTCCGCAAGCCCAGATACTGTACGACTACGTGCTCCACTTCCAGGATGCTCGGCAGGCCTCTTCTCGGCTGCTTGAGAAGTTCTCACTGACGGTGCTAAAAACCGATATGGAGGACATTCTCACCAACCCAAATGGAACCAGTAGCCTTGATGGTCGATTGGCCTACATGGCCGCTTACCGTTCCAATGATGGCGTCCTTGCGGTTGATAAAGAACTGGAGGACATAGTCAACATCGTGACGCCGATCTCCGGTGTTACCGAAATCGTTCGCCAGCAGCTTGAGTTTATCGTCGCCATTAACCGCACCCCCGCAGTTAAGTTGATGGGGATTTCCCCGGCCGGATTTAACACGGGCGACTCTGACATCAAGAACTACAACGACCACATTTCCTCACAGCAGGAAAAGGTTCTCCGCAAAGGAGTTCAAAAGGCGTTGGACATCATCCAAATCGTCAAGCTCGGCAAGCTTGATAAATCGGTCAAGTTTAAGTTCGTGGGCTTGAACGAAGAGGATGAGAAGGCGGTTGCAGACATTCAACTGGTTAAAGCGCAAACGCGGCAGATTTATGCTGACCTTGGCAGCGTTGACCCGATGGAAGTTAGGAAAGCTGTGGCTGAGGACCCTCAAACGCCATTTGCTGGCTTAGATGCAGATGAAGAACCGGAGATAATCAATGGCGAAGGTTCGGGCGACGAAAACAGCCAAGTCTACATCCCCCAACGCGGGACTGGAGAAGCAGTACAGGGAGAAACTGCAAGAACTGATTAGCGAGATGTCAACGTCCGTCAATTACTGGATATCCGCAGAGTACCGTAAGCAGGAATCGGAGATTGTAGGCGACGCCTCACCAGGGAAAGCACTCAGCAGCAAACTGATTTCTGTGATGGCAACCTGGCGCGAGAAGTTCGACAAGAAAGCCGAGTCGATCGCGCTGTGGTTTGTCCGTCGTTCGGATGCGTACACATCCAGGTCGGTCAGCAATAAGCTTCGGGCCGAGGGGATGACCGTCAGTATGCAGATCACTCCCGAGGTTCAGACCGTTCTTGATAGCCTGTACGAAACTCAGGTCGGGCTGATTAAGTCCATTCCTGAGCAGTACCTCACGCAGGTGCAAACGCTGGTTCAGCAATCAGTGACGAATGGCCGTGATGTTGGCTTTCTCAAGGAGGAGCTGAAAAAGCGTTATGGAATCACTGAGCGTCGGGCGAAAGTTATCGCTCGGGACCAGAACGCCAAGGCCTCGAATGCCATCTCAAGGGAGCGCTGCAAATCTGCCGGTATTACCCATGGTATTTGGGTTCACCGCGCAGGCGGCAGCAAAACCTATCGGCAATCGCATTTAAAAATGAACGGTGAGAAATTCGAACTGGCAGCGGGCTGCTATGACCCGCACGAAGGCAGGGAGGTCCACCCCGGCGAACTGATAAACTGCAAGTGCGATTTCAGGCCTGTAATACCGAAGCCGGGAGAAAACAATGACAATTGAGATTGAGAGCCATGAGATTGCCACTCTAAGGTTGCCCTCGCACACTTTAGCGGGTACCTGGATGAAGAGGGGCTTGGCGATGATGAGCACGGAAAAGAAATGGTCCGCCTATATCACGCCAATATCAACTCTATGCTAAAGAAGATCCAATCCAACGAAGGTGCCTAGCACCCGCAAAACAGTTAAAATGAACATGTGGTGAATGCGCAGGCTGATGCGCACCTGTAATAGCCAGATGGATGGGAATAGGAGACTTGGGACGTGGCTGAAAGTATGCCAGCGAATACCATCCGAGCCGGAGATCGGCACCGGCCACCACACCACAAACATCAGTGGCTAGGGTAGCTCCCGAAAAGCGGCTTCGTCACCGCCTGCCACTGATACCATGACGAGCAACTAGACGAGGTTGTTATGAATAAATTTATCAGCATTGAAGACCAGAAAAGGAATGACGCTATAGCTTCCCTGGTATCAAAAGAAAATGAAATCATCAAAGCTGCAATGGAAAGGCATTTTGGCAATGTGGATTTCGAAGAGAACATAAAGAAATGCACAGCAATCACCGATAATAAGTCCGGGGTAAGAAAGTTAATGCATGGGGATACTGTGCTTTGTGAGCTTTACCCATTTAGTTCCGCGCCCGATGGCGATTACCGCACCAAGTTTTCATTTAACTACAGAATGGCGGATTGATGATGAAACCCATGCGCACCCCATACGACTTCCATCTTGATAAGAAAACTCGGTTTTTGCCCCGAATAACACAGCCTATGCCATCGGAAGAAGTGATAGAAGCGATCAGCTTAATGCTGGCATCAGTCGCTAACAACACCAGACAAACGCTTGAATCGGTGAAAAACACATCCACAGTTGGCGTGGCTGGAAAGCATTATCCATGCAACCGGGCAATTGACATGGTTCGCTCGCGTGAAATCTCAATCGGTTACCGGTTGGATGTTGGCACTGGGCCCGCGAAGATAACTGATGTTGGCCTGCGTAACGATGACGGGAAGTGGCAATATTCCAGCGTTAGCGGGATATAGGTATCAATTGCGTTAAGGCGAGGTTGTTATGGAAAATGATTTATCAAAAGAGCTGAGCAAAGCAATAACCGATGCCGTCTCATCTGTCCTTAAGGAAAGGGGGGTTCCACACGCAGTTTTGCAGGCCAAAATCACGATTGATGGCGGTTCTGATTGGATGAAGTTTGCAGCAAACGTGTCAGGCACTGAATTTCTTGGTGGAGGTGGTGGTGTTGCATCTGGTGCCGTTGGCTCGCCTGGCGGAAAGCTAGATTAAGTTAATTTAATAACATCAAGGTCGCTAAGGTGAGGTTGTTATGGAAACCAATAAAAGCGAAGAGCAATTTCAGCTTGAAAAAGATGCCGCCCGTTATCGCTGGCTAAAAGACCAAGCCTGGCAAGAGGGCAGGGATGGTGGTTATGTGCAACTATACGCCTTCCCTTGCGTCGTAAAGCAATCCTATCCTGACATTAACTTCATCAGTTTAGATGAAGCTATAGATGCAAGATTGCAAAACAAATAGGTGAGGTTGCTATGCCAATTAGAAAGCACCGGCTCTGGGGTGAGGTTAAGATGGATGCGCACAAGAAAGAACTGATTAATAGACTTGAGGGCTTCCTTGAGCAGCTAAAGAGTGATGAGGCGTTAATCACCGAAGTAACCACCGACGGCGACGGGCTGGTAAGGATATCTGCGGAGATCCTCTGTTTTGCAGGATCGCCAGATTTCCCACGTTACCCAGAGAAAATATCAATAACATACCGCAAATAACAGGTCGCTCAGGCGGCCTTTTTTTATGCCTGAAATTTACCTAGCGAGGCCAGAATGAGCGGCATTCATTTCGAATCAAATCGGTTAGGCGATATTGCTGTCACGATTGTTAAGTGCGGCAACATTGAGGCCACCATGAAACAGGTTGGCAAGTGCAAAGCCATCAAATCACAAGGTCGCGGAAATGTCCGCCAGGCTAAAGCATTGGTCAGGGCATTACATAAAGACACTCAATAACGGGTAAATCATGGCAGTGCAAAAAAAGAAAGCCACCCGTAACTGGGCGGGCCGGGCGATCGCGTTTGACGAGGGTAGCCGTCGCCGGATTGATGAAAATGGCTACCTTCACGTTTCCCAGACTCACCTCACCAAAGAGCAAGTGGCTCCGTATTACGGCTATGAAATCCCTGGCTGTGAAGAACTTGGCCTGGACCCTGACCGAATCTATTACGGATACCGGTCGGGTGAGGAGCTGGAGAAGGCCAAGGACACATTCAGCAGCATGCCGCTGCTATGCATCCACAAACAGGACAGCGCAACCAATCCGCTCAAAGAGCACCGTGTTGGTTCAATTGGCACCTCTCCACTATGGGATGCTCCTTATGTTGACAACGCCTTGGTCGTCACCGACGCCTGGGCGATAGAGCAAATCAATAGCGACAAGCTGAAAGAAATCAGTTGCGGCTATTTTTTCGATCCCGACTTCACGCCGGGTGAATTTAACGGCGTCCATTATGACTTCGTGATGCGAAACATCCGGGGAAATCATGTTGCGCTGGTAAAAGAAGGTCGGGCTGGCCCCGATGTGTACGTCCACGACGCAATGCCGTCTAAACCAAAAAAGGTGCAAAAAACAATGCAACTTAACCGTAAACAGGTGGCAGTGCGTGCAACGCTGGCCGCTTATCTAAAGCCGCTCCTTGCGATGGATGCTGCTCCTGCAGATCTGACCAAGTTGGTCGGTTCTTATAAAAAACCTTCAACCCTGGCGCGGGCTGTGGTGCGCCAGTATGGCAATAAGCTTGCCCAAGACATGGAGATCGAGCCGGAAGAGTTGGCCGAACTGATGGAGGCGGCTGAGGAAGTTGTCGAGCCGGAAGAGGTTGTTGTCGATAACGCCGATGAAATGACTTACGACGAGGAAAACAGCGCTGAAAGCATCCGCGCCATGCTCGAAGGTAAGGTTCCTGATGAAGTGCTCGAAAAAATGCTGGCCGCTCTCACCGTTGTAGTTGGTGATGAGCTGACGGAAGAAGAAAAAGCCGAGACCGAGCGCCTGGAGAAAGAACGTTTGGAGAAAGAAAGATCCACTCCGGCGATGGACGCAAATACCATCCGCACGCAAGCCCTGACCGAGTCCAAGGCACACTTCAAATCGCTTAACGAGGCTGGCGGTAAAGTTCGCGGTCTGGTGGGCGAGGTTGATGTCATGGCCTTCGATAGCGCGGAAGATATTTACGGCCACGCTCTCAAGCAGAAAGGCGTCAACATCAAGCTGTACGACAAAGCGGCGTATAAGGGCATGGTTGACATGCTGGCGGCTAACAAGCCATCAGAGCCAGTCATTGCCCAAGACGCTGTTCCTGACACCTTCGAGGGCAAGTTTGCAGGCCTCGGCAACATCAAAATTTAATTAAGGGGCAATGCAATGGGCCTTCAAAAGCAAGTAAATCTGTATTACTCCGGTGCAGTTGCCGGTGACCGAGCATCGCACAACCCAGTTATCTACCTGCCGCGCAACCCGCTGGCAGAGGGCATTGTGTATGTCGGTCGGTTCGTGTTCAAAGGCACAGACCCTGAAAATCAGGTGAAAACCTCAGGCTCTGTTGTGGCGGGTTTCGTTGAGCACCTGCTCAATTACTACAACTTCACGCTGACATCTGGCGGCACTCTGGCTATTCCAGACGAAACGCCAGTAACCGTAGCAACGATTGGTGAGTTCTACGCCGCTTACACTTCAACCGCCCCGACCATCGGGCAGAAAGCGTTCGCCAACACCACTACCGGCGTTATCACTTACGCCGCCGCAGGGGCAACGGTTGCCGGTTCTGTTGAGACTGGCTTTGTTGTTAAAGAAGTTCGGGAAGAAGATGGCTTAGCCTTCATTTCCAACTGGACTCCCGCCGCCTAAACACTGAAATAATCCGCTCGTAACTGACACTGAAATAACTCGGTGGGCATTGTCACGTGCGGATGGAGAAAAAAATGAATATTTCGTTCGAACAAGCCAAGCGATACGGCTTTGATTTTGGCCGCAACGCTCGCGAGTGGATCACCAAAGACAACATGCCGCGCCTTATTCAAGACGCCGCGCTGATCACCCAGGCAAACACCACAATCCCTGCGGAGTTGCTGGCCTACATTGACCCGACGGTCATTGAAATCCTGACCGCACCACGCAACGCTCGCGAGCTGTACAGCGAAGAGAAGCGCGGCGACTGGACTACTCCGTATTTCAAATGGCGTGCCGATGAAGTAACCGGTAGCACCGCTGCCTATTCTGACTTCGGTCAGTTCGGCGTGGCAGGCGTTAACTCCGAATGGTTCACGCGTGAGCAATATCGCTTCCAGACAATCATCCAGTACGGTGACCTGGAGCAAGACATGGCCGCGCAAGCCAAAATCAACCTGGCGGCGGCTAAGCAGCGTTCTGCAGCAACCACTATCGATATCGACTCCAACCGGTTTTATTTGCTGGGCGTTGCCGGTAAAGAAATCTATGGCGTGTTGAACGATCCTAACCTGCCAGCGGCAACCACTCCGATCTCTGTTGGTGGCGTGACTGCGTGGTCTGGAAAAGACGCCATCGCGCGCTACAACGATGTGATCAAGCTGTTCACTCAGTTGGTCAATCAGCTGCAAGGCCTGGTTGATGAGAAGTCACGCATGAAATTGGCAAGCTCTCCTGCGCTGCGCGGGCTGCTGGCCGAGCCAACTCAGCTTGGTAAAACCGTGATGTCGATGCTGACGGAGTATTTCCCGAACATGGAATTTATTTCCCTGCCTCAGTTGGGTGCCGCGTCAGCGCCTGGCGCAGTAGAAACCATGATGCTGATCGCCCCTGAAATCCTGGGCAACCAAACCGGCCTGCTGGGCTTTGGTGAAAAGATCCGCATGGGCCGCATCGTTCCTTCGCTTTCCTCCTTCGCTCAGAAGGTCACCGGTACGACCTATGGTGGCGTTATTAAGGTGCCAGCAGCGGTCGCTCAAATGACTGGGATGTAATTATGGCGCGTCTACGTAAAACCACAGCCTCTGAGGAGGCTGTTTCTCTTTCTCAAGGAAACAAAAACATGTCCGATTCAGTTCACGTTCGATTGAAGCACCCTCACGGGATTGTGTTTGATATCTCCAAAGGTAAAAAAGTCGCCTTGTACGGCAGTGACTTCCGTCTGCGCGGGCTGGAAAAGGGCACTTTGACCTGCGGGTTTGGTAAGACCGTCGTACCTGCCGCTGACTGGGAAGAAGTTCTCGCCATGTATCCGGATCTTGTCGGTGACCTGGTTCGCAAAGGTACGCTTGTTCATCAGGCGGATGCCGCAAGTGCAGACGACAATGCCGCCGATAATCGCGGCGTCAAGCACGGTCGTGAGCCTGTCGATACCAAAAACGACAAGACAATCAAAACCGAAGAAGTCCCGGCTGGTGAGGCTGCATAATGGCGATTGTCACTTTTGACAGTGACGAATTCCTTGCTATCTACCCTCGGTTCGCTGGGGTTCTTTCCCCGGCGCAATTGCAAAACGCGTTTGATGTTGCCTGCCTGGTGCTTGATAACTCCGAAGGTTCGATTGTCCCTTACGACCCGGACAACGGCGTTAATGAGCGCAAGACGCTGCTCTACCTCCTGACGTGCCATATAGCCACCGTGGCGGTGTGGGGCATTAATGGGCAGGCAGGGCCAACGTCCAGCGCGTCTGAAGGGTCAGTGAGTGTCTCGTTTGCTGTTCCAGATGCAGCTTCATCCTCGTGGTTTAAGGCCACTCCGTGCGGGCAGATGTATTGGCAGGCAACACGTAAATACGTTGTTGGCGGTCGTTACGTTGCCAAGCGCTACTTCCATCCTTGGGGATAACCTATGGCTTCGATCTCTGGTGGTGATGCGCTGCTGAAGGTGCTTGCCGCGCTTTCTGATGTCCCAAGTATCACGATGAATGTCGGCGTCCTTGCGGGTGCCACAAACGAAGATACTGGCGAGTTAATTGCTCCATATGCCGCGGCTAACGAATACGGCACCCTAACAATCCCAGCCCGCCCGGCAATCAGGAATGCGGTTGCGGAAAAGACGGGAGACTGGGCCAGTCAATTGGCATCAGGGGTGAGCAACATTGCTGAAGATGCCGGGGCGGTTGATAAGGCATTCAATCAGCTTGGTCTGGTGATGGTGCAGGATATCAGGGACTCAATTGGCAGCAACATCCAGCCAGAAAACGCCCCATCCACGGTAGAAGCCAAAAAGAGGAAGGGCCGGGCCGATGCAAGCACCACCCTCATTGACTCTGGCAGCTATCAGCGAGCCATCGACTACGAGATCATCAAGGGGGAATAGTGAATCTTCACGGAATTGTCAGCGGTGCGATCGGCAGCGTTAACCCATTCGTTCCCGCCCAGATGAAAATCAGCAACGGTTACACCAAAGACGCAGCGTTTAAACAAGTCCCGGCATTTCACCCGCCGTTCGCCATTTCAGCCCAAATACAAGCCCTCACGAATTCAGACCTGCAACACATCGACGGCCTGAATATCCAGGGGATTGTAAGATCGGTTTATGCCGAGGGTGATTTCAACGGAGTTAACCGGCCACACGAAAAAGGCGGTGATTACATGCTGCTGAATGGCGAGGAGTGGAAGGTAGTTCAAGTGATCGAGACCTGGCCAGATTGGTGCAAATTTGTCATTAACCTGCAGGTGCCGACATGATTACCACAAGCGTAACAGAAGATGACCTGATGGCCGCCCTGGGCGGTTTTTTAACATCTGTGACCGGGTGGGATATCAATCAGGCGCAAGTGAATGATGTTCCGATGTCAAAGCGCGATTTCATCATGATGACCAGCATCACCGATGTCGCCCTATCTACAAACCGAAACTCCTACACCGACACGCCAAGCGTTGGCACTGAAGATATCGCCCGGTCTGTCAGGTGGGGAGTGCAAATTGACTGTTATGGCGAAAGGGCAAAAGACGTAGCAAACACAATCGCAACGCTGATGCGCAGCGAGTATGCATGCACTTATCTAGCCGGAAGCCCAATCAAGCCGCTCTATGCCGGTGAGCCGCATAACACCACGATGATCAACGGCGAACAACTCTATGAGAGCCGTTGGACTGCAGACCTTTATTTCCAATTCAACCCGGTTGTCAGTGTACCAATGCAATTCATGGACAACATAAATGTCGGCCTTGTCGAGGTCGATGCAAAATTCCCACCGGAGAATGCATAAATGGCAATTCCTATTACAAAAGACGTGAAAATCAATCCGGGTGTGCTCTCTGCGGGCGGCACGGCACTTGATTTGAACGGACTGATTTTGACCGATAGCACTTATGCGCCGGTTGGGTCGGTTTTAAGTTTCACCTCTGACGAAGATGTCGGTAAGTATTTCGGCAGCGCATCGCAAGAAATGGCGATGGCCTCCATCTACTTCTCTGGCTACAAGGGATCGACCAAGCAACCTGGCTCACTCCTGTTCTCTAAATTCAATACTGATGACGTTCCGGCATTCCTGCGGTCGGCTTCAATGGGTGATGTAACCCTTGCGCAACTGAAATTGCTGACCGGGACTATTATCCTTACCGTTGACGGTACTCAGGTGACCTCTACCAGCATTTCTCTGAGCGCTGCAACCAGCTTTGATAATGCGGCCACGCTGATTAAGACCGGCATTGGCACAAGCGTGAATGTCGCTTGGGACTCTATCGTCAAGGCCTTCGTGATTTCCTCGGCTACTGACGGCCAAGACAGCACCATCACATTTGCAGGCGGAACGCTGGCCCCTGGCTTGAGACTGCGTGAGGTTGATGGCGCGGCTATTAGGCGACAATTACTCTGACCTCTGTCGCGTCAATTACTTTGGCCGATTTGTAAGCTAAGCGTCCGATTTCCCAACTAATGGAGAGGTTGTGGCGCTTAACGACAAGCAGGTCAATCTCTATA
>NZ_JBLJAJ010000052.1:0-12036 GCF_047530005.1 Serratia sp. N21D137
ACAGAGCGGGAATAGTGAGACGGATGAATATAGTTAATATGCTGAAAAAGTTAGGGAATGAGTACAGTAATATGGTCATGGGATGCTGACCATATTACTGGGGATCACTCAGCCCTGTGGGAGAGGGCTAGGGTGAGGGGCAATCGCTGGAGCGTGAGGTGAACTCAGCTCTTTTTCTGCTGCTGGGCCTTAAGCTTCTCCGCCGTCAGCTTGTGCTCCAGCTCTACCAACTGCTCCGGCGACACCGCCGGGTAACCCGGTGCATCTTCCGGCACCTTGTGCATCGCAGATATCGGGATTAATGGGCCAAGGAAGCGGGGCTCACGCTTGAGGATATACAGATCGGTCAGGGCACCCAGGCGGGCAAAGATCTCACGCACACGCACCGTCATCATATTTTTTGGCGAAGGTACCGCATAGCATTGCGCCTGGATACCCATATGCAGGGCGATAAATAGGGCGCGCTCGCAGTGGAATCGCTGGGTGATGATGATGAAGTCGTTGGTATCGAACACCTTGCGCGTACGGACGATGGAGTCGAGGGTACGGAAACCGGCATAGTCGAGCACGATATCGCTAGGCGCAACGCCAGCGGTCAGCAGGTCGCGGCGCATGGTCATCGGTTCGTTGTAGCTTTGCTGGGCATTATCGCCGCTCAGTAGCAGGTACTTCACCTTGCCGCTGTTATAGGCGTTGATCGCCCCTTGAATACGGTAGCGGTAATATTGGTTAAGCACTCCGGTACGGTAATATTTGGAGGTGCCAAGCACCACCCCCACCTGACGGTGTGGTAGCGTTTGCATTTCTTCGTAAATATAAGGCGCGGTTTTCCAGCTTATCCAGCGATCGAGCGCGATAGCCGACAGCATCAGCACCGAAATGATGATGAACAGGCTAATTATCAGGCGTTTCCACATGTTGATGCCTTGCGCGAACGAGGGCTAAAGTAAGACTCAAGGCTACTTTACCTGCCCGGCAGACGCAAGCAATGAGCCGTTTACCGCAGGTGTTACGCTGCATTTTTCAGCAAAATCTGGTCTTGGCGTGATAACCGGGCCTGACTAACAGGCCCGGTGAGAAACTTAGAACGAGGTACGCTTGTAGATACGATACTGCGGACGCCAGAAGTTGTGCTCGATGGCTTTAGACAACGCCTCTTCCGACGTCACCACTGCTACACCCTGCAACTGAGCGGCTTTGCCCACTTCCATCGCGATGCATTTGGATACGCCTTGAATATCATCGATATTCGGCAGTAGTGCGCCGTGGCCGTCGGTAGCCAGCGGAGAACAGTCGGCCAGGGCTCGGCTGGCGGCCATCAGCATGGCATCGGTGACCCGTTTTGCCCCTGCAGCCAATACGCCAAGGCCAATCCCCGGGAAGATATAGGAGTTGTTGCACTGGGCAATCGGGAACAGCTGGTCTTTATAGGTTACCGGTGAGAACGGGCTACCAGTGGCGACCAGTGCAGCACCGTCGGTCCAGTTGATGATATCTTCTGGCCGGGCTTCCACGCGGGAGGTTGGGTTGGACAGCGGCATCACGATCGGACGCGGGCAATGCTTGTGCATCTCACGGATCAGTTCTTCGGTAAACAGCCCCGGCTGGCCAGAGACGCCGATCAGCACGGTCGGCTTGGCGTTGCGCACTACTTCCAGCAGGGAGATCGCATCGCTTTCCACCTGCCATTGATCCAGATTGGCACTTTTCTGCACCAGCTTGCTCTGGAAATCGAGCAGGTTCGGCAGCTTATCCGTCAGCAGGCCAAAACGGTCAACCATAAACACGCGAGAGCGGGCTTCTTCTTCGCTCAGCCCTTCGGATTTCATCTGTGCGATAATCTGTTCGGCAATCCCACAGCCTGCGGAACCTGCCCCCAGGAAGGCGACGGTTTGATCGCGCAGTTGGCTGCCAGCGGCACGGCTGGCGGCGATCAGGCTGCCCAGCGTCACTGCGGCGGTGCCTTGAATATCGTCGTTAAAGCAGCACAGCTCATCACGATAGCGATTAAGCAGCGGCGTGGCGTTATTCTGGGCAAAATCTTCAAACTGCAACAGCACGTTCGGCCAACGACGTTTCACCGCCTGGATGAACTCTTCCACAAAGGCGTGATATTCGTCACCCGAAATACGTGGATGACGCCATCCCATATAGAGCGGATCGTTCAGGCGTTGCGGGTTGTTGGTGCCCACGTCCAGCACAACCGGCAAGGTATAGGCCGGGCTGATGCCGCCACAGGCGGTGTACAGAGAGAGTTTACCGATTGGAATACCCATGCCCCCGATGCCCTGGTCGCCCAGGCCAAGGATGCGTTCCCCGTCGGTGACCACAATCACCTTAACGTTCTGCTTGGTGGCGTTTTGCAGCATATCGTCGATGCGATCGCGGTTCGGGTAGGAGATAAACAGCCCACGTGCGCGGCGATAGATGTCAGAGAAATGCTCGCAGGCTTCACCCACGGTTGGCGTATAGATGATGGGCATCATCTCGCTCAGGTGCGAATCCAGCAGGCGATAGAACAGCGTTTCGTTGGTGTCCTGGATATTGCGCAGGTAGATGTGCTTGTCGTTATCGTTCTTGAAATCCTGATACTGACGGTAAGCGCGTTCCACCTGTTCTTCGATGGTTTCTATCGCTTCCGGCAGCAGGCCGTGCAGGTTGAAGTTACTGCGTTCTTCTTCGGAAAAGGCGCTGCCTTTGTTCAGCAGCGGGAATTCCAACAGAATGGGGCCAGCGTAGGGGATGTAGAGAGGGCGTTTGCTTTCGTATTCCAGTTCCATCAGTTTCTACTCTTTGCCTAGGGTAAGCTTTATTACTGCCGATCCTAAGATATCGGCAAAATATGTACAGCATTTGTTAGTAAATAATGAGGAATTGTCGCTTGTTGCTGGTTTTTTAGCCGGATTGTGGCGGAGCACGGTGGCTCCGCCTGAGGGATCAGAAGGTCACGCGTTGGACGTCTTCGCAGCCCAAGGCCGCCAGGGTGGCGCGGGTGGCATCCCACTGGGTCAGGATTGCGCCTTCCGCTTCGGCCAATACGGCACGGCGTACTTTCTGGCAATCACCACCGGAGACATTCATCAGGATCAGTGCGGCCTGCAATGGCGGCAGGCTAGGGTTGAACGCGGCGTTTTCTGCATAGCGGCCAGCGTAAACCTTGCCGTCTTCGGCTTCCAGCGCTACGCCGCTATGGGCGGTGCTGTAAGGGGCATGGCTGCGGTTGGCGGCATCCAGAGCCGCTTTCGCCAGTTCATCATCCAGCGTCAGTTGGAAGCCGTGATCGACCGGATCCATCAGCAACTCGCTGATTTGCAGATCTTTCGGGCCGAAGGAGTAAGGTAGGTAATCACCCAGCGTGGCGGTTGCCCGTGCAGGCAAATGGATCTCCAACTCGGTGCCGCTGTTAAGCTCATTCATAAACTGGCGGCAGTGGCCGCAAGGCGAGTAGTTGACGGTAACCGCGACCAGCTTGGCTTCGCCGCGCAGCCATGCATGCGTGACAGCGCACTGTTCCGCGTGCACGGTTTGTTGCATAGGTGCACCACGGAATTCCATGTTGCCACCAAAATACCAGTTGCCGCTGACGCCACGCGCCACCGCCCCAACGTGGAAATGCGAAATCGGCGTTAACGAGCAGGCCGCCGCCAATGGCAGCAGAGCAAAGGCCAGAGCATCGTCATCCAACCCGCACTGTTGCTTGATCGCCGCAATCTGCTCGGCCTTGAACATGGCTGCGAAATCAGGCGCATCTAAATAGGGCAGCAGGGCGGATTGCAAGGCCGTTGGCAATTCGCCGTAGGCAGTTTGAAAGCGCGAGTGCATAAGTAGTCTCTCTACAAGTTAACGGGTTAACATTCTAGGCAACCGGCCCACAATAAAGTGTGACTAATATCTATTTTTTAATGAAACAACTGCAATGAAACTTATAAATGCGAGACGTATCGCAGGTTTTTAGCCGTTAACCAAACAGCCGCAGCAGTATCGGGAACACGAACGGCGCGGTCAGCGAAGTGATAATCCCGCAGATAACCAGAGCCAGCGAACTGAATGCGCCCTGTTGGTAATCCATTTCTACGCAGCGTGCTGTACCCAACGCATGCGAGGCGGTCCCCATCGCCAAACCGCGCGATGAATTGGTGTTGATCCGTAACAGGCCAAGCAGCGAATGGCCGAAAACCGCCCCCAGAATTCCGACAAAAATCACGCACACCGCGCTGATGGCCGGGATGCCGCCAATCGACTCGGCTACCGCCATGGCTATTGGGGTCGTCACCGACTTTGGCAAGATCGAGGCGGCAATTTCAGGTTTGGCCCCCATCAGCAGGGCAATGGCACCGCCGCTGATCATCGCGGTCATGCTGCCAATAAAGCAGACGGTGATGATGGATTTCCAACGCGCGCGGATCTGATGGATCTGCTCGTATAGCGGAAAAGCAAGGGCGACCACCGCCGGTTGCAGCAGATCGTTGAGGATTTTGCTGCCTTGAAAATAGCGTTCATAAGGAATGCCGGTCAGCAACAGCAGCGGGATAATCACCGCCATCGAGACCAATAATGGGTTCAGCAATGGCATGTTGAGCTTTTGCGCCAGCTTGCGTGCCGCGTAAAATACCACCAGGGTCAGCGGCAAGGACCACCAGATATTTTGCATCATTGTTCATCCTTCGCATTTTTTGCTTTACCGAGGATGGGACGCTCGCGATGGAAGTAATGTGAAGTATAGCCAACCACCACAAACACCAGCAGCGTACTGATCAGGCAAGACACGATCAGCGGAGCCAGATCGTCAACTATCTGGTCGTAATACTTCATGATGCCGACGCCGATTGGCACGAACAGCAGCACCATATAACGGATAAACAGATGGCAGCCAGGCTTGACCCATTTGGCCGGTAAAATTTGTGAGGAGAGCAAGGCAAACAGGATCAACATCCCGATAATGCTGCCGGGGATGGCGATCGGCAGCAGCGCCGCAATGGCGTTACCGGCGAACAGGCTGAGGTAGATCAGCACGATCGCCCTGACATATTTCCAACACAGGTTAAATAGGTTGCCCATAGTGCATTCTCGTTGATGTTGACGCATTCATCATACAATTAAACTGTGAGCTACGCCACAAAACGCATCATGAATTCTCGCTATGCCTATCATGCCATTTTGGCAAGATTGTGGCCCGCCTTAAGTTTAGCGGGGCTGGCTATTCCGCGCTGCTCAGGCTGGCTAGTGGCTTTTGCTGTTCCGCTAACCGATGGCCGAGGAAGAAGAACAGCAGGCTGAACAACGCGGCGGCGATCAACACCAGGAACATTACCGGCGGTGGCGCATAGCTCAGCAGGAAACCGCACATCACCGGGTTGATGGCTCCCCCCAGATTGCTTAGGCTCTGTACGCCGTAATAGCTGCCTTTCAGGTGCGGCGGGGCGATAAAGTCGATAAACATATATTCAACCGGAATGACGATGATTTCCCCCAGGGTGAAAATCGCCATCGCCAGCACCCATAGCCATATCGAAAGCCCTGCCAGCATAAAGCCGATCAGCCCCAGGACGAAGAACAGCGTGCCCAGCATCAGCCAGCGCAGCATGTTGTCCTGGCGCATACCGCGGCTCAGCAGATACTGCAGGGCGATCACGATGCAGGCGTTGACGATCATCACCACACCAATCACTTTGTAAGCAAATTCGGCATCGCTAACGAGGATCAGATACTGCGACAGATAGCCGGTGAATTGGCCAAATACCACCGCGCCTAACGTGCTGCCAAGGGTGAAATAAATCAGCCGCCGATCGCCGCGTAGCACATTCAACGTCTGGCGGAAGTTGAGAACCGATGGTGGAGTGTTGCCGGTGTCTTCCATCGGTGGCGATGGATAGCTGCGCAGGCGGAAGCTCAGGGTTATCACAGTCAGTAACGCCAACCCGCCGGACAGGTAGAACGGCAGCAATGGGCTGTAACCGGCTACCATCACGCCCAATGATGAGCCGACGGCCCAGCCAACGTTCACCAGCGTATAGTTGATCGAGAAGGCCTTGATACGCTGGTTTACCGGCAGCCAACTGGCAAAGCAGGCCTTGATGGCGATGCTGAGCACCGCATAGGCGGTATGTAAGATGGCCAGCACCAGGATAACGCCAGCGGGGTGCGAGACCCATGGGATAGCAAAAAAGCTCAGCGAAAATAGCAGGATGGCCAGCAGGATCAGCGGATTTTTATTAAAGCGATCGACCAGATAACCGCCATAAAAGCTGCTGATGATGCCGATAGTCAGGCTGACGCCCAAGATAATCCCCACGCTTTTCGGCAGCAGGTGGAAGTGCTCGGTCAGGTAAATGGTGATAAAGGGCAGCGTGACGCCACGGCCTATGGTCAGCACCAGCGAACTTGCCAGCAATATCTTAATCAGTGGGGGGAATCCCTTCATAACCAAACCTGTTGATGCATACAGTTATTACGTCAATGCAACTACAGTAGCGTATTTTGTGGTGCTGAGAAGGGGCGAACGGAAAAATTGTTTAAAAAAAAGAGGCTACGTCTGTAGCCCCTCGGTAAAACAGCATTATTTACCGGATTTGGCCTGCAGGGTGGCAAACCAGGGTTGGATGAAGTCTTCACTGCTGCCCCAGCCTGGAATAATTTTACCCAGCGAGGCTACGTTGATTGGACCGGTCTGGCTGACCAGCAAGGCTTGCGGGATGGCGGCGGCTTTAAACTGATAGGTGGCTGGCGTTGGCTCGCCCGCCAACTTGTTGGCAATCAGGCGCAGGTTGACGGCTCCGATCAACTTGGTATCTACCGCGACGCTGACCTTCCACGGGCTACCGGCTTCGCGCATCAGTTGCAGATCCTGGTTGGAGATATCGATGCTGTAGAGCTTGATCTCGGTGCGGCCATTTTCTTGCAGCGCCTTATAGGCTCCCTGGCTGAAGGCATCCCAGGTGCCCCAGATGGCATCGATTTTACCTTTCGGGTATTTGGCTAGCACCGCCCCCACTTTATTGGCGGTATCGCCCTGAACGTCGGACGAAACTGCCCCGATTGATTCCAGCTCATGAATGCCCGGGTTTTGCTTGAGCAATTGCTGGTAAGCGGCCTGGCGGCGCTCCATCGGCGGGAAGCCTGCAACCCACAGTTTGATAATGTTGGCCTTGCCGTCGAAGTCTTTAATCAGTTGGCCGAAGGATTCATTGGCCAGCGAGGCATCATCCTGTTGGGAAACGGTGACGCCGGGGATCTCGCCGCTAACGTCGGTATCAAAGGCCGACACCGCGATACCTGCCGCGGCGATGCGCTTAACCAGTTCGGTGGAATAGGGCGCGCGGCCTTGAGAAAGAATGATGCCGTCATATTTCTGGCTGATGGCCTGGTTAACGAAGTCCTGAAAGCGCGCGTCATCGCCGTTGCTCAGGAAGGTATCGACCTTGAAACCGAGCTTGCGCCCCTCCTGGATGGCTCCGGCCAAAAACTGGGTGGTGTTGTCATCGGAACCCAGGTTACGGATCACCGCCACGCGGATCTGCCCTTGATGCTGGGCAATAGCGTCAGGAACGGGGGCAAGCGTGGCTTCTGTGGCCAGCAGGGGCAGACTGGTCAGCAGGCTGAGGGCGAGCAGTGAGGTCTTTATCGTTTTCATTATTGGCTCCGAAGCAGGTGAAGAGTTCCCGTTAAAATTGGATGTTTAGATATCTTTATGTCTAGACGTCTATCTGGTGCAATGCAGCATCATAACCAGATGCCTGGCAATTGGGAATCCGCAGGCTTATGAATTTTTCTCAGGTGATATAACGATTGGTTTGGATGGGGTGCGCAGTTTTGGCAGGAACCGAGAGATCGACGGTGCTGGTGGCGCTAATCTTGGCTGATGAAGAGTGCAATCACGCTGATTAAGGCGCGCCGTTTAAGATCTGATATGACAGAGGCAGAACAAGCTTTGTGGCTGCAGCTGCGCGATCGCCGCTTGGCTGGGTTTAAGTTCCGACGGCAATTTCCGGTTGGGCCTTTCTTTGCCGATTTCGCGTGTTGGCAGGCGAAGCTGATTGTTGAGCTGGATGGTGGTCAGCATTCGGGGCAGGTGGCTTATGATCAGCAGCGCACCTATTTTCTAGAGCAGCAAGGTTTTACCGTGATTCGTTTTTGGAATGATGAGGTTTTACTTAATTGGGAGGGGGTGAGACAGGTGACTTTATGGCATTTGCAGGATCGTGTTTCCCCTCATTCTAGCTTCTGAGATACCCCTCACCCCAACCCTCTCCCGTAGGGCGAGGGGGCTGCCCGGAGCATATAATTAGTCCGTGCTGCTTCGGGAAGAAATAAATAAGAAGAAAGGCAGGTATGACTCAGAGAACTCAACGAACTCGATAGGTATTACTAGATCGGAAAGAAATGAATAAGAAGAAAGGCTGGGTATGACTCAGAGAAATCAACGAACTCGATAGGTATTACTAGATCGGAAAGAAATGAATAAGAAGAAAGGTTGGGTATGACCCAGGAAAATCAACGAACTCGATCAGTCCCCTCTCCCTGTGGGAGAGGGTTAGGGTGAGGGGACTTTTCTCTATATTACAGAAGCTTACTTAACTTGCATACCAGGCTGTGCGCCGCTGTCCGGGCTGAGCAGGAAGATCTCCTTGCCGCCAGGGCCAGCCGCCATCACCATCCCTTCGGAAACGCCAAAGCGCATTTTACGCGGCGCCAGGTTGGCCACCATAATCGTCAAACGCCCTTCCAGCAGTGAAGGATCAGGGTAGGCAGAGCGAATACCGGAGAAGATCTGGCGTGATTCGCCACCCAGATCCAACTGCAGCTTCAGCAGCTTGTCAGAACCTTCAACAAACTCGGCGCTCTTGATCAGCGCGATACGCATATCGACTTTGGCGAAATCATCAAAGCTGATGGTGTCCTGGATCGGATCGTCCGCCAGCGGGCCGCTGACAACCTTCTGGCTGGCGGCCAGATCTTCTTTTGATGCATTGACCATTTCATTCACTTTGTCGAGATCAATGCGGTTGAACAACGCCTTGAAGGTGCTCACCTGATGGCCCAGCAGCGGCTGCTCAATGCCATCCCAGCTCAGTTCGCAGTTGAGGAACG
The DNA here is from genome assembly GCF_047530005.1 of Serratia sp. N21D137. Classification (NCBI taxonomy): domain Bacteria; kingdom Pseudomonadati; phylum Pseudomonadota; class Gammaproteobacteria; order Enterobacterales; family Yersiniaceae; genus Serratia; species Serratia sp. N21D137. The sequence continues at coordinate 9,088 of NZ_JBLJAJ010000052.1, forward strand.
CTTCGGCACGTTCGGTCAACGCAGGCAGAACCGGCTTCAGGTAGGTCATCAGCACGCGGAACAGGTTGATGCCCATCGAACAGATAGCTTGCAGAGCGGCGTCGCGGCCTTCTTCTTTCGCCACTACCCAAGGAGCCTGCTCATCGACATAGCGGTTGGCCAGATCGGCCAGCGCCATGATTTCGCGGATCGCGCGGCTGGTTTCACGGCTGGCATAGGCCTGCGCAATGCTGGTGGCAGCATCAACAAAGGTCTGGTATAGCGCAGGGTCGGCCAGGTGGTCGGCTAACTGCCCGGCAAAACGCTTGTTGATAAAGCCAGCGTTACGGGAAGCCAGGTTGACCACTTTGTTCACGATATCCGCATTCACGCGCTGCACGAAGTCTTCCAGATTCAGGTCGATATCGTCGATGCGTGAAGAGAGCTTGGCGGCGTAGTAATAACGCAGGCAATCGGCATCCAGGTGCTTGAGGTAGGTGCTTGCTTTAATGAAGGTGCCGCGCGACTTGGACATCTTGGCGCCGTTCACCGTCACATAGCCGTGCACAAACAGGCTGGTTGGCTTGCGGAAATCGCTGCCTTCCAACATTGCCGGCCAGAACAGGCTGTGGAAGTAGACGATATCCTTACCGATGAAGTGATACAGCTCGGTAGTGGAGTCTTTACGCCAGAACTCGTCGAAATCCAGATCGCCGCGTTTATCGCACAGGTTCTTGAACGAGCCCATGTAACCGATTGGCGCATCCAGCCAGACGTAGAAATATTTGCCTGGGGCATCCGGAATTTCGAAGCCGAAATACGGCGCATCGCGGGAGATATCCCACTGTTGCAGGCCGGATTCGAACCATTCCTGCATCTTGTTTGCCACCTGCTCTTGCAGCGCGCCGGAGCGTGTCCAGGCCTGCAGCATGTCGCTGAAAGCGGGCAGGTCGAAGAAGTAGTGCTCAGAATCACGCATTTCCGGGGTAGCGCCGGAAACCACGGATTTAGGGTCGATCAGCTCGGTTGGGCTGTAGGTTGCGCCACAAACTTCGCAGTTATCGCCATATTGATCCGGAGATTTACATTTCGGGCAGGTACCCTTCACAAAACGATCCGGCAGGAACATGCCTTTCTCAGGATCGTAAAGCTGAGAAATGGTGCGTCGCTTGATATGACCGTTCTCTTTCAAGCGGCCATAGATGATACCTGACAGTTCACGGTTTTCTTCGCTATGGGTCGAATGATAATTCTCATAGCTGATGCCAAAACCGGCGAAATCCTGTTGGTGCTCGCGGCTCATTTCCGCGATCATCTCTTCTGGCGGGATACCCATCTGCTGTGCTTTGAGCATGATTGGCGTACCGTGCGCGTCATCCGCACAGATGAAATGAACTTCGTTGCCGCGCATTCGTTGGTAACGAACCCAGATATCTGCCTGGATGTGCTCGAGCATGTGGCCGAGATGGATGGAACCATTTGCGTACGGTAGCGCGCACGTCACCAATAATTTTTTCGCGACTTGAGCCATAATGAAAAGTTGCTTTCTTTAATGAGTGAAAAGGGTCTTTGATGTTACCCGATCGCGCTCTCTGCTGCTAGGGCGGTTTCTTTCGGGTTATACGAGCGAGTTACCCTGCAGTTCTGATATGCTTATCGGGTTGCTACCCATTCAAAATCAAGGAGCCGGGATGAACGCCAAATCCCCTGAGCAGACCAACCCTGAAGTTCTGCGCGCCCTGGTGACCGGAGTATTGGCCGCCTTCGAACACCCGACGTTAAAAAACAACCTGACCGCACTGAAAGCTATTCACCACTGCACGCTGCTGGACAATGTCCTGCATATCGAGTTAGTCATGCCGTTTGCCTGGCAAAGTGGGTTTGAGGCGCTGAAAGAATCGGTAAGCGCCGAACTGCTGCGCGTGACCGGCGTTCAGGCTATCGAATGGAAGCTGAAGCACGATATCACCACCTTGAAACGCGCCAACGACCAGGCCGGGGTGAAGGGTGTGCGTAACATTATTGCCGTCAGCTCAGGCAAAGGCGGGGTGGGGAAATCCAGCACCGCGGTCAACCTGGCGCTGGCGCTGATCGCCGAAGGTGCCAAAGTGGGGATCCTGGATGCGGACATTTATGGCCCGTCGATCCCCAACATGCTGGGTACTGAACATGAACGCCCAACCTCGCCGGACGGACAGCATATGGCTCCGATCATGGCGCACGGTTTAGCGACCAACTCTATCGGCTACCTGGTCACCGACGACAACGCCATGGTGTGGCGCGGGCCGATGGCCAGCAAGGCGCTGCTGCAACTGTTGCAGGACACGCTGTGGCCGGATCTGGATTATCTGGTACTGGATATGCCACCGGGGACCGGGGATATCCAACTGACCCTGTCGCAGAATATCCCGGTGACCGGTGCGCTGGTGGTGACGACGCCTCAGGATATCGCCTTGCTTGATGCCGCTAAAGGCATTGTGATGTTCGAAAAGGTGCATGTGCCGGTATTGGGCATCGTTGAGAACATGAGCATGCACGTGTGCAGCAACTGTGGTCATCACGAACCGATTTTCGGTACCGGTGGGGCAGAGAAGCTGGTGCAGAAATACCATAGCCGCCTGTTGGGGCAGATGCCATTGCATATCTCGTTGCGTGAAGATCTGGATCGCGGGCAACCGACCGTGGTCAGCCGGCCGGACAGCGAGTTTGCCGAAATGTACCGTCAACTGGCGGGGCGCGTTGCGGCTCAGATGTACTGGCAGGGGGAAGCCATCCCTACCGAGATCTCCTTCCGCGCGCTCTAATACGCCCAGAATTACGTGCCCGCTTTGTCCCCTCACCCCAACCCTCTCCCTGTACAGACCGGGGACATGGTAGACAGGTGTTCAAGGACATGGTGAACACTTTTTAACATCCTTTACCCATGATGATCGACCTATTTCTCAGGTCGATCATCCCCACTTTCGTGCT
>NZ_JBLJAJ010000053.1:0-12008 GCF_047530005.1 Serratia sp. N21D137
TATGGTGGTACAGCACGAAAGTGGGGATGATCGACCTGAGAAATAGGTCGATCATCATGGGTAAAGGATGTTAAAAAGTGTTCACCATGTCCTTGAACACCTGTCTACCCTGTCCCCGGTCTGTACAGGGAGAGGGTTGGGGTGAGGGGCCAGTAAAGCCAGTGTCTCAAGCCGTGCCGGGGTCAAAGGCACTCTTGGTTGCGGTAGGGGCCAGTCAAACAGATGTCGGGCCGCCGTGGCGCAAATTTTCCCCTGGCAAGCACCCATACCGCAGCGGCTATGCAGTTTGGTAGCTCCCCAACCCGTTTTGGCATCAATCTCCCCCAGCGCTACATCCTCACAGCGGCACAGAAAGGTGTCGGCAGCGCCGAGGGTTTTCAGCGTTGGATTTAGTACAAACGTTTGACTGACTGCAGCGGCAAAACGCTGCCATACGCTACGTTTTGCCAACAATGCCTGAGCACGTACGCTATTACCGCTGGCGGCATACCCGGCAATCGCACCTTCCGCCAAAGCCAGTTCACTTCCCCCCACACCGGTACATTCACCCGCAGCATACAGGTTGGCCACGCTGGTTTGTTGCAATGCATCAACGGCAATGGCCGCATTCTTTATTCTGCACCCCAATAGCATGGCTAATTCGATATTCGCCACCAGCCCGAATCCACAGGCAAGTCGATCGCAGGCGATCGTACGAACCTGCTCCCCTTGTTGGACGCGAACTGCGGTCAGCCGCTGCTCGCCTAGCGCTTCCACTACGTAGCTATTGGGACGATAGCGGCGGTGAATCAAGCGGAATGACTGCCGTACTTTCACTGGCCAATGCCACAACCCGCTGGCGAATCTCGCCAGGCGTTTCATCGGGGCTTGTTCGGCCAGCAGTATGACCTTACCACCCGCTTTGGTGACGCTATCGGCAACCGCGAGTAGCAACGGTCCGCTGCCAGCAATGACGATCCGTTCGCCTTGCAGCGATAAGCCATTTTTGATCTGTGCCTGTAAACCGCCAGCCCCTGTCACGCCCGGCAGCGTCCAGCCAGGGAAGGGCAGTAACAGCTCGCGTGCACCGCAGCATAAGATTAAGCGCTGATAGTCGATCGTCCCGCAACCCTGGGCATTTTCATACAGGAGTTGCTGTGGTCCGCTTTGCGCCACGACTTTTGTCGCACTGAGCAGGGTGACGTTATCCAACGCCTCAACGGCTTGCCGATAGCGTAGGGCGATCGCGGGTAAGGTGACCGCTGGCCCATCACGCCAGATTTGCCCACCAGGCCGAGGGTTATCATCAAGCATGACTATGCGTTGCCGGCTTTCGCCTACGGCCAGCGCTGCTGCCAATCCGGCAGGGCCAGCACCAATAATCAACACTTCGCATTGCAGGTTGTTCATTTCTCTCCGTTCCTTTCGATACTCATCTCGGGTTGGCACAAGGTTTGGCAGGCCAACTGCTGTACGCCATTGATGATCACTCGGCATTCCTGGCACACGCCCATGCCACAAAAGGGCGCGCGTGGCTGCTGGCTGACGGAGATCCGGCAATGATCTTGTCCACTTAAGCTGAGTGCGGCGGCCACGGTGATACCTTCCTGTACCTGATAAGGTTGCCCGGCAATGGTTAAGGTGATCAGTTTCATTGGTGGGCCTCGTTTGAAGTGAACATTCGCGCGGCTCGATAAGGGGAGTCATCTATTGCTGTGCGCTGCTGTTGGATTTGTGCGACGATCAAGGCGGCGCTGCCCATTGCCGTGGTGACGCCCAGCCCTTCATGGCCCAGAGCCAACCACAGCCATGGATAAGCCGGGTGGGGTCCTAACAGGGGTAAACCATCCGCCGATGCTGCCCGAACCCCCGCCCAGCAGCGGATGAGGCTCATGGTTGCCAATGCGGGCAGGAACTCTGCGGCACGCTTGAGCATGGTGGCGAGCAACGGCATGTCGATTGCCGGATCGAGCGAATCAAACTGGCGTGAGGAACCGATCAGCAGTTGGCCGGTTGGGCGAGCATGAACGTTAAAGGCCACCGAGGTCCCATCAGAGGCATGCGCACTAGCCCCATAGCCCAACTCAACCAATTGGTGCCTAACCCGTTGCGGGTATCGATCGGTGATCGCCAGTTGGCCTTTTTTCGCTCTGAGCAGCGGGGCTGGCAACAGCTTGTCGGCGTGTAATCCGCAGGCTAACGCTATCACCGGTGCGCTCAGTCGCTCCCCGTTGGCCAGTATCACCGCCTGTTGTTCCAACGCGACCACTTCACCGTAAACCCGCCGTACTGCATCCCCCGCATCTTCAACCAACCAGCGCGCAGCATTAGGGGCATAAATAATGCCATCCCCCGGCACGCGCAATCCTCCGGCCAAGCCGCTACGCAACATAGGTTCAAGCTGTGCGACTTGTTGTGAGTCCATGAGTTCACTGTTGACCCCAAGTGCTGCCATCCGCTGCTGCTTCACTTCGGCAATCGCCATTTCTTGCGGTTTTTCCGCCAACCACAGCGTACCGCAGCCGCGCCAGGCACAGTTATCCGGCATACGGTCCAGCACGCTGCGCCACAAATGTAGGGAGTAGGCACTCAGCGCCAGCTCTGCGGGGTTGTCATCCATGCAAACCAAATGGCCCATGCCCGCAGCGGTGGCGCCAGGGCGGCGATCGTCAATCAGTAACACTCGTAACCCTTGTTGTGCTAACTGCCACGCGCAGGCAGCACCGATAATGCCTGCGCCAATGACAATCACATCGGCGGTTGCCATTAACGTATCCCCCAGGCGAAAGCGTCACGCTCATCCAGCAACAGTTGGCTATCGGCGCAGATAAAAGCCTCCCCGCGAATAAACGGCGTCACGCGGTTGCCTTCACCAGGCTGGTAATATCCGCTGAATTCACTGCCGATCACGCTGGCCTGCCGCCATACTTCACCTGGCTGTAATTTACCGTCTGCCGCCAGGCAGGCGAGTTTGGCGCTGGTCCCTGTGCCGCACGGCGAGCGATCGTAGGCCTTGCCTGGGCACAACACGAAATTGCGGCTATCGGCACGTTGATCGGCGGCAAAAAGCTCAATATGATCGATGATCCCTCCGTCTTCACCGTAGATCCCCGCGTTTTCGAGCGCCTGCCGTACCGCCCAGCTAAAGGCCGTTAGCGCTTCCAGATTGTGGGTGTCGATCGCCAAATGATGATCGCTGATGAGAAAGAACCAGTTGCCCCCCCAGGCGATATCGCCGGCTACCTCGCCATAGCCGTCAACGGTCACGGCTACCTGCTGGCGGTAACGATAGGCGGGGACATTCTCAATGGTTACGCTGCCATCGGCGTGTAGCGTGGCGTTCACCGTCCCAACAGGGGTTTCGATCAGATGTTCGCCAGCGCTAATGCGCCCCAGGTAAGCCAGGGAAGTGATTAATCCAATCGTGCCGTGGCCGCACATGCCCAGATATCCGGCATTATTGAAAAATATCACCCCGGCCGCGGCTTGCGGTGAGCAGGGCGAGCACAGTAACGCTCCCACCAAGACATCGTTGCCCCGGGGTTCCAGAATGATGGCGCTGCGCCAGTCATCATAGCGTTGTGCGAAAAGCGCCTTTCGCTCGGCCATGCTGCCACTGCCCAGGTCGGGAAAACCGTCGATAATCAGCCGGGTGGGTTCACCGCCGGTATGGGAATCGATCGCTCGTAAGGTGATGAAGGGGGATGCAGGTATCATCGGAGCCTCTCAAGGTTAATTAATTGTTACTAACCACCTAAGACTGACCGAAAGCTACCCTTGCGGCTTGACCTGTTTCGGCAAAGGCCATGCCGAAATCAGCACAGTGCTAAATTGCCTGAGCGAACCCATCATTCAGAGGGTAATAAAAAGTATCTATTTATCAGAATATTAATTATTTTTCAGCGCCAAAATTTGATTAGATAGCCTGAAACCTGCCAAAAGTTTGCGGTGATCCGCATATTGGAAACAACGCGCTTGATAAGTTACAGAAAAGTTAATACTGATCCAGGTGAGTTAAAAATAGCCAATTATGACCACTTGCTGAAAAGGGTATTGCTATGCGATTAACCTCAAGCTTTCAGGCTCCTCCGCTCACTCCTTGCATTGTTGAGCAGCAACCACAAGAGTGCTTTGCTGTCGAACACCTCACCCAGTTCTGTGATGGGTTGGTGCAACAGCGTCCCCATTCGTTACATAGCGTATTGAACTCGCTGGCATTGATTGCGCCGCTGCTTAATGCCATTCCCAATGTGGTGTTTTTTATCAAGGATGCGCAGGCCCGCTATCTGTTGGCCAATCTCACCTTGGCCAAACGCTGTGGTTTTAAAACGGTGACGCCGCTGTTGGGTAAAACCTCGGCAGACGTTTTCCCAACCCAGTTGGGTTCAGGTTATACCGAGCAAGATCTGCGGGTGTTACACCAAGGAGTGCAGATCCAGGATCAGCTTGAAATGCACCTATACAGCGGCCGTGAAACGGGCTGGTGCCTGACGCAAAAGCTGGCACTGTATGACCAGCAGGGCAAGATTATCGGTATGGCCGGGATCTCACATGATTTGCAGGAAGCAAAGGCTAACCACCCGGCCTATCAGCGATTGGCGGCGCTGGATGTTTATATCCGTCAGCATTACGGCAGGCCGATCGCGATGGAAGAGTTGAGGGCGCTGACCGGCCTTTCCGTGGCGCAAATCGAGCGCTACTGTAAACGTATTTTCCACCTGACACCTCGCCAGATGATCCACAAAGTCCGGTTAGAGAAAGCCACAGAACTGCTGGCCGGCGATATGCCAATTACCGAGATCGCTTTGCAATGCGGTTATACCGATCACAGCGCTTTCAGCCGCCAGTTCAAGGCCATGACCGGTGCTAGCCCCCGCGATTTTCGGGCCACATTAGTTCCCTAATTAGCTGAAATTATGAATTTTATGATGCAACTGCGTCACAGGCTTCGCTGCGCGCAATTCCCCCTCATTATGCCAATTTCGTCCTCGCATTCGGTGAAAACCGTCAAGCCGCTGCCGAGAATACCGGTCAATCTGTTATTGAATTTCACCATAAATTAACCGGCAATTAACATTTCAAGCAAAAGGGACCCATACGATGAGCAATAAAGCGATTAACTGGAGTGGGGTATTTCCGGCAGTCAGTACGCAATTTCGCAGCGATTTTTCTCTGGATCTTGATGCTACCCATGCGGTGATCAAAAACCTGGTCAAAGACGGTGTCTCTGGCCTGGTCGTCTGCGGCACCGTGGGTGAAAACACCTCGCTGACGATGCAGGAGAAACTGGCGGTGATCGAGGTGGCGAAAGACGCCGCACAAGGCAAAATACCGGTGATCGCCGGGATTGCCGAATTCACCACCGCCTTTGCACAGAATATGGCGCGCGAAGCGGAAAAAGCCGGTATCGACGGCGTGATGGTGATGCCTGCGCTGGTTTATTCATCCAAACCGCACGAAACTGCAGCACACTTCCGCAGCGTGGCCACCGCCACCGATCTGCCGATCATGGTCTACAACAACCCGCCGATTTATAAAAACGATGTCACACCTGACATTCTCACTACGTTAGTCGACTGCGACAACATCGTCTGTTTCAAAGACTCTTCTGGCGATACCCGCCGCTTTATCGATTTACGCAATGCGGTTGGCGATCGTTTCGTGCTGTTCGCCGGGTTGGACGACGTGGTCCTGGAAAGCCTCGCCGTAGGAGCAGAAGGGTGGATATCCGGCATGTCCAACGCATTCCCACGCGAAGGGGAAACCTTGTTCCGTCTGGCGAAGCAAAAGCGTTTCGAAGAAGCACTGGCCCTGTATAGCTGGTTTATGCCGTTGCTGCATCTGGATGCCCGTCCAGACCTGGTGCAGTGCATCAAGCTCTGTGAAGAACTGGTCGGCCGTGGCAGCGCGGTGACCCGCCCACCGCGTTTGGCACTGCAGGGAGAAACGCTGCAAGAGGTGACGACGATTATCAAAACCGCTCTGTCCAACCGTCCGACGCTGCCAGATGTCGGCCTGTGATCTCTCATGGAGGCCCGGCATTTAGCCGGGCAATAACAGGTAATCGAACAGGGGAAACCAATGCCAACTCACAACACATACGCCCTTAGCGGCAAACAGTTTATTGGCGGGCAGCGGATAGCTAGCGGTAACGCCGAACTCATCAGCCTGCGGGCCGATAATAATCAGCCAACAGGTTATCGCTTCCATCAGGCCAGCATTGCAGAGGTTGATGCCGCAGCGCAGGCCGCTGCCCGAGCCTTTAGCGCCTATAGCCAAACCAGCGCCGAGCAGCGAGCAGATTTTTTCGCCGCCATAGCCGATGAATTGGACGCGTTAGGGGAGGAGTTTTTTGCCTTTGCCACACAAGAGACCGCGCTGCCTATCCCTCGTCTGATTGGTGAGCGCGCTAGAACCAGCGGGCAGATGCGACTGTTTGCCGAACTGCTACGCAGCGGCCGCGTGCACGGGGCGAGAATTGATTGCGCATTACCAGAGCGTACACCGCTGCCAAGGCCTGATTTACGCCAGTATCGCGTCGCCATCGGTCCTGTGGCGGTGTTTGGTGCCAGTAATTTCCCGCTGGCGTTCTCTACCGCCGGGGGTGATACCGCTGCCGCGCTGGCCGCCGGTTGCCCGGTGGTGTTCAAGGCACATAGTGGCCATATGATCACGGCGGAATTGACCGCGCAGGCTATTGAACGTGCGGTGCAAAAACAGCAGATGCCTGCCGGTGTCTTCAATATGGTGTTCGGCAGCAGCATCGGTGCCGATTTGGTGCAACATCCTGCGATCCAGGCGGTAGGGTTCACCGGCTCGTTGCAAGGTGGCCGGGCATTATTTGATTTGGCGATGCAACGTCCACACCCCATCCCGGTGTTTGCCGAAATGTCGAGCATCAACCCGGTGGTGGTCTTGCCACAGGCATTGGCTCAGCGTGGTGAAAAAATTGCGCAAGAGTTGGTTGCCTCTTTCACGCTCGGTTGCGGCCAATTCTGCACCAAGCCGGGGCTGATTATCGGCCAGCGCAGCCCCGCCTTCAGCCAGTTGATCGCCGATTTACAAACTCAGGTTAATGCCTGCCCGCCACAAACCATGCTGAATGCCGGTACGCGGGATCATTATCTGAGTGGCTTGCAGAGATGGGATCAACATCCTCAGCTACGGCATCTGGCCGGAAGCAGGGCAGAACACCCCCATCTGGCGGTAGCCCATCTCTATCAGGCAGACAGTGGCTTGTTACTTAACGCCGATCCGCTGTTGCAGGAGGAGGTCTTTGGCCCCGTGGCGATCGTGGTTGAAGTCGCGGACCGGGCGGAACTGCTTGCCGCACTGGAAAACCTGCAAGGGCAACTCACCGCCACGCTACTGGCTGAACAGGAAGATCTTGGTGAGGCGAGTGAATTAGCGCAATTACTAATCCACAAAGCGGGGCGTGTCCTGTTTAACGGTTATCCGACCGGCGTGGAAGTCTGCGAAGCCATGGTGCACGGCGGCCCGTATCCGGCGACCAGCGATCCCCGTGGCACATCGGTTGGTACGCTGGCTATCGAGCGGTTTTTGCGCCCGGTCTGCCTGCAAAACTACCCGGCAGCGTTATTGCCCCCCGCGCTGCAAGACAGCAATCCTCTGAACCTGTTGCGCCTAGTCAACGGTGAATACACCCGCGCAGCCCTCCATTCACCTGCGGCAATGAAATAATTCGAAAGGTAATGCTATGACCATACAGGGAAAATTTAAAAAGCAGCTGACGTTAACCGATCTGACGTTTATCGGCCTGGGCGCGATTTTTGGTTCCGGCTGGCTGTTCGCCGCCAGCCATGTTGCTGCCATCGCGGGCCCTGCGGGGATCTATTCGTGGCTGATCGGCGGGCTCGCTGTACTGCTGCTGGGCATTGTTTATTGCGAGCTGGGTGCCGCGCTTCCCCGTGCCGGTGGCATCATTCGTTACCCGGTGTTTTCCCACGGGGAGCTGATGGGTTATCTGTTGGGGTTCATCACACTGATTGCTTTCTCCAGCCTGATCTCTATTGAAGTCGTCACCGCCCGACAATATGCAGCAGCCTGGTTCCCAGCGCTCAGCCAGCCAGGCTCGGGCGATCCCACGTTGATCGGTTGGCTGACGCAATTTATCTTGCTGTGTCTGTTCTTTACGCTGAATTACTACAGCGTGAAGACGTTTGCCAAATCCAACAACCTGATCAGCATACTCAAGTTCATCGTGCCGGTGCTGGTGATCGTGGTACTGTTCACCTTCTTCAAGCCTGAAAACCTGCACAGCCAAGGCTTTGCGCCCTTTGGTTCCGCCGGGGTGGAAGCGGCGATTTCCGCCGGTGGGATCATCTTCGCCTATCTGGGGCTGACGCCAATTATTTCGGTGGCCAGCGAAGTCCAAAAGCCGCAGCGTACCATCCCGATCGCGCTGATCCTGTCGGTGGTGCTTTCCACCATTATCTATGTGCTGCTGCAACTGGCTTTCCTCGGCAGTATTCCAAGCGAAATGCTGAGCGGTGGCTGGCAGGATATCAGCAAGCACTTTTCGCTGCCGTACCGCGATATTGCCGTTACGCTGGGGATGGGGTGGTTGGCTTTTCTGGTGGTGAGTGACGCGATCGTTTCACCGAGCGGCACGGGCAATATCTATATGAATGCCACGCCGCGAGTTGTGTATGGTTGGGCGCGGGCAGGGACTTTCTTCAAAATTTTTACCCGCGTCGATGGTGAGTCGGGGATCCCGCGTCCTGCACTTTGGCTGACTTTCGGGCTGGCTATCTTCTGGACGTTGCCGTTCCCTTCCTGGGAAAAGCTGATCGGAGTGGTCTCCGCCGCACTGGTACTTAGCTATGCCATTGCCCCGGTTACCGCCGCCGGGCTACGCCGCAATGCACCGAATTTGCCGCGGCCGTTCTTTGTCTGGGGATTTAGCGTGTTAGGACCGGTGTCATTCATCATTTCGGCATTGATCGTTTACTGGTCAGGCTGGAACACCGTCTCCTGGCTGCTTGGCCTGCAAATTCTGATGTTCTTTGTCTATATTCTGTTTAAAAACAAAGTGCCGACTCACGCCGTCAGCCTGAAGCAGCAGATTTGGTCCTCGCTGTGGCTGATCGCTTTCTACGCCTTGATCATCGTGGCTTCCTATCTCGGCAGTTTTGGCGGCATCAATGCTATTGGCCACCCATGGGACACCCTGCTGGTAGCGGCCATCGCGCTGCTGATTTATTACTGGGGAGCTTACACCTGTTTACCTCAGGCAAATTTTGTCGGGGACGAGGAAGAGTAATGCTAAAGGAGGAAACAACAATGACCAACTCCGTCAATCTTACGTTGTCAGAGGCCTATCAACTGGCGTATCGAGCCTTGCACAGTAATGGTTTCAGCACCAAGCATGCCGATGCGGTGGCAAAGAACGTCACCGCCGGTGAACGCGATGGCTGCCATTCCCATGGTTTGTATCGTGTACTGGGCTGTGTCCGGTCGCTGCATGCCGGCAAAGTGATGGCTGATGCCGAACCGACGTTCACCGACAGCGCTCCGGCGATTTTACGCGTAGACGCGCAGGGTGCGTTCTCGTTGGTGGCCTATCAAGCGGCGCTGCCTGCCTTTATCACCAAAGTTCGTCACTGTGGTATTGCCGCACTGGCGATCAATCATTGCGTCCACTTCTCTGCGCTGTGGACGGATATCGAGCCGCTTACCGAGCAGGGATTAGTAGCGTTGGCTTGCACCCCAAGCCATGCTTGGGTAACGCCGGCCGGGGGGAGCCAGCCCTTGTTTGGTACCAACCCGATCGCCTTTGGTTGGCCACGCCAGGGACAAGCCCCGTTTGTGTTTGATATGGCGACCAGCGCAGCTGCACGCGGTGAGATTGAGCTGCATCGCCGAGCGAATAAACCGCTGCCAGAAGGTTGGGGAATCGATAGTCACGGCAAACCGTCCACTGATGCCGCCAGCGTACTGCAAGGCGCAATGTTGACGTTTGGTGGCCATAAGGGCTCAGCATTGGCAGCGATGGTGGAGCTGATTGCCGGGCCGTTGATTGGTGATATGACCAGTAAAGAATCGTTAGCTTACGACCAATCGACAGGCTCTTCACCTTATGGCGGAGAGCTGATCATTGCCATGGATCCTGAGCGTTTTCTGGGGGCGGAGAAGGAAGAGCATTTCGCCAGAGCGGAAGGGCTTTTTAATGATATGGCAGAGCAAGGATCCCGTATTCCTGGGGAGCGCCGTTTTAAGGCGCGTCAGCACAGTGAGCAGTTCGGTGTGACATTAACGCTGACGTTATATAAAGAGATTGTGGCGTTGTGTCAGTAACCCCTGGCAGGCTCATCGCTTACCGATGGGCCGATGTGCTCCCATTCCTCTCTTGCCGCTGTAGTGTAGATATACGCACAACAATATGTTAACAATATTGAAACAATCAATTCGGCGGTAAATTGTGGGGACGGTTAACGAGCAAGCGGCGTTACCGGATATTTGGTTGACACATTTCTTCAAGGAGCAGGGCATGAGACAACAACGCTGGTGGGGAGTCATCGCGACATTGCTCCTCATCGTGATCGCCTATGCTGACCGGGTAAATATCTCCGTCATGCTGGTTAACCCCGAGTTTCTCAATCACTTTGGCCTGGTAGACAATCGCGCCTATCAAGGCACATTGATGACCGCCTTTCTGCTAGGTTATGGCCTTTCAGCCATGTTGTTAACGCCGTTTCTGGAAACGCTATTCGGTTATCGTAAAGGTTTGACCCTCAGTGTGGTTCTCTGGGCGCTCTTTACCGCGGCTTCTCCGTTGGTCGGATCGTTCATCATTTTACTGTTGGTGCGGGCCTTCCTCGGTGTCAGTGAAGGGCCACTTTTCTCGCTGAAAACCATGTACATCAGTGACCATTTCGCCGCCAATGAGCGGGGAAAGCCCAATGCGGTCTCTGCATTAGGCGTGTCTTTAGGTTTGGTGATTGGTTTTCCGCTGGTGACTTTCCTGATGAGTCATCTCGGTTGGGCCCTTTCTTTTCACGTTCTGGCGTTAATCAATCTCCTGGTCGGCTTGCTTTTGGTGCGTGTGTTTATCCATCCTAGAACAACCGGAGTGGTGCAGCGCAGCAGTGAACCCATGATGCAACGTGTCTGCCAAACCTTCATTCTGGCTTGGAAAACGCCCATGCTCGGCTGGATCATGCTGGTTGAGATAGCTACGCTCAGTTATCTTTGGGGTTCCAGTTCCTGGCTGCCCGCTTACCTGACCAATGAGCGTGGCTTTTCCATCAAGCAAATGGGTTGGCTAGCATCACTACCCTTTATTATCAGTATCTTCTCCAAGTATCTTGGCGGGGTGATCCTGGATCGCGTTCGGCCACAGCAGATGCCATTGATTTTTGCCTTTGGCGGGGCAGCAACGGCTATCTGTATGCTAGGCGTGATGCTGAGCTCACAAAGTAGTTGGCTGGCCGTGTTCCTGCTATCGGCTAACGCTTGTTGGGGGGCGCAAGGTGCGGCAATTCCCACCCTGATCCAACACCATGCCAAAGCAGAAAGCGTCGGCTCTGCCTATGGGCTGATCAACGGCGTGGGGAATATCTTTTCGGCATTTATTCCCTTACTGATGGGGCTGGTGATGATGTCGTTTGGCACCGTCTCATCTGGCTTTTCGGTGCTGGTGGCCTCGCAGATTGTGACTATGTTCGCTGGTGGAATGCTGTTTATTCGCATGCAAGGAAACAGGCAATTCACAACGGCGTGGTGAACGTGAAGGGCTTGGCATTGCTAGTCGATCCGCAATTCGGCAGCAAGCAGCTCCAGCATGGCATCCACTTTTGGCTGCAGTTGCCGCCCAATAGGCCACACCAGATTGAGCGGCAGACCGTCAGTCGTCAGTTCCGGTAGGATTTGCACCAATTCACCAGCCCCATTCCCACTCGAAACGCAACAAAACCCAGGGGGCTTATGCCGCCTGTAAGTGTGTTAAAAATACCTCATTGGGGGAGCGATAGCCCAGAGATTTTCTCCCTCGTGTGTTGAGTATGTGT
>NZ_JBLJAJ010000054.1:0-10893 GCF_047530005.1 Serratia sp. N21D137
GACTTGCATGTGTTAGGCCTGCCGCCAGCGTTCAATCTGAGCCATGATCAAACTCTTCAATTAAAAGCTTGATTTGCTGCAACTCGTGCAGCGATGCTCGAAAATTAACTTTCGTAATCATTCATTCACATGAATGACTGCTTGGTCACTCTTCAAGACTTGATATTTTTTTGCTACCGAAGTAGCTGGATATCGTCTTGTGAGTGCCCACACAGATTGTCTGATAAATTGTTAAAGAGCGTTCGTTACCGTGAAGTTTCTCGGTAACGCGGGAGGTGCATATTACGCTTTCCCGCTGAAGAGTCAACCTTTTTCTCTTACGAGACGCGGTGTTTTCACCGGGTTGCTTCTTCCTGGCTGGGCGACTTGTTCGTCGTTGTTCCCGGTCAGTGGAGGCGCATTATAGGGAGTTCTCAGAACGCCGCAACCCCTAAATTCATTTTTTTTGCTGACCGTCGAATGTTTAAGCAAAACCCCATTAAAGCGGCAGTTTTTTCAACGATTTAAAGCCATAACCCTGCAAAACGGGCAATAAAGCATCGGTGTCTTCATTCAGCGCCATGCAATACGCCAGATTCTCTTCCTGAGTTGAGACCAGATTTTCCTGATTAGAGATAAGCCAGGCAGCTCTGCGGGCAATTGCCGCACCGGAATCCACCAGACGCGTTCCTTCAGGCAGGACTTGCATCAGCTCTTCAGATAATAGAGGGAAGTGAGTACAGCCCAACACGACCGTGTCCGGAGGCTCGCGCATGCTCAGCCACGGCTGCAATATTTTCTTCAGCGTTGCCAGCGGCACAGGTTCACCATGCAGCTTGGCTTCTGCCAGCTCCACCAGCTCAGAAGAGCCTAACAGCTCAATTTTGCAATCTGTCGCGAAACGCTCGATCAGTTCATGAGTATAAGTACGCTGAACCGTACCGCGCGTGGCCAGTAAACCGACGATACCGTTGGCGGTCAGTTTGGCAGCAGGCTTGATCGCTGGCACCACTCCCACCACCGGGAAAGCAAAACGCTCACGCAGCGCAGGTAAGGAAACGGTACTGGCGGTATTGCAGGCAATGATGACGATTGCCAAAGGATGACGTTCCTGAACCGCACTGACAATTTCCAGCACGCGCTCAACGATGAACTCTTCGGATTTCTCGCCGTAGGGGAATGCCACGTTATCGAAGGCATAGATATAGTGGAGATCCGGCAGCAGTTGCCGAACCTCCTGAAACACTGACAACCCGCCGACGCCGGAATCAAAAACCAGCGCCGTCGGGCGAGGAGCCGCAGTGGCGTTAGAAGGTATAGCTGCCAGTGAGGTAGTACTCTCTTCCTGGGGTAGCGTAGCCATAAGCCGTCTCATAATCTTTATCAAACAGGTTGGCAATTCTACCACGAACTGTCAGCTGAGAGGTTATTGGATATGAGGCGCTCACGTCGACCGTGCTGTAACTCGGCAATACGCGCTGCTCAGGGTTATAAGTAGAAGAGATATTGTCGTAACGCTTGCCGTAGTACTGATACGAGATATCCATGTCCAGGTTGAACATCGTCCAATCCAACTGATATTTGGCCTGACGTTTCGAACGGCGCGCCAGCACCTCATCGGTCTGGTCATTACGCGGATCGATATATTGCAGCGTCAAACGGTGGGTGAACATCCAGGTATCAAAGCTACCGGTCCATTCAACGCCTTTAATCGTTGCCCGATCCACATTGTAATACTGCCCCTGATAGGTCACAGGGTCAGAATCATAGTTGATCAGGTTCTGGATTTTGTAATGGTAAGCAGACAGACGCCAATCCAATGGCCCGGTCAAACCTTCCAGACCCATTTCCCACTGTTTGGACTCTTCCGGCTTGAGGTTGCTGTTGGAATCAATGCCAAAGCGTTTTGAGCCATATTGCTGACCCAATGACGGCGTCAGGAAACCCGTACCATAAGATAAGGTAGCTCGATAGCCATCAACAAACTCCCAACCTGCCGCGGTCTGCCAAGTGCCGTGCCAACCAAAGTCACCTGCCTTGTCTTCACGCCCAGAGGCTTCCAGCGTCACGCTGCCAAACTGCTGTTGACCGCTCAGGTACAGCCCCGTGTTGTCTCTTTTATAGGTATCGGCAAAGGAACTGTCGGAAGAGGTCAGGCGCTGTTGCTGGAAATCGGCACCGGCGGTAACGCTACCGTGCTCGAAAGCATAGGTATTGCCCCATTGCAGGTTACGCTGATCCATATCATCCAGCGTAGTGCTAATGCCATAACGGCCATTCTGGCTGCTGTAGTTGTAATCTTTCTGTTTCTGATAGCTGCCCGTCAGTTGAGAAGAGAAAGCCCCAGACAGGAAACGCAGCCCCATATCATAGGTATGGCTATACAGGCGGTCTTCATCATTACTGTACTTCGGGCTGTAAGGTACACTGCCGACATCGTAGTCCGAGTTATTGGTATAACCATAACCCCGCACGAAGCCTGAGAAATTCTGATTGAACTGCTGTTCCAACCCGCCCCAGAAGCTTTTATTACGGAAACCATCACGATCGCTGTCGACCGAATAAGGCGAGCCTGGCTGCACATTGAAACCGTTGGTCATCTGGTAGCTGCCCGCAACGGTAGCAACAGTGTTATCAAAACGCTGGCGCAAGGCACCATCGTACTGCTGGTATCCTTTAGAACCGATCCCCGCCTGGACTTTTCCGCCCTCTTTATCCGTCTGGGTAATGATGTTGATGACCCCGCCGATGGCACCAGAACCGTAAATGGCAGAGCGCGGCCCACGGATAAACTCCACACGCTGAACCAGCGCTAAAGGAACCTGGTTAAAATCGACGCCGTTGCTGATCCCCAGACGGGCCATTGGCACGCCGTCAATCAGAACCAATACATGACGAGCTTCAGTGCCGCGTACCGAGAGGGATGACCCCTGCCCCATACCGCCGTACTGTGAAATATCGACACCGGGCAAACGGCGCATTACATCATTGAGGCTTTTGGCCTGCCAGCGATCGATATCTTCGCGGGTTACCACATCGGCAGGCGCCAATACGGAAGAGACCGGTTGAGGGAAGCGATTGGCGGTCACCACCAGATCATCGCTACTTTTAGCCGTGGTGTTATCTTGCGCCCATCCAGAAAATGCCGTCGCGGAGGAGACCACCGCCAGCAGTGTATTTTTTATCATTGTCATTATAAAAAGCATCCAAACTTCATTGGGGATGCCGCAGGGCCACGGCCGGTAGTTCGCGACGGCTATGGATATTGCGACGTACACCGGTAGGTTTTCGGGCTTGGGATTTGCCGGTTGCCTGTGGCAACCCGCACCGGGCGATGACTTCCCATCCTGCAGTGGACAGTGTCTGCGTCATTTAACGCTATCGCCGTGACTTCCCCATACCGCTGCGCGTCAGCTCCAGATTTGCACTGGATTCCCTTTTCACTCGCTGCTTGAGACCGGACGGCAATGCTACAATCAATGAAAATGGATGTCTAGATTGCCAACAGTGTTGCAAAATAGCACCACAACAAAACTGGACTTCACGGGCTGATTCCCTACAATCCCCGCTGATCCAATTTGCCTGACGAGAGAAACCATGACGCCCGAGAATTTGCCTATTGAACGCTATGACGACCAACTGGCGGAGAAAACAGCCCGCCTGAAGACCATGATGTCACCGTTCACGGCGCCCGAGCCGGAAGTGTTTCGCTCGCCAGTCAGCCACTACCGGATGCGTGCGGAATTCCGCATCTGGCATGATGAGGACGATATGTACCACATCATGTTCGATCAGCAGACCAAGCAGCGTATTCGCGTCGATAGCTTCCCGGCGGCCAGCGAGCTGATTAACCGCCTGATGAGCGCCCTGATGGCGGCCCTCAAGCCCAATCCAGTGCTGCGCCACAAGCTGTTCCAGATCGATTATCTTTCTACGCAGAGCGGTAAGATCATTGCCTCGCTGCTGTATCACCGCAAGCTGGACGAACAATGGCAGCAAGATGCCACTGCGCTGCGTGATGCGTTACGCGCAGACGGCTTCGATGTGCAACTGATTGGCCGCGCCTCGAAGATGAAAATCATGCTGGATCAGGACTACGTCGACGAAGTGCTGCCGGTCGCTGGCCGCGCAATGATTTATCGCCAGGTCGAAAACAGCTTCACCCAGCCAAACGCAGCCATGAACGTGCAAATGCTGGAATGGGCGCTGGATGTCACCCAAGGTTCAAAAGGGGATCTGCTGGAGCTGTATTGCGGTAACGGCAACTTCTCGCTGGCCCTGGCCCGCAACTTCGAGCGGGTATTAGCCACTGAAATTGCCAAGCCTTCGGTGGCGGCGGCGCAGTACAACATCGCGGCCAATAATATCGACAACGTGCAGATTATCCGTATGGCGGCGGAAGACTTCACTCAGGCAATGAACGGCGCTCGCGAGTTCAACCGGTTAAAAGGGATCGATCTGAGCAGCTATAACTGTGAGACGATTTTCGTCGATCCGCCGCGCAGCGGGCTGGATGAGGAAACGGTGAAGATGGTGCAGACCTATCCACGCATCCTTTACATCTCCTGCAACCCGGAGACCCTGTGCGCCAATCTGGATACGCTGCAGACCACGCACAAAATCACTCGCCTGGCTCTATTCGATCAGTTCCCATACACCCATCATATGGAATGTGGCGTATTGCTCGAACGCCGCTGATCTAGACAGGCGCAAAAACCAAAAAAGGCACTCCGCGGAGTGCCTTTTCTCGATAAAACCATTTTTAATGCTGAACAGTGACGGTATTGCGTTTCTTTAATTGAAAACCAATCCAGAGCACCAGCACCACGCAGACAATCGAGGGCAGGAAGTTCGAGCCGATCTGCGGGTATTCCGCACGCACGATCGCGCTATATCCCAAGACGCCCAACAGGAAACAGCCAGCCGCCAGTTTTGGCATACCATCCGGCATTGGCTGGTTCAGGTAACGCTGATGCAGGCAATATACCGCCAACACCAAAGCAATCAACGGGAACGCTGAAAACGACACCACCGAACTGAACAGCGCGGCAAAGGAACC
Source organism: Serratia sp. N21D137 (assembly GCF_047530005.1). Taxonomy (NCBI): domain Bacteria; kingdom Pseudomonadati; phylum Pseudomonadota; class Gammaproteobacteria; order Enterobacterales; family Yersiniaceae; genus Serratia; species Serratia sp. N21D137. Next base: position 5,039 of record NZ_JBLJAJ010000054.1, read on the forward strand.
GTTTACGGACAGGCCGGCAATCAACGCCAGCAGTAAAGTACCATTCTCACGGCTTAGTTTTTCCATGACTTTCACCTTGTTATACGTGGGATACAGATGCTTTTTCTTGTTCGCGGCGATACCAGTAATAGGCTCCTTTGGAAATCATCCGCAGTTGCAACACTAACCTTTCTTCGAGCTGCCGCCGTTGTTCAATATCAATATCCAGCGCTTCCGCACCGGCACTGAACACAATCGTCACCATAGCTTCCGCCTGCGCCTCGGTAAAACTACGCGGCATATGGTTTTCCAGCTCAAGGTAATCTGCCAGTTCGGCGATAAAATGTTGGATTTCCCGTGCTACCGCCGCACGAAACGCGGCCGAGGTGCCGGAACGTTCACGCAGCAACAGCCGAAAGGCGTTGGGATTATTGCCGATAAACTCCATAAAGGTCGATACCGACGTGCGGATCACGCTGCCGCCTTTGGCAATACGCTGGCGTGCCTGGCGCATCAATTGGCGCAGCATCAGGCCGCTTTCGTCAACCATGGTGAGCCCAAGCTCATCCACATCGCGAAAATGACGATAGAAAGACGTGGGCGCGATGCCCGCCTCTCGTGAGACTTCACGCAGGCTCAGGCTGGCAAAACTGCGCTCGGCACTCAGTTGGCTGAAAGCCGCCTCAATGAGGGAACGACGAGTGCGTTCTTTTTGTTGTGCTCTGACGCCCATTTGCATATCCGGATGACTTCCCTTCTTCAGTCTAACGCCGCAGAACTGGCAATATAGCAAATTTATTGCAACAGCATTTATACAAACGCGCTTTGTCACAGTTCTAGGCCACACCGATTGTGCTTTGCCACAAAAAGGCTAATGGTAATTGGGCACGCAGCGCTATGATGTTAAGATACCGTTGTAAATTTGTATAAGAACAGGTCTCTCCTACATGCAACAACACTATCAATTTGATGCCATTATCATCGGCTCCGGCCCTGGTGGTGAAGGCGCAGCCATGGGTCTGGTGAAACAAGGTGCCCGCGTGGCCGTGATCGAACGGTACAATAACGTGGGCGGCGGCTGTACTCACTGGGGAACCATCCCCTCAAAAGCCCTCCGCCACGCCGTCAGCCGCATTATCGAATTCAACCAGAACCCGCTTTACAATAACTCCCGCACCCTTAGTGCCACCTTCCCTGACATTTTACGCCACGCCGACAGCGTGATTAACCAGCAAACGCGCATGCGCCAAGGGTTCTACGAACGTAACCAGTGCAAGCTGTTCGCCGGTAACGCCAAGTTTATCGACGCCAACACCGTCAGCGTAAGCTATATGGATGGCACGCAGGATACCATCCGCGCCGACCATATTGTGATCGCCTGTGGTTCACGCCCTTATCATCCGAACGGCGTTGATTTTAACCACTCGCGCATTTATGACAGCGACTCCATCCTGGAGCTGAACCACGAGCCACGCCACGTAATTATCTACGGCGCTGGGGTGATTGGCTGCGAATATGCTTCTATCTTCCGCGGTTTGAACGTGAAGGTGGATTTGATCAACACCCGCGATCGGCTGCTGGCGTTCCTCGATCAGGAGATGTCAGATTCTCTGTCTTACCACTTCTGGAATAACGGCGTGGTGATCCGCCACAATGAAGAGTTCGAGAAGATCGAGGGTACCGACGATGGCGTGATTGTGCATCTGAAATCCGGCAAAAAAGTGAAGGCCGATTGCCTGCTGTACGCCAATGGCCGTACCGGTAATACCGATGCCCTAGGCCTGGAAAATGTGGGTCTGGAATCAGACAGCCGTGGCCTGCTGAAGGTCAACAGCATGTATCAGACCGCCGTATCCCACATTTATGCCGTGGGTGACGTGATCGGCTATCCGAGTCTGGCGTCTGCTGCTTATGACCAGGGACGCATCGCCGCTCAGGCCATCTCCTCTGGGGAAGCCAGCGGGCATCTGATCGAAGACATTCCAACGGGCATTTATACCATTCCAGAAATCAGCTCCGTCGGTAAAACCGAGCAGGAACTGACGGCGATGAAAGTGCCCTACGAAGTGGGCCGCGCCCAGTTCAAACACCTGGCCCGGGCGCAGATTGCCGGCATGAACGTGGGTAGCCTGAAGATCCTGTTCCACCGCGATACCTTGCAGATCCTGGGGATCCACTGCTTTGGTGAACGTGCGGCAGAGATCATTCACATCGGTCAGGCGATCATGGAACAGAAAGGTGAAGGTAATACCATCGAGTATTTCGTCAATACCACCTTCAACTATCCGACCATGGCCGAAGCCTACCGTGTAGCAGCGCTAAACGGCTTAAACCGCCTGTTTTAAGTTCGCGTCCAGGTAGTTCTGCATGTGTTCGCGAATAGCCTCGGCCAACTGCTCATAGCGGCTACGCAGCGGGGAGCCGGGGCGATACACCAGAGCAATGGTGCGCTTCGGTTCCGGTTTGTAGCACTCCAGATAGCACACGCCGTCACGCTCACGCTCACGCGGCACCGCCAAGGCGGGTAACAGCGTTATCCCACTGCCCGCGGCAACCATATTACGCAGCGTTTCCAGACTGGTCGCGCGGAAGTGGGTATCCTCATCCGCACCGGCCTGGAAGCAAAAGCCCAGCGCCTGATCGCGTAAACAGTGGCCATCTTCCAGCATCAGCAGTTTTTCACCCGCCAAATCGGCCATCGCCACGCGTTCACGCTGCGCCCACGGATGGTCGGAATAGACTGCCAATTGCATCGGCTCATCGAACAAAGGCACTTCGATGAAGGCTTCGGTCTCTTTCACCAGGGCAAGAATAGCGCAGTCCAACTTGCCGCTGTCCAGCTGTGCCAGCAGTTGATGGGTTTGTGCTTCGTGCAGGTACATTTCCAACTTGGGAAAGGATTTATGCAGCGTCGGGATAATCTGCGGCAGCAGATAAGGCCCCACGGTAGGGATCAGGCCGATATGCAACGGCCCGGACATCGCCTCCCCCTGCTGGCTGGCCATTTCCTTCAAGACTTTGACTTCGCGTAGCACGGTGCGCGCCTGCTCCACCAGCAGTAAGCCTGCCTGTGTGAAAAGCACCTTACGGCTGGTCCGCTCAAGCAGCATCACGCCCAACTCGTCTTCCAGCTTACGGATCTGCCCACTCAATGTTGGTTGGCTGACATGGCATGAGTCGGCAGCGCGCCGGAAGTGGCGGTGCTCGGCCAAGGCGACCAGATACTCTAAATCACGAATATTCATTGTTGTTTCCCTCCTGGCCATGATAGCTCATGGCGATAGATAAGATAGCAACGAGTGATTAGAACTATCAAGTCCCGCAGTGAATAATGTCCCCCAACGAAGCGCAACGGCGCCAACATAAAAAATTCATTTTTCTAATTAAGGGGTTAATTCATGTTTACCAGTCAAGAAGGCAAAAAAGTCCCTCAGGTTACCTTCCATACTCGCCAGGGCGACCAATGGATTGACGTGACCACTGATGACCTGTTCAAAGACAAAACCGTGATCGTGTTCTCCTTGCCGGGCGCGTTCACCCCAACCTGCTCATCAAGCCATTTGCCGCGCTATAACGAACTGTCCAGCGTGTTCAAGCAACACGGCGTTGACAGCATCCTGTGCGTCTCGGTGAACGACACCTTTGTGATGAACGCCTGGAAAGCCGATCAACACGCCGAAAATATTACCTTCGTGCCGGACGGCAACGGTGAGTTCACCAAGGGCATGAACATGCTGGTTGAGAAAGCCGATCTGGGCTTTGGCCCACGTTCATGGCGCTACTCCATGCTGGTGCGTAACGGCGTGGTAGAAAAAATGTTCGTCGAGCCAAACAAGCCGGGCGACCCGTTTGAAGTCTCTGACGCCGATACCATGCTGAAGTACCTGGCACCGGAATTCCAAGTGCAGGAATCGGTCTCCCTGTTTACCAAGCCGGGCTGCCCGTTCTGCGCCAAAGCCAAACAAATGCTGCAAGAGCGCGGGATCCAATATGAAGAAATCGTGTTGGGCCAAGACGCGACCACGGTCAGCCTGCGCGCTGTCAGCGGCCGCGCTACCGTGCCACAGGTGTTTATCGGTGGTCGCCACATCGGTGGTAGCGACGATCTGGAAAACTTCCTGTCAGCCTGAATGATAAAAATAAACCCGATGGGTCTCAGGCACGGTTCAACAATCTGTCGCCTGAAAAACCTAGCGGAATAGAAGTAATGTGACCTTTGGCGGGTGCTAACCCGCCCTTTTTTTATTCCCTTCAGGAGCGGATATGAAACTGTTGAATGTCGACGTCGCCGTTATTGGCGGCGGCACAGCCGGACTAGGCGCTTACCGCGCAGCAAAACTTTCTACCCCGAGCGTGGTGATGATTGAGGGCGGACCTTTTGGCACTACCTGTGCCCGCGTTGGCTGTATGCCTTCCAAATTGCTGATTGCTGCGGCAGAAGCGGTGCATCAGATCGAACGTGCTCCAGGGTTTGGCATCCATCCTGCGGGAAAAACCACCATTAATGGTCGTGAAGTGATGGATCGCGTCAAACGCGAGCGCGATCGCTTCGTCGGTTTTGTACTGGAAGGGGTCGATAGCATCCCGGCCGCAGATAAAATTCAGGGCTATGCCCGCTTCATTGACGACAACACCCTGCAGGTTGACGAGCATACGCGCATCGTCGCGCAGCGTATCGTGATTGCCACCGGTTCCCGCCCTAGCTGGCCTGCGCCGTGGAACGACCTTGGTGACCGCCTGATCGTCAATGACGATGTGTTTAACTGGGATGATTTGCCGCAGTCCGTCGCGGTATTTGGCCCAGGGGTGATCGGATTGGAACTGGGCCAGGCGCTGCATCGCCTTGGCGTTGCCACCAAAGTGTTCGGCGTTGGCGGCGCGGTTGGCCCGCTGACCGACAGCGTAGTGCGGGAATATGCCGCTAAAACGCTGGGTGAAGAGTTCTATCTCGACCCGGATGTCAAAGTAGACATCATGCAGCGCGAAGGCGACAAAGTGTTTATCCGCTACCAGGATCTGCACGGTCAACCGCAGGAAATGATGGTGGATTACGTGCTGGCCGCCACCGGCCGCCGTCCGAACGTCGACAAGCTGGGGTTGGAAAATACCACCCTGGTGCTGGATGCCAAAGGCGTACCACAGGCCGATCGCTTAACCATGCAAACCAGCGTGCCGCATATTTTCATCGCCGGCGATGCCAGCAACCAATTGCCACTGCTCCACGAAGCCAGCGATCAGGCTCGTATTGCCGGGCACAACGCGGGCAGCTTCCCAGAAGTAACGCCAGGGTTACGTCGCAGTGCGATTTCCGTGGTGTTTTCAGACCCGCAAATTGCCATGGTCGGCTCAACCTTCCGTGAACTGAACCAGAAATTCAGCGCCTGTGGCTGTTTTGAAGTGGGTGCCGTATCCTTCGAAAACCAGGGCCGTTCCCGGGTGATGCTACGCAATAAAGGCATCTTGCACGTCTATGGCGAGCAAGGGACTGGCCGCTTCCTGGGGGCAGAGATGATGGGGCCAGACGTGGAGCATATCGCCCATCTGCTGGCCTGGGCACATCAGCAGCAGATGACCATCGACCAAATGCTGGATATGCCGTTCTATCATCCGGTGATCGAAGAAGGGTTGCGAACCGCGCTACGCGATCTGCAAGCCAAGCTGAAGCTGGGTGAGTCTGAGGCCGAACGCTGCCAGCGTTGCCCTGGCGAATAAGCCTTTATCTCTGCTATCAGTCACCATCCACCGGGCATTGAACTGACCCCAAGAAGTTGGACGGTTTAAAATTAAGCAACCATCAAAGCCTGCGTTCTGTACTCCACAGGGCTCAGGCCTTTGAGCTTCTGTTTGATACGATGGTTATTGTAGTAATCTATGTA
>NZ_JBLJAJ010000055.1:0-10614 GCF_047530005.1 Serratia sp. N21D137
CGAAATACAAGGAGAAAGCTACAGGAAAAAGACCTCAAACGCAGTGGCAAAAAAGCCATCTAAATGATGGTGTGGGAGCGGCCATTGTAGTTGACGCCGGATCGGCAAAAGTAATTGACGTCTAATAGCTGCCTTTAAACGGGTTAAAGTAGAGGTTTGCCGGGCTTACACTGATTGCCTTGATAGTCGTTGAGCCTATCGCCTCATCCTTGTGATAGTCCTCGTTTGAAATGTCGTAGTAGATGCCGGGCTCCATCACGCCACCTCTCTGAATGTTCCGTTAATCAGCTCGTTGTCTGCGGCTTCCTCAGTGGCATGAGACAAGCAAATTCGGTCAACCATGTCTTTGTATGCCTCTTGAGAATCATCGCGGCACAGGCCTAATGTGTTGCGCAGGAACGGGGTCGCAAAGTCAGCTAGCTCAACCGGCCACTTTTCGGTTAATTCATCAGCTCTGGCTCGAATCCACTCGCTCTTGGATTGCTCGTATTCACTTCGGCTTTCCCGAGCATCTTCGGCCCGGTCGTAGTTCATATAGGCATTCATGGGCGGCCCTCCTGCGTTAGCATTTCAATCAGCTTCTCAAACTGCTTTTGCAACCAACTTTTCTTCGGTGGTGGGGTGAAGCTGGCGCTGGTGAGGATGTTTGAGCGGTGGTGCTGGAGTTTCAGCAAATAGTTAATGGAGCAGCCCATGCCGGACTGCCCTGCGATGGCGTACATCATGGGCTTTTCCTTAAATTGAGATAAAAAAATGCCGCCCATATTTGAGCGGCTAACTGATAACATTGAGGGTGTTGCACTGGTCTGGAGCCAGTATCAAGCCCACTCGAAAATAAAAATGAGCTTTGTACTGTGCTACTTTTTGCGAGCTTCTAGCATTGCGTCTGCCATTTCATAGGCTTCTTTGGCTACACCGCAAGCCGAATAACAACCTGCATTTACTAGAATCCCCTGCATAGCCAGGCCTGCGAAGTGGTCACGAATAGACATCCCTGACGCGCAAACGCTCGTTTCATGCCAGATTGGAAACGCTGGCCCGCCTGTTTCTTTGCTCATCACGCGCTCCTTTCGGTCATAATTTCAACGGCAACGCTATATCCCGGATAATCACGCGCATCATCTAAATCTTCGATAATTGCCTGCTTCAACTCCTCTAGCCCTGAAAAGCCGACTTCTTCCAACTCTTCCTGCGTTACTTCAACCTTAATCCTCATCCCCAAATCCCCCACACAACCCCAATCCAAAACACAGTGCAGCCGCTTATCATGGCTGCAAATACCTTCCCGCGATAAGACATGCTGCACCCCTCCAATAAAAAAGGCCGCTCTACGCAGCCTCTCCGGTTTCTTTCAGACTCTCGATGTAATCACGAGGGTCGTCATATTCATCGTTGTACCAGTCAGCCCCACGCATCACGTATAGAGGCAGCGTTGACATCCTCCTCACCCTACGGGCTTGGATTCCTACAGCGTACAGACGGAAGTCTGGTTCGCCTCGGCGGGTTCCTGCTTCAACGGGTGACCTAACTGCATCATCCCTCCACAGGCAAGCGCGGCGTGTCCCGCCGCTAATATATTGCGAGCGCCGTTGATATCAGCGTTCTCGGTATATCCGCATTCCAGACATTTGAACTGGCTTTGCGATTGACGGTTTTCTTTTGCTGTGTACCCGCAGCAGGCGCATTTCTGACTAGTGTATGCGGGGTTAATCACTATCACCTGTCCGCCTCGCCAAAGTTGCTTGTACTCTAGTTGGCGGCGAAATTCGTACCAACCCTGGTCCAGTATGGAGCGGTTTAATCCTGATTTGGCCCGGACATTTCTACCGCGCTGGCTTACTGTGCCCGCTGCTGACTTTGACATGTTGGCAACCTTCAAATCTTCAATGACGATCATCGCGTGGTTTTTGCTGATTGTCGTACTTAGTTTATGAAGGTAGTCACGGCGAATATTATTAATACGAGAATGCAGGTTTTGTACTTTGCGTTTCGTTTTTCCCCAGTTTTTGCTGAACTTCACCTTACGGCTCATTTGGCGCTGGAGTTTAGCGAGTCTCTTTTGGTTGGATTTAAAGCTGTTTACAGGCTCATATATCATGCCATCAGAAAGTGTGGCGAATTTTGCCACTCCTACATCCACCCCGATCATTGAAGCCGATTCATGTTGAGGTTCTGAAACTTCGCGCTCAGTCTGGATGCTTACGTACCATTTGCCACATGACTGGCTGACTGTAGCGTTCTTTACTTCGCCCACTACCTGGCGACTATTCCGATAGCTGATCCAGCCTAGTTTTGGCAACGATATGCGATTATTTCCCTGATCGAGCTTCACTCCTTGTGGGTAGCGAAAGGAATCGTTTTGGCCGCGTTTTTTATAGCGTGGGTATGATGCTCTTTTTTGAAAGAGGTTCTTATAGGCTCTATCAAGGTCTTTTAACACTTGCTGCAACGGCTGAGATGGTGATTCTTTTAGCCACTGTGTTTCAGGTGAGCCTTTCCATTCCACTAACCACGCAGTCATTCTTGTGTAGGGAACGTATTTATTTCCGGCCTCATGCATTTCGTTCTGTAAAGCTAATGATTTGTTGAAAACAAAACGGCAAGCCCCAGCAAAGCGCCGCATATCACGCTCTTGCTGGCCGTTAGGCCTTAACTGGAATTTGAAGGCTTGAAGTATTTTCATATGCATATCTTAACAGAACTACCTCGCTGTCACGTTAGTTGTCTTACGATGCCCTGCTGCAAATCTGGCTACCTCAGGTAAGCAACAGTTGTCTGAATTGCTCACCGGCTTACTGAAGTGGGTGATGGTTACCAGCTCGGCACGGCTTGAAGGTTTGCGAGCTGCTACCACTTCCTGGCTTACAGCCTGTACAACTTCCGGCTGCTGACCCAACGCCTTGCAAATCCGCAACTCAACCAGCTTCCGATCAATCGCTTCTGCTGAACGGCGCTGATGGCGGCGAGTCGCTGCGTTTTCTTTGCTTACCGGCTTCACTGACTTGCCATAAGTAATCGTTGTCATGATGACTCCTAGATGATTGGTGGCTGACCTGTCGCAACAGGGCACTCACTAATCGGTTAGGTTCGGTGCGTTCTCGGCACCTTCCGTAGAGCATCCAAGCTCGTTGTTACAAAGAGCGTCCCGGTGGGCTGGGGTGACGTTGTTCTGTCGATGGGGTAACTTTATCTAAATGATAAATATCTGGCAATAGCAAAATGATAAATAAATGTGGTTTTTTATTATCTTTATGATTAATTTGATAATTTATTTTTCGTGCTATAGTGGTTTGATCGTAATTTAATCAAGGGGGTTGTTATGGACATGGAAAAAGCGCACGAGGCTATGTGCCTGGTGATCGGTGAGGCGGTGGTTCAGATTTGCGCAGAGGATAGGACAGTCACGAACGAGTCGATCATTGAAATGATATTGATGCTGTCAGATGGTACCGAGGTAGATTTGGCGGTGGAGTTTGCGTTGGACGCGCTGCGATAGGCACAAAAAACCCGGCTCGGGGGCCGGGTCATCTTTGAAGGGAGTCATAATGTTATGCTGCCTTTTTTGGGCCTTTCTTTGGCTGCTTCATCTCCTGAGAGTGGAATTCCTGTAGAATTCTTTTCTTCTCGCAATCAGCAAAGCGGGTCAGAACCTGACGGATCAATGGTTGATATCCCAAGCCATTCAGGTCGGCAATCATTTTCAGGTCCTCAATAAGTGACTTGTTTAATCTAATTGAAATTGGATGTAGCTCAAGGGCGTCATTTAGCTCTGTGTCACCAATGTCATCAGAAACTTTTACGTGAGCTTCGCTACAGCCAAGCTCACGATTGTCCCAAGCCTCGTCTGTCGACGTGATCAGGGTCGCGCTTTTAGCTTGTTTCTCAACGTGTTTGTTCATGATGTAACCTTTTATTGATATCCGAATTTGTTGTAAATGCGTATTTCATCCGAGTTTGGCGTGTAAGCGCTTCTGATCGCTACACCTCTGTCTGGATAGAAAATAAACACTATCTTTAACTTTACGCCATAATCCGTTTCTGAAATAAACCATTTTGTAACCGGATCAGACCTGTGGTCTTCCCTGTCATCTTCTAGCAGCTTTCCCGTTCGGTTCGAAAAACACTGTACGATGTCATCTTCGGTTACTGGCGGTGATTTGTTCGCAAGTTTATGCCTAATTTTTTGAGATATGAGTAGCTTCATGTGAGGTCACACACTCTCCATAGCGCGTTTGTGTATATACAACATATGGCTTAATGCAGCTTAATACAAGGTTTTCTGTCAAAATAAATTACTGTTTTTAATTACAGTTTTTGTGTATGCATATGAATACAATGATGTTTTGTTAATTTCTTTTTGTATATACAAACCGCGGACTAGACTGTACCTCCTTGCACCTTGCTGGTCAACAGGTGGTATGCATTTTTGTTTTGTGCTAGCGGTGGCACTCTATGCCCGCTAGTGCTTCCGCCTGCCACCCACCCACCTACCCGAACGTCTCTTCCACTTATCCGAAGAAGCAGCCATGCCGGTCAGTACGAACCATCTCCAGCGCATCGGCTAGCGTCTTGGCTTTCTCATACAGCTCCCACTTGAGGCTTGCTCGCATCCAGTAGACATTCCATGTCTTCTGAGAGCGGACGTAGGTTATCTTAGCTGTGGCGTGCTCCATCATTTCACCAGGCTCACCGTTCCACTGAGGACGCACCTCTAAGATTTCGATGGTCTGGTCATCAATTTTGTAGGCTATATCCAGCTCTGATCTGATATGCACCGGAGGTCGTCGGCTTTCAACGAACGCCTCAACTTCTTTTTTGACTGCGTGAAACTCCAAATCGTTAAATGCCATTCTTCCTCCCGTCAGCTATACGTCTCTTCCGGCCACTGGACTAGTTCGAAATGTTAAGTCCGTTAATCGACTTGACCGGCACCTCGTCAAGGTCAACGTAGCGAGTTGCCTTCACAATCGCTGAAACAAAATGCATCTTTTCAATCTCCCCAGGCTCCAGCGTGACCGGCTTATGATCGTTATTGATGCTGGAAAACTGATAGTTTCCGTCGCGCGTCTTGGTCATCACCTTGATCATGTTGTGGCCGTCTACTGTTCTTACAAACACTTCATCGCCTGAATGCACATGCGTGTTTGGCTCAATAACGACAAACTCGCCTGACTGGATACGAGGGTGCATGCTGTCACCCTTCACCCGTAGTCCGTAAGCCTCTGCGTCCGAGCTGTAAATTTGCAGCCATCCAGCACGAACTTCTACCATGTCGATCATGCCATCAACCCCTAGGATAGCCTCACCAATAACCGGCACAGATCCCATCCTAGGCTTGCCTGCATATTCAAATTCATCATTTTTTGCAGGATCGCTTTCAGCCATCTCTGCTTTTAGTGAGTCCATCCACCCAACTGCAAGACCAAGAGAAGCTTCTATTTTCCTCGCTAACTTATTGCCAATATTACGAAAAGCATTATCTCCCGTCAGCTGGCTTAGCTGAGCAGGGACAAGACCGCACAGGACGGCGAAGTCCGCGCGCGTAGACCCAGGGTTTTTATCAAGGTGATCTTTCAACAGGGCTGCAAGGTTTGCTCGCCGAATATCTTTAGTTTCCATACATAGAGTCTCGCTCCATTTAGCATTTAGATAAATACTCAAATTGATAAATATCGATTGCGTAAAATTTATCATTTGGATAAACTTAACTTGAATATAACCATGAGGAAGTGACTATGAGTAATGACTTACTCCGATGGAGGAAGGAAGCCAGTTCTGTTGAGTGGTCAAAATTGGCAGACCTTGCAGAGACCTCAGTTGGTTACCTAGATCAAATTGCTTACGGATTTCGCCGGGCATCTCCAAGCAAGGCAAAGCAGATTGAGGCAGCAACTAAAAAGTTTGAATCCATCACCCCAGTAACAAAAGAAGATTTGGTATTTGCCGCTGTTCGAGCAACCGCCGCGTAACACCATCACCGCTCTTTTCACAATAGGCATGAAGCCTTACACCGTCGCCGAGAACGCGACAAATCCAAAAAACAAATCACTAAGTGGTCACCCCACAGGGCTGATCACGTACTTAACCAACAGGGAAATTATCACTTATGGAAGTTGCAAAGACACGCAAAGCCGCTCGTCAGATTGAGAGCGCATTGCTTAACAAGATTGCTGTGAAAGGGGTTAGCTCTATCGCTGATGCGGTTGGGGTAGCTCCGTCACAGGTAACCAGGTGGAAGGATTCACTCGTACCAAGAATGGCAATGCTGCTGGCGGTGCTGGAGTGGGGCGTCGTTGACGATGACCTTGCGAGGCTGGCTAAGCAAGTGGCGGAGTTGCTGACACCAAAGAAAAAGCCCACGGCGGCAACCGTAGGCTCTAATCAAATCACTATGTCGTTTTAACTGGATCAACATACAGGAGTAATTATGACCATCAAAGCTGACGAAGTAAAGGTCAATGAAATGCGTCAGAAAATCATTGATGAGGTAATCAGAATTGAGGAAGAGCCTGTCCGAGAGATGAAAATTCCTGAAGGTTTCAGCCTGGGCGGGTGGGTCTACGTTCTAAGTAATGAGGCGATGCCTGGAATTTATAAAATAGGCATGACCACATCAACGCCGGAAATTAGGGCCCGCGAAGTCTCTCAGGGTACAGGCGTTCCGCTGCCATATGTCGTTGAACTAGCTTATTTCAGCGAGTCACCAAGGAACGATGAAGCGAGCATTCATGAATACCTAGGTGACTGCCGCATCAATTCAAGCCGTGAATTCTTCAAATGTGACTTGGATGAAATTGTTGAGGCTTGTGAGGGGTGCGGACTGCACGAAAGGGACGCAGCAGTAGAGCGCATAGCCGACAGGTGTGACGTCATAACCTTCGACCACAGGAACACGCTGAACCTCACCAAACTGTTTGAAGAGATCGGTATCGATACCTTCGGCAATGAGTACGCAATAGCTGAGGGGTTGATAAGGATGGCTGCGAGGACGGTAAAACGGCAAGCAATGGACGGATTATCCCTTCTAATTCATGACGGAAAGGTCACTCGAATAGTTCAGGAAATTACCCAACAGTACGAAGCGTATTGTGCCGCCCACCCTGACTACGAGCCACGCAAACTGTCAATCTACAAAACTCCATTTTAAGGCGCAATCAAATGGCCAGATCCCGAAACATCAAGCCTGGGTTTTTCACAAACGACGAACTGGCAGAGTGCAGCCCTTATGCCCGCCTGCTGTTCGCTGGATTGTGGACTATCGCAGATAAAGAAGGGCGATTGGACGATCGCCCGAAGAAGATTAAAGCACTTGTACTACCTTTTGACACCGTTGATTGTGACGACCTACTCGCGCAATTGCATGCAAAGAATTTCATCACCCGTTACGTGGTTGAAGGCAATGGCTACATCCAGATCAACAACTGGAAGAAGCACCAGAACCCACACTGCAAAGAAGCGGCTAGTGACATACCAGAACTGAGCAAGCAGGAAAGTAGCAAGGAAGAAGCACCGGTAAAGCCTGATGCTAATCCAGTGCAATTATCGGAAGAAAACTCTCAACCTATTGAAATTAATAAAGTACCAGAAATGCATGGTGCAAGTACGGTGCAAGTACAGGTCGAGAACAGTTTAAATCCTGCTGATTCCCTTAACCTGATTCCTGATTCCCTTAACCTGATTCCCTCTAACACCCAACCCGCTGATGCGGCTTGTTCAGAAGGGGAGGCCAAAGAGGCAACGGTTCACCAAATGGCAAGCCGCTACGCCTTCGAGGGGAATGTGGTTCGCCTAAGCCACAAAGACTTCGATAGCTGGAAAGCGCTTTTCCCAAACATCGACCTCGTTGCAGAGCTAACGCGCCTGGATCTGGAATTCACCCACGAGAAGCCAAAGAGCTGGTTTAACACTGCCAGTGCCAAGCTGAACTACCAGAACAAGAACGCTTACAAGCAGCCGGTGAAGCGAGCCGTTAACGAAAACTTTGCTTCGAAAAACTACGGTCAGACTGATGCCCCTGCATGGGCGGAGTAAGCCATGAACCTGACAGAAAAAATCACCGAACTCGAAAAGACCATCGCATCGCTATCACAACCACCGGCACATATCGAACACACCGAAGTGGTTATCTCGAAAGCGCTGTGTGACAAGCATGGCGAGTTTGACCAGCGAACAAGAGTAACTACCGGGCCAGTTAAGCTGCCAGCACGCGGATCTTCCTGCCCCCACTGCCTGACGGAAGAAATTGCCAAGCTGAAGCGGGAGCAGTCAGACACTGACGAGCGAGCGAAGCAACGGCGGATCTCCAGCTTGATGGAAAACCTGCAACTGCCTGAGCGCTTCAAAAGCTGCACCTTGCAGAACTATGAGCCGGTCAATGATGACGCAGCCAGATGCCTAAGACTCTGCCAAGCCTATGCGGCCAAGTGGCCTGACAGGCTGAAACAGGGCGGCGGACTGGTCATGTGCGGTATGCCGGGAACCGGGAAGAACCACCTCGCGCTGGCGATAGCAAAACACGTCATCCAGACACACCAGGATTCAGCGCTGTTCACCACGGCTCTGCGTGTGGCTAGGGCGTTCAAATCAACGTGGAACAAGAACGCCGATATGACCGAGTCGGAAGTCATCAAGGCCTATACCGACCCTGACCTGCTCATCATCGATGAGGTTGGTGTCCAGTTTGGCTCTGAGTCTGAAAAGCTCATCCTGTTTGAAATCATCAACACTCGTTACGAGAAAATGCGGCCGACAATCCTGATCAGCAACCAGACCAGGGAAGAGTTAGGTGCATTCATCGGAGAGCGTGTTATCGACCGCATGAACGATGGCGGCGGTTGCACATTGGCGTTTACGTGGAGTAGCTACCGGTCGAGGGCAGCATGATGGAAATTGAAGAAATCAGCGACGACGTGATGGTGTCCTTCAATCTGGAAGAGATGATCTCCTACCTGATAACTGCTCGCGAGCACGTCAGCCAGCTTGTTGATGATGGGTGCCACAAATCAGCAGCTATCGGCGTTCTGAATGCACTTATGGACCAGCTAACGACGATTGACGATGAGCCAGCGGCTCACTAAGCAGCAAGGAGATAACCATGGATAAGCAAGAAACAACGGTTTACATCACGAAATACGCGCTGACCGCCGGCGTTCTCAAGCGAGAGGGTGAAATCAGTGAGTCAGGCTCGGTCCAGTACAGGGACCCAGTACATCGTGGCTTGCTATGGGCTTGGCATACAGATTTCAGGCTAACGGAAGCTGAAGCTCTGGCTAAAGCCGAGGACATGCGCAAGAAGAAAATCGCAAGCTTGAAAAAGCAGATCGCCAAGCTTGATGCAATGACCTTCACGATTAAGGAGTGACCATGGATAAGCAAACAGAGAGCCGGGAAGCATTTAAAAAATGGTGGAACGAACCTGAGCAAGCCGAACTGCGGCTAAGTTGCGCTGAAGGCTGGGGATTCCGCATCTGGACTGCCAGCAGGGAGAGCATTGACCTTCCAATCAGCATAGAACCTTCCGATACACCGTCAAGCGTTATCTATCAGATAGGCGGATCTGGCTTTGGTATTGATGAGTCGATATCTGAAGGGTATTCCATTGGGTATAACTCCGCCATCCGGGCTATCGGCATCAGAATCAAAGGGGAAGGGGTATGAGTGACGAGTATTTCAAACTTCGTGCCGATGGCTTGCCAACGCGCCGAGAGTGGGAAGAACAAGTTATCGAAGCAGCCCGCAAGTTCGTCAACTGCAAAGGCCGCTATCACTCAGAACAGAACATGACAGCTCTTATCGAGCTATTCAGACAGGAGCCAGAGAAGCCATGAGAATTAAAATAATCAAATCAACCGCAACATCAATGCCAATTGGCTCTGTGTTTGATGTTCACAATGGAGAGCATGGTCAATATATCGTCAGCAAATACGGCACTGATGAGTATTTGAAGTACCTGCCGTTAGCAGGTGTGCATTTCGTATTCGAAGAGGCACCGAAACCATGAACGAAAAATATAGCAAGGACTTAGTAGTAAATATTGACGAGGGAATGCGCAACTGGTCATCCCGCAACTACCGCCGCCTGGTCAAGAAGGCCCAGAAGAAACGCAAGGTGAAGCCATGAAAGAACTAGACAGTTTTACCGTCGGTGAACTGGAATACTTAGCCTCGAGTGAAATTGAAAACGACGTAACGCGCAGACTGGCCCGCATAGCTCTAGCAGCAAAGACAGCCGAGCCAGTGGCGTGGTGGACAGGGCCAGAACCGACTTTAACAGGTGAGCTTGAGAGCATTCACGACCATGAAACTGGCGGCCATTACCTGCCGCTGATTTCTATTAGCACAACATCAGAAGCGGCCTTAAGCAGAGAGAGGTTTATTTTCAAAGTCGCCAATTTCCTATGCACACGCCGTCAAAGCATTGCCCGTGAGGTTGAAACAGCGTCAATGATTTATGACATGGTAAATACGCAGGTTACGGAAAGACAAAAGATATTAGACGTCAATTACTTTTGCCGATCCGGCGTCAACTACAATGGCCGCTCCCACACCATCATTTAGATGGCTTTTTTGCCACTGCGTTTGAGGTCTTTTTCCTGTAGCTTTCTCCTTGTATTTC
>NZ_JBLJAJ010000056.1:0-9404 GCF_047530005.1 Serratia sp. N21D137
GTAAAGACGCGGAGAAAAATTTCTGGCAAACTGTTTGTAAAGGCACGATGAGGTCTCTTCTGTTTTGTTAGCGCAACCAGTAGATCACACTTCATCGTGCCTTTCATTTTTTTGTGGGGATTCCTCAGCCCACAGGGAGAGGGAGCTGCCCGGAGCCTTTGGTGGGATCGTGCTGCTTCTGAAAAGGGGAGTAAGAACAAGAAAGGAAAGTAAAACGCTAAGCAATCAACGAACTCGATCGGTTCCCTCTCCTTGGGGAGAGGGTGAGGGAGATCGCATTGCAGCCAATCGCCTCACCCTGAGTCTTGCCCTGTTAACCTTTATATACGCAGCCTGCGGTACAGGTCTCTTTGACCATCACTGCCGACAATTCAGGCAGCTGCGGTTTCAACTGCTGCCAGATCCAGGCGGCGAGCACTTCGCTGGTCGGGTTCTCCAAGCCAGGAATATCGTTCAGATTATAGTGATCCAGGCGCTGCCAAATCGGCTTGAAAGCGGCCTTCAGCTCGGCAAAATCCATCACCCAACCGGTATGGGCGTCTACTTCCCCGGTCACTTCAATACGCACCATAAACGAATGCCCGTGCAGGCGGCCACATTTATGGCCCTCCGGCACGTTTGGCAGATGGTGTGCGGCTTCAAACTGAAAATCTTTAAATAGCGTGGTTGCCATTATTACGGCCTCATTGACTCAAAAACCGCCGAATACTAACGGAAAGCGGCCCTGGTTACTATCTTTTGGGCTGCTTCAGGGGAGATCCAGGGGCGCAGCATGTAGCGCTGCTGGCATTTTTTATTTGGGCGGGATTGAGCCGATAGGGGGACGTTATCCACCTCAAATGCGAGTCATTCAAACTTTGAGAAATTAACTATTTAAATATCAATAAATTAAAAATAACTATCTAACGATTTAGCCACTATCCCTTACCAGGAAAACTGCTTAGTCGTTTTGGTTATTAATTATTGCTATCCCTTATTTAATCGTTGCAATGACGCTCGGTAACCTTACAAACTCTCCTGGTCTTTTCAGGACATTACACAACAACAATTACAGCGACTGACACTGGCTAAGCATAGGATATCCGTACCGCGATGACGACTCAGGTTCCTCCAACATCTTTGCTCCCGCTGACCCCCGAACAGCTTTCGAGTTTGCAGGCCGTCATTGGCGGGTACTCCCCAACGCAGCTGGCGTGGCTCTCTGGTTATTTCTGGGGCAGGGTTAATCAGCAGCCGGGAAGCGTGGCTTCAGCACCGGTTGCTGCGGCCCCTGCGGCCAGCATCACCCTGATTTCTGCTTCCCAGACCGGTAACGCACGCCGTCTGGCCGAACAGCTACGCGACGATCTGCTGGCGGCGAAGCTGAGCGTCACCCTGGTGAATGCCGGTGACTACAAGTTCAAGCAAATCGCCCAGGAGCGTCTGCTGGTGGTGGTCGCCTCCACCCAAGGGGAAGGGGAGCCAGCGGAAGAAGCGGTGGCGCTGCACAAATTCCTGCATTCGAAAAAAGCCCCCAAACTCAATGAAACCGCCTTTGCGGTGTTTGGCCTGGGGGATAGCTCTTATGAGAATTTCTGCCAGTCCGGCAAAGACTTTGATAGCAAGCTGGCCGAGCTGGGGGCCGAGCGGCTGGTGGAGCGCATCGATGCGGATGTGGATTATCAGGAACTGGCTATCGCCTGGCGCAAGCAGGTGGTGGAAGTCCTGAAGGCCCGAGCACCAGCGGAAAACAGTGCTCCGGCAGCATTGGCCAGCGGTGCGGTCGATCAGTTGGACAGCAGCCCCTACAGCAAAGAACAACCACTGATCGCGCAACTGGCGGCCAAGCAAAAGATCACTGGCCGCGCTTCCGATAAAGATGTGCGCCATATAGAGATCGATTTAGGCGATTCCGGCCTGCGCTATCAGCCGGGCGATGCCTTGGGCGTATGGTTTGACAACGATCCGGCGCTGGTGGAGGAGCTGGTTCAACTGCTGTGGCTGAAAGGCGACGAACCGGTCGAGGTTGAGGGGCAAACCCTGTCGCTGCGTGAAGCTTTGCGTAGCCACTTTGAACTGACGCAGAACACTACGCCGATCGTGGAAAAATATGCCGGGCTGTCGCGAGACGAAAAGCTGATTGGCCTGCTGGCTGACAAGCCTAAACTGCAACACTACGCCCATAACACCCCGATTGTGGACATGGTACGCCAGGCTCCGGCCGACCTGAACGCAGAGCAGTTACTCAGCCTGCTGCGCCCGCTGACGCCGCGCCTGTACTCCATCGCCTCCTCTCAGGCAGAGAATGAAAACGAAGTGCACATCACCGTTGGCGTGGTGCGCTACGACATTGATGGCCGCAGCCGTGCCGGTGGGGCTTCCAGCTTCCTGGCCGATCGTCTGGAAGAGGAAGGCGAACTGCGGGTGTTTATCGAACATAACGACAACTTCCGTTTGCCCGCCAACCCGGAAACGCCGGTGATCATGATCGGTCCAGGTACCGGTATTGCCCCGTTCCGCGCCTTTATGCAGCAACGTGAAGCGGAGGGTGCCGAGGGTAAGAACTGGCTGTTCTTCGGCAATCCGCACTTTACCGAAGACTTCCTGTACCAGGTTGAATGGCAGCGCTATGTAAAAGAGGGTCTGCTAACCCGCATCGATCTGGCCTGGTCACGGGATCAACAGCATAAGGTTTACGTGCAGGACAAGCTGCGTGAGCAGGGCGCGGAAGTCTGGAACTGGATACAGCAGGGCGCGCACATCTATGTCTGTGGCGATGCCAACCGCATGGCGAAAGACGTTGAAAACACATTGTTAGCACTGGTGGCCGAGCACGGTGGTATGGATACCGAGCTGGCAGACGAATTCTTAAGCGAGCTGCGCCTTGAGCGCCGTTATCAGCGAGACGTTTACTAATGAGTGATAAACATCCTGGGCCTCTGGTGGTTGAAGGCAAACTGACCGATGCTGAGCGTCTGAAGAAAGAGAGTAACTTCCTGCGCGGAACCATTGCCGAAGATTTACAAGACGGTCTGACCGGCGGCTTTACCGGCGATAACTTCTTGCTGATCCGTTTCCACGGCATGTACCAGCAGGACGATCGCGATATTCGCGCCGAACGTGCCGAACAAAAACTCGAGCCTCGCCACGCCATGATGCTGCGCTGCCGCCTGCCGGGCGGGATTATTTCCCCGCAACAGTGGCTGGGGATCGACAAATTTGCCGCGGAAAGCACGCTGTACGGCAGCATCCGTATCACTAACCGGCAGACGTTCCAGTTCCATGGCATCGTCAAAGGTAACGTGAAACCGGTGCACCAGTTGCTGAACCGCCTGGGGCTGGATGCGCTGGCGACGGCCAACGACGTAAACCGTAACGTACTTTGCACCTCGAATCCGGTGGAGTCGGAGCTGCATCAGGAAGCGTACGAATGGGCGAAGAAAATCTCCGAGCACCTGCTGCCGCGTACTCGTGCCTATGCCGAAGTGTGGCTGGATAAAGAAAAAGTCGCGACCACGGACGAAGAGCCGATCCTGGGGGCCACTTACCTGCCGCGCAAGTTTAAAACCACGGTGGTGATCCCGCCGCAGAACGATGTAGATCTGCACGCCAACGACATGAACTTTGTGGCGATTGCCGAACACGGCAAGTTGGTGGGCTTTAACTTGCTGGTGGGGGGCGGCCTGTCTATCGAGCATGGCAACAAGAAAACCTATGCGCGTACGGCGAGTGAGTTTGGCTATATTCCGCTGGAACACACGCTGGCCGTTGCTGAAGCGGTAGTGACCACCCAGCGCGACTGGGGTAACCGCACTGACCGTAAGAACGCCAAAACCAAATATACGCTGGAGCGGGTGGGGGTTGATACCTTCCGCGCCGAGGTAGAAAAGCGGGCTGGCATCACCTTTGCGCCGGTGCGTCCGTACGAGTTTACCGGCCGTGGCGATCGCATCGGCTGGGTTAAAGGGGTTGATAATCACTGGCATCTGACGCTGTTTATTGAAAACGGTCGCCTGCTGGATTATCCAGGCCGTCCGCTGAAAACCGGCGTGGCCGAGATCGCCAAGATCCATCAGGGTGATTTCCGTCTGACAGCCAACCAAAACCTGATCGTGGCTGGCGTACCGGAAAGCGAAAAGGCGAAGATCGAAGCCCTGGCACGCGAGCATGGCCTGATCGACGATGGCATCAGCGAGCAGCGCAAGAATTCGATGGCCTGCGTGTCCTACCCAACCTGCCCACTGGCGATGGCGGAGGCCGAGCGCTTCTTACCGGAGTTTGTGACCAAGGTGGAAGGCATCATGCATCGGCATGGCGTGGGGGATGAGCACGTAGTGCTGCGTATCACCGGCTGCCCGAACGGCTGTGGCCGAGCATTGCTGGCAGAGATTGGGCTGGTTGGTAAAGCGATCGGCCGTTACAACCTGCATCTGGGTGGTAACCGTGAAGGGACGCGCATTCCCCGCATGTATCGGGAAAATATTAACGAAGACGAAATCCTGCAAACCATCGACCAACTGGTAGGACGTTGGGCAACAGAGCGCACCGCTGGCGAAGGCTTTGGCGATTTCACCGTGCGAACCGGGATTATCCGGCCGGTGGTGGATCCCGCTCAGGATTTCTGGGAATAACTTGCACGGCTGCATTTATTACGCTGCAGCCAGTCTTCCTTACCCCGGTCCTTTTGGTCGCTGTATAGAGTGATATGCCGACGAGGGCACATTTCGGTCCCCTCTCCCTGTGGGAGAGGGTTAGGGTGAGGGGCCACATCAACATTTTCAGGAAATCGCATCATGGCTGAATTGGATCTGGCGGCGCTGAACGCGTTACCGAAGTCCGGGCAGGCGCTGGCACTGGCGGTCGTCAACGGCCAGTTGGAACAGCTTTCGGCACAGGAGAGGGTTGCCTGGGCGCTGGAGCATCTGCCGGGGGAGTTTGTGCTTTCCTCCAGCTTTGGTATTCAGGCGGCGGTGTGCCTGCATCTGGTCACGCGCATCAAGCCGGATATCCCGGTGATCCTGACCGATACCGGCTACCTGTTCCCGGAAACCTACCAGTTTATCGACCAACTGGCCGATAAACTGAACCTGAACCTGCAGGTATTCCGCGCCGAGCATTCACCGGCCTGGCAAGAGGCGCGCTACGGCAAGCTGTGGGAGCAGGGCGTTGAGGGTATTGAGCGGTACAACCAAATCAACAAAGTTGAGCCGATGAACCGCGCGCTGGAAACGCTAGGTGCGCAAACCTGGTTTGCCGGCCTGCGCCGTGAGCAATCGGGCAGCCGTGCCAATCTGCCGGTGCTGGCGGTGCAGCGTGGGGTATTCAAGATCCTGCCGATCATCGACTGGGATAACCGCCAGATTTACCAATATCTCACCGAACATGGGCTGAGCTACCACCCGCTGTGGGATCAGGGTTACCTGTCGGTGGGCGATACCCACACCACCCGTAAATGGGAGGAGGGCATGAGCGAGGAGGAAACCCGCTTCTTCGGCCTGAAGCGCGAGTGTGGTCTGCACGAAGGTTGATGAGCGCATAGTTAACGAACCGGGTTCTGCGAGGGCCCGACTAATTAAGTTCTAGCTCAATAACATGTGACGTCTGAGTGCGCGGGTCAAATCTTGGCGGGTATGCAAAAACAGCAAGATGTCGACGGTATGACCGGTGATTTCATACAGCGTCCGGTATTCGTGTTTATCCAGACGTTCTCGTAGTCCTAAGCCATAATCAGCCAAAGTGGCGTTAAAACGATAGCGCTTGGGATCTTCTCGCAACGTGGCAGTAGCTTCCAAGAGCAATTGGTCTACAAAGTGCCCTGCATCCACTGAACCAATAGTGGCTGTTTTGAACGACTCTATATCGGCAAGGCACTGAAATGCGGTTTCGGTCAGACGCACTTCATACATGGTTGGTTACTCCTTAACCTCTTGCAGCCCTTAGCCTTTTTAATGCTTCATCAGGAGTCAGGACTTTCCCTTCGGCGACTTCTTGCTTGGATTTCAGCACCAGTTTTAGCAGTGCATGGGTTTGCTGCTCCTGTTCCCAGGCAGCCAATTCCTCTTGTCGTTCCAAGGCCGTTTGGACGAATAATTCTGCGGTTCCATTTTTAGTCACCCAAACACCTCCTTTGAAACTATCAGGTGAACCGAGACTCTCTCGTGTCGCTTGTTGCGATAAGGTTTTGTGCGTACTCATTAGTTTTTTCTCGAATACGGGTTTCTCTCAGTATACTTAACCGAGATGTCGAGTACAAAATTTGTACTCGATTTTACGTCCAATTATTTCTTCTTTTTCTTTTTCGGCTCAGGGACAGGATGCGCCTGCACCCATTCTTTTACCAACGGTAACAGGATCCGCACGCTGTCGCGGCTGCGCTTGTCGATTCGCCCTGGCAGGTGGGTTTCCAGATATTGCAGATTGTCGTATTGCGGACGATGCCAGGTAATCCCCTGTGGGAAACTTGGGCTGGTGGCGCGTTGTTGATAGCCGTCCTTATCCCCCAGCGACCAGTTTGTGGCTTCTACCGCCATCACCGGAATTTTGGCGTTATCGAAGACGATCTGATCGGAACAGCAACCGGTGCCGGTTGGAAAACCTTTGCTGCCTGGGTTGATGGCTGCCTCAATACCATAACGGTGGGCGATGCTCAGCGCACGATCGCGGGATCTGGCCACCACTTCCGGCTCGGTGTTACGCCCGGAGTGGAAATAGAGGCGATCGCCGGTGATCAGGCTATCGAGATTAATCACCAGTAGCGTGTTTTTGCGTTCCTCCAGCGTCATACGGCCAAGGTAGTTTTTAGCGCCTACTGACTTCAGCTCTTCGCCACTCATGGCCACAAAGCGCAGGGTATAGGTGGTGGGGATGTTTTTCAGCCTGTTGGCCAACTCCAGCATCACGCCCACGCCGGAGGCATTGTCATCGACCCCCTGCAGCGTCAGGCCACCGAGGTTATTGTCCACCTCATCGTCGCTCAGCGGGGTATAGGTATCGAAGTGCGCCATGATGATGACCTGCTGGGGCCGCTCACCCTTTTTGGTCGCAATCACCGAGGTGACGCTGATCTTGCGCCAGTTTTCACTGGTGTCTTTATTGGTGTAGAGATAACGGGCGTCAAAGGTACGGGTATCAGCCGGGTAGCCCATCTCGGTAAACTGCTGTTTCAGGTAGTCTGCGGCCAGTAATTCTGCCGGGCTGCCGGCCATGCGGCCGGGGAAGTAGGTAGCGATATGGCGGATCTGGTTGGCGGCGAACTGGCCCACTGGGGCTTCTTTTACGGGTTTGGTAGCGGCCGAAACGCTTACAGCACTGCCGAGAGCGACTAACAACAGCCCTGCCCTCAGACACAAGCGGGAAAACATACCGAAAAATCCTTCTCTGACAGCAGTGATGCCGATTATTTTTGCGGTAGTTAGTATGGGACGCCAGCGCCGATAAGACAATTTCTTCGCGTCCTATTTTTGTCTTGCCTAAAAGATAGGCTATACAACTTCTATCGACCGCTTGCCCTTATTACAACAGAACCTGTAATCTTCATGATGGACGCTCCCAGTTATTAAATGGTCGTTTTTGATACACTTCCATTTTGGCATATTGATACCGTTTAAGTTGGGGCGTCCATTCCATTAGAAACCTTATTCTTCACTC
Source organism: Serratia sp. N21D137 (assembly GCF_047530005.1). Classification (NCBI taxonomy): domain Bacteria; kingdom Pseudomonadati; phylum Pseudomonadota; class Gammaproteobacteria; order Enterobacterales; family Yersiniaceae; genus Serratia; species Serratia sp. N21D137. The sequence goes on from NZ_JBLJAJ010000056.1 coordinate 7,627, forward strand.
ATGGCGTCTCATCTTTTATTACCTCATACAACCCGGTTAAACAATGCTTGAATTTTTCACATAAGACTATGGCGTATTCAGTAGGTAGCAGACACCTTCCCTCGCGAGTAAAAAGAGGTGTTTTTATAACATCCCGAAGATGCTTCAGATGAATACTAATATTGGGCAGAGAATACCCAAGAACTAGCGATGCCCCAAGTAGCGATTTTGTCTCAACAACGAAAACAAAAACAATAATTGCCTTTAGGTTTATCTGCGTAAGCGTTGACATCACACTTATATCAATTGCTTTATTTTTGGTCATTTTTCCGCTCCAACCATACATTAAAATTAGATTACTTCCGCGGCAAATGATATCCCTGTGCCCGATGCGGGTGCTTTTTGTTTAGTGTTCGAACATATCTGCTGGGGTCTTCACTGCCGTCAGTCGTCTGGCTTTGCTTTCATTCAACAGTGTGTTTTGATACATCATCCGGTAATCTAACCGGACAGTTGATAATTGCTACGTCGACTGCTTGCTTGAGTCCATACATACCGATACCTGCATCTTCGAAACAGCGGCAATGCAAAAGGAGTACGTATTTTGTTCACTGTTCTGATGGCCATAATCCACCGCCTATTTTTAGTAAATCATTTTCCTGCTGAAGCTCTCCCCTCTAACATCGGTATGCTAACCACAAATGAATGGGACAGCTATGTCACAGAGGTACCGCAAGAGACACATCTGACCGGCAAGATCTTTACTCAGCGTATTGAGCGCAACAATCTGAGACTGAGAACCCGAATCAAGCGTCTGGCTCGCAGAACCATCTGCTTCTCTCGTTCTGTTGAGCCTCACGAAAAGCCATAGGCGCTTTTATCGAAAAACACATGTTCTACTAATAGGATACATCACCAGATTTACTCGTGCCAATATAACAAAGAAGTCCATAACAGTTCAATTTACAAGTAACATTTTAATTCAGTATAATTATTTAAGGTTGTTTGGTGGTCCCGATCAGGTTAACACAGGCCGGATTAGCATCATAAATAAAATGTTCTAGCTTGATATCCATCAGGATTTTTTTTATCAACGCCTAAGTATCTGTTAAAAAATACTCGACACAGTCTAATGAAATACATTATCAATAATCAACTGTTTTGAAAAAATAAATTATTTTAAATAATAATGTTCATTAATAAATGCATGATGATGATTATGATTGATAGATGCATAAAATGATCTAAATCAATAATAAACCTGATTAGTCGATATAATTCCTAAAATTGATTATCACAACTTTATTTTTTGTAAATTTTAAATTGTTAATATCTATCGCCATAATAATTGTGATTTTTGTGATATTATTCACATTTTCATTGGGTGTTTAATGTGCTGAAACGGCATCAAGCGTAATACTCTAGTTCAATGAAAGTGCCGATGATTCTGCCGGAGTTATCGGGTCGCACAATGGAACTTCCCCTCTGCGCGATTCTGGATTCTCAATAGGTGTGCTTAATAGTGCTACACTTTTGCGGTTCCATGTTGGCCCCGGGAAGGAGGATGCCACCGTTATAAACTGCTTTACCTTCCGCAGCAGTTGCCACATCGAACGACATTTATGATTACGTATCACGGTTTCGTGCAGAGCAAGCCAGAGGTGTTCAACATTGATCTTACCCAGTAATAGTGGACACGGTATTAAGTGAGTAAACTCGTAACTCAGAGGTGACTCATGACTAAACCATTAACAACGAAAAACAAGCCCCGCAAACAACACACGCCTGCCTTTCGGGCC
>NZ_JBLJAJ010000057.1:0-9109 GCF_047530005.1 Serratia sp. N21D137
ATTAAAAACACAGCAAAACCGGCATTTTTACGTATAACCCTTCGCGGTCCCGCCCTCTCTGGGAATGTGTCACGCTACGACTCATGGTTAGTGCGCTCAAAAAAATGCAATTGAGCTTCCTAACCATGAACCGTTAAGCATGTGAGAAAGATGAGGTTTTTAAAATATCTTTATTGATATTTAAATGTCATCCTGATAGATTGATGAACGTTAGGTGGAAGGCCACCTGATACTTCGGCGAAACGCCCGGCTCATAGGAGATGCAACATGCAACACAATGCCATTTTTGGCCGTTTACTGGTACAACCGCAACTGATCCAACGTGATGAATCCCAATACTGTTTATTCACTGTCGCCGAGCTGCGCAATCGTGGTGATCAGCAGACGAAACTGGAACTCATTGCCTATGATAGCGTTGCCGAACGCATCGCGGACCGGTGCTTAGTGGGTGACACAATATCGATTGATTTTACCATCAAGAACAAAAAGTACGAGAAAGACGGTTCAAACATATATGGCTATTCTTTCGTGGCCATCCATGCCGAACTCATCGCACCTGGCAATAAACGAAGAGAGCTGAATAGCAATCAGGCTCCGCACCAGTAACGATTTTATCTGTTTTCGCATGCGAAATATTTTTGAAGAGGACGCAAAGATGGCTGCAAAAGTAATTGTAATTTGTTCGCAAAAAGGTGGGATCGGTAAGACATTTTCCACCACCGAAATTTCTTCTGAGCTGCAGGCCCGCAATAAGCGTACATGCGCGATAGATGGTGACTGGATGAGTGCGTTAACGTCACGCCAGTTCCCTGACGGTTTGCCGCCTGAGATTGATGAAAATCCGCAAGGCCGTACATTCACGCCAGGGGAAGCACACGTTTCACGTATGTACGCTGGTCCGGATACGCCATTCAACCCTCTCACATTGCCAGACGGGCGGGGATTTATGGGGGCGACTGATGATCTCAATGACGTGAATAACCGCCATGCTGACTGTGCATTTGACTTCAAAGAGCGATTTGAGGCGCTGAAGGAAGCATACGATTACATCATCATCGATTCATCACCGGTATGGTCAAACTTGTTGTTGGCCAATCATATTGTCGCTGATTTCCTGCTGATCCCCACTGTGCTGGAGAAAAGTTCTCGGCTTGGCGTTGAAAAACACATTAATTCGTTCAAGAAAATCAAAGATCGCTACAACCCAGGCTTGAAGCTTCTTGGGGTGTTTGTCACTCAGGCAACAGTGGCTAACTATAAAAAGCCGATGCTTGAAGGTCGATATGCCCAGGTTGATACTGCCAACCTTGAAATGCTGATTGAGATCCTTGAAGAACAGGGGTTTAGCAAAGAGCATTTATTGGAAGTGATGCCGTTTGTCTCAACCAAAGTACGCGAAGCGATTGAGCTCAACACCACGATAAAAGAGCATGACCCTAAGAGTCCACTCGTGACCAGTTACGATCGCCTGGTTGATACCATCATTGCACGGACTGGAGGCTAACCATGGCCAAGGGATTTAAAAATCAGTTTCAGAAGCAAAAGGATCAACGGCAGCAGGCCACCTCCGCGCGGGAGGTGGTGCCAGCACCAGGCCTGCAGGAACGTGAGGTGGCGTTGCCAACGGAACAGCTGGACCACCGAGTGTTGAGCGATGTGGCGCGTGCTGAGTTAGAACCGAATGGCCAAATTATTCGCGTCCTGATCGATGAAGTCTATGCGGTTAAACAGGTCCGTCCGGAGGAAGACTTTGACGCGGCTACGATAGAAGGCATGGCCAATAGTTTCAATGAAGTCGGGGTCCTTTCACCTCCACGTTGCTATCCCCGTGACAAACGAGGTTATCGGATATTATTCGGGGAAACTCGATGGAGATCAGAAAAGAAACGTGGCGAGAAGTATATCGATATTTACGTCGGTCCCCCACCGAAGGATGACCGACATCGGATCATTACTCAGCTGACTGAAAATATTCACCAGTCCGGTCTTAAACCTTTAGCCACTGCGGACAACATGCATGAGCTGAAAACTACCTGGAACATGACTCAGGCAGAAATCGCAAAGGTGCTTGGCAAGCCGCAGACATTTGTCAGCAAGCACATGCGATTGCTGGATGCGCCGGAAGTGGTGAAATCCTTATTGAAAGATAAGGTCACCAAAGATCTCGATATGGTTTATACCCTTAGCCAAATCAGCGATATCGACCCGGACAGGGCTGAAAAAATGGTGGCGTTGTTACGCGATGGAAAGTTGACACGCGGGAACGCCATTAAAGAACTGAACTTGCTGAAAGGGAAACCGGTTGTTCCTCCAAAGCCTGCAGAACAGCATGGCCAGGGTACCAGCGAACAACAATCATCGGGTGAGAACGATGGTCAACAGCCCCAGGCATCCGAAAGTAACGGCCATGAGGTTGGGATAACACCTGGGGTGTCTGAGCAAGTGGCTGCGCCTACAGGGGCCGCTGCCGTCCAGCCTGTGGCGAATGATAACGGTGGCCAACAACCGGCGAAGGTTGAGACCAATGATCCTGAAAGCGGCATTTTGCTTGGAGCGTCTGAGCAACCAGCTGTACCGACAGCAACCAGTTCTGATAGCGCAGGCAGCGATGAGCAACAGACCGATAGGATTGAGAGCAACCATCAATCAGCCAGTCTCGCAGCATCGACTACTACCTCACCAGTAGTAACGAGCAGACGCGTCATGGTCATGGTCGACGGCGAAGAAGGTTACCTGGTCATGGACAAAACGCCGGACGAATTTGGTCTGGTCTGGATCAAACTCCCTGTTGGTGAAGTCTGCATCGAGGCAAAAGAGGTGACGGTCCTGGGGATTAAAGAGGTCTAAATGCTTACGACTAAGACACCCTTCGCACAATTGGCGGAAGAATTCTTACCGCGAATTGTAAAAACATGGGTGATGACCACAGAACTGACGTCTGCACAAGCTGCAGACGTTCTGGTCAATACCGCCATAAAAAACGGCTTTCTCCAAGATCGGGGAAGGCCGCTTACCGGGGCAGCCATCAATGAATGGGGGATTAAAAACAATACTCCCCGTTGGGGTATGCAGGCGGCCATGTCAATGCTGCTGGAAAACGGGTGGATGCCTAAAGAACATGCAGAGTGGGCCGCATGCGCTTCAATCCTCACGTTAACCATAAAATCAAAAGACTGTGAGTTGCTCTTGAGTTTGTTGCCGCCCACGTTTGATCGCGATGTAGCAGCCGGCTGGCTGTACGCTGCCCTGGAAAATGACGCTCACTATCGCACGCGTAAAAAGAGAATACCTAAATGACGTTCTTAGAGCTTGATCGTATTTTGAAAGATACCGGCAGGATTGGTTATGCTACATCGATGCTGGCTTGCCTACTTGATGCATTCGATCGCGGCGAACCAATCCTGAAAAAAGAAACGGTAGCTTCATTAATCGATATCACCGATACGAACGTTGCCGCCGTTGCCAGACGTCTCGCCGAATCCGGTGTGATTGAAATCCTGTATTGTGACAAAAGGGCAGATAAGCCTACATACTCGACAATACCCAATGGCCGCTGGGCGACACCGTACTACCAGCTGACGTCAAAGGTCTTGAAAGCGTATCGACGAGCGTAAAAAGTTTCGCATGCGAAAAGTCAATTTAAGGAAAAATGACCGGTGAGCCAAAAAATGAAACAGGTGTTTGAGGATCAGACAAGGGACCGGTGGAAGCTGCTCTATCAAATTAAGCATACTAAATAGCTGCGCCTAATACCGCTACACTTTTGCCAGACCATGTTTCCCTCCGGGGAATGGACTGACGGTTTCCATAAAATGTCTTACCTTTTTCAACAGTTGCCACATTGAACGGCACTGATGATTACGGGTTATCGTGTCGTGAAGCGCCTGCCATAGCCGCTCAACATGATTCACCCACGGTGAGTAAACTGGCTGGTAAATTATCCTGAACTTCGGATTTTGCTTCAGCCAGTGCTGCGTTTCCCGACTTTTATGGATAATGTAGTTATCCACGATGAGCGTTATCGTTTTTGCCCGCCGGTACATCGCTTTAAGATGCTTTAACAGACTGATAAATAAGGCTGAGTTTTTGCTGTTACCGCCCACGTAGCTGACTTTGCCCGTACCGCAGTGCAGCGCTCCAGCCAGGTAGTATTTTTCATTCTGCCCTGGTGTTACCACGCGTTTTTGTTGTCCGCGTACCTGCCAGTCCGCACCGATTTTGGGATTAAGATGGATATCCACTTCATCTTCATAAAAGACGGGATTCTCTGCGCTGCATTCGCCCAGCGCTTTATGGATTGCCGCCATCTTTTCATCCTTATGCGGGTCGCGGATACGCAGGGTTGGTGCTGCCCTGCGCCACACCAGACCCGCAGAGGGCAACCAGCGGCGAACGGTTCCGGCATGTAACTGGCATCCAGTTATCTCGTTGATTTTTATTGCCAGAAGTTCTGTACTCCAGCGTGAACGCTGGTAGCCAAAACCGCTGGGAGAGTGTTTTACCAGCTCGCGTAACAGCGAGCAGATATGCTCGAACGGACAACGGGGGGAACGCCCGGCGGGTAATGATTTCAGTCCTTCAATACCCGACAGAGTGAACCAGTTAATCCAGCGTCCCACCGATGAGCGGGCGCAGCAGAGCGTTCTGGCAACATCACTGACGCGGTCACCCCGATGCAGCATCAGCATGGCGGTCAGCCTGCGGGCATGATTTTTGTCACGCGTTTTATGGATAGTTTTCTGCATCAGGCGTCGCTCAGTCCGGTTGGTGATTTGTTTTGATTTGGCGATTGATCAGATCGCACAATCTGGGCTGAGTTCCCTCAAAGTGATCTACTATTCCGCGCAGCTATTTAGTAAAATAATTGGTCATTTATGCTTAATTTATTTTCATAAAAATAAATTAATGATTGCTGTTGGGTGTGCGTTATAACAGTTTGTTTTTTTGTATTTTATGATGAAAGTATCTCTGAGTAATAACAGGATAAATGCTTCCCTTTAGCCCCAATATATCATGTGGGCATGATTACTTCTGTATCAGGATGACCAATGATATTTTGATATTAATAGCTTTGAAAAAAATAAAATAAATAAATAAATAAATACAATATTAATAAAAACAATGGGTGGCTTTATTGTTATCGATTTTTTTATTGTCTTTTTATCGCTTACTTGTGAAAAATAATCACCAGCCAAATCGAATGGCTAAAGGTAGTGAATGTGTGGTTATCAATCAACCTAATCAGACTTACATACTGCCTTTTTGAATGTAATATTTTTCCAGGACAAATTATTATAATGACCAGATTCACACGACTTAGTCGCACCTCCAGATTGATACAGGGATTAACCTGGGCCAATATTGGTCTGCAACTTGCTTCACCTTTGGCGATTGCCTTTACACCAGTAGCAATAGCCAGTCAGGCAGATGCTAATCAAGCAGAGCATATCTTTGCCAGTGCAGATGCTGGTGATATAGCTGAAGAGTCGCTAGCTAAAGCTGCATTGGTTAGTCAACAAGTACTTTCATCCGGGCAGAGTGCTGAACAGATAGCCAGTTTAGGGCGTTCTACTGTAGTGAGTGAAGTTAACCGACAGCTTCAGCAAACCCTGTCTCAATGGGGGACGGTTCGTACTCAGTTCACCCTGGACCGGGATTTTACCCTGGATGGCAGTGCGTTAGATCTACTACTGCCTTGGGCTAATACCTCAGACAATTTACTGTTTAGTCAGTTGGGTGTTCGCCATCAGGATGGTAGGAGTACTGTTAATGCTGGTTTGGGTAGCCGTATCTTTAGTGATCGCTCAATGGTTGGGATTAATACCTTTTTGGATCATGATATTACAGGGCGTAATTGGCGTATTGGTCTAGGCAGCGAATTTTGGGCTGACTATGTCAAATTTTCTGCCAACACTTATTTTAGATTGACAGGATGGCATCAGTCGCGGGATTTCAATGATCAGAATGAACGGGCAGCCAATGGTTTTGATCTGCGTACCGATGCTTATCTGCCTGCTTACCCTCAGTTGGGGGTGGCTATGGTCTATGAGCAATATTATGGCAATAATGTGGCACTGCTTGATCGTAATAAAAATCAAAAAAATCCTTACAGTTTCTCGACAGGTATCAATTATACCCCAATTCCGTTAGTCACCTTTGGGGTCAGTCAGCGTATTGGTGCTGGTGGGTACAGCAGTGGTCAGCTCACTATGGATTTAAGTTACCGTTTTGGGGAACCCTGGTCATCACAGATCTCCCCTGACTCCGTCAATTTCAAGCGTACTTTGGCAGGAAGCCGTCTTGATCTAGTGGAGCGTAACAACAGTATTTTGTTGGATTATCAGCAACAGACTTTAATCGACTTGACACTACCGAGTCATCTGACAGGTCAGGAAGGGCAATCATTAGTGCTCAATGCTCAGGTGAATAGCAAATATGGTTTAGACAAGTTACTCTGGAATGCCTCTACCCTACTCGCCGCAGGGGGGGAGCTAGTTACTTCAGGTCTAACTAGTATAACCATAAAGTTACCGGCATATGCGACCAATACTGATAATATCTATCCGATAACGGCGATTGCCTATGATCGTCATGGTAATGCTTCTGAGCAGGTGATCACTCAGGTGACAGTAGAATCTGAGAGCACAGTAGAACCGGAGGTGACGGAAAATATTCCCACCTTGACGTTGTCCACGAGTCAGAATAATACAGTGGCCAATTTGACTGATTTTAACCAAGTTGTTGTCAAGGTAACTGATGCCCAAGGGCAACCGCTGCCTGAGCAGAAGGTGACCTTTACTGTTGATAATGATACCGCAGATCTGTCTGCACCCATGGTAATAACTGATCAAAATGGTATTGCCTCTGTGACTATCAAAAACAGCAAGTCGGGAACCACAGTGGTTTCTGCACGGATTAATGAGATTAAGCAGACAATAGCCATTACATTTATTGCAGATGCCAAAACGGCAGCAGTTGCTGAAGAGAGCATTGTGGTAAGTGATGGTATTATTCAGGCGACAGTATTGGATAGTAATGGCAACCCACTGGTTGGTGAGACTGTCACCTTTGAGTTTACACTATCTCAGGCTTTGAGTAGCTCACAAACCTTGACAGCTGTTACTGATGAACATGGTATTGCTAGAGCTTCACTTGGTACCCTGGCCGGCAACAGTATTAATGTCACTGTCAAACTGGACAATAATCACACTATAACTACTGAAATTGAGATAGAGCCAATTATTGATACTGGGTTGAATATCAAGCTGCAAGCAGCTAATCAAACGACCAGCGCAGGTGATGTGAACCGTATTACAGCTACAGTCAACAACCCAGCTGGGAGTAGAGTTGCTGGGGTAGATGTGGTGTTTACTACCACTACTGATGAAGCTTATCTTCAACCACTTAATGCTGAAGATGAGGATAGCAGTAGCCAGTCTGTGGTGGCGCAAACTGATAATAATGGGGTTGCCAGTGTGTTACTTGTTGGCAAACGACCGGGTAATACTGAGGTGACTGCCAAGATCGATGGTCAGCCAGCACAATCATTGACAGTATTATACACCACTGGTAGCCCAATCAAATCTAAGTCAGAATTTAACCTATCAACAGAGACAATTAAGGGTGATGGTCAGGATGCTGCAACATTAACAGTGATTGCCAAAGATAAAATGGGCAATCCGGTTACTGATGCTCAGGTATATTATGAAATTTTATATCCTGATGATTCTGTTGAGATCTTAAATGCTGAGGGGGGGAGTGATCCAGCCGGTGTTTACACGGCCAATGTGACTGCCAGCCAGCCAGGGGAGATAACAGTTACCGCCAAAATGAGGGGGCCTGTCACCTTGGGGCAAAAGAGTATAACTGTAACTGCTGCCACCCCTGAGGATATCAAGCTACAGACATTGACGGTATCAACTGCTGATGGTAATGAAATAACCTTTGATGGTTTCCCTTCGATGGCTTTTACCTCAGCTGCCTTTGCATTGACCACCATACCCAATCCAGCTACTTGGCACAGTGATGATAGTAGTGTGCGGGTGAACAATAAGGGTGATGTCGAGTTTCTGGGCAAACCGACTAAGCAGAACATCGTGCTGGAGGGGAAGAATGCCCAAGGGATGGTGATAGCTAAACATACCATTTCTCTCGATAAATGGGTTTATTTTAACTCATCTTCTATGAATAAAGCTGATGCAATCAGCTTTTGTACCCAGGAACAGGGGACTTTACTTTCCTATCAGCAGTTGACTTCGGTTGCTAGCACTGGAGAACCAGCAACTGTTCGTGCCTTGGGAAGTTTATGGGGGGAGTGGGGTAAAATGCAAAATTATACTGATACTGCTGGTATTACCCAGGTTTGGGCTGCTGAAAATATTGATGATGATAACAGTTATACAGTGAATCTGGCTACTGGAAGGTTATTTACTGTTGCTCCATCAAATACTCAATCGACTGCTTGTGCTGTGACACTGTAATCTGGTCAATTGATGGTATTGAGAATTACTTACTGGCCTGTCAAATAAGGTTGGTGGTCAACTTCTGTATGTGATGCTTCTCTGCGAGAAGCGCCATATTTTGGTAATAATATCTTAGCCAGCATATTGCAAGCAAAGAGGTAACTGATAATAGACAGCGAAGTTTTATTTTTCTTCACTGTCTATTTTAAACATCATCATCAAGATGGGATGCGTTTTTACTTAAGCAGTTATATAGTCATTTATATATGGGAAAGGTATTTATTATTGGCCTAATTATTTTTGCTATACAAGACTGGCGAGTTGTTGCTGGAAAAATGACTAGCTCCAGTAAAACACTACTGGATTATGTTTGGTTGACTATTGGGCCTTTACTGTAATTTTAAGGTTGATAGTTATTTTATGATTCTGATTTTAACACCAGCAGTAAATATGATCTTACCCACGAACAATGGACACATGGCTAAGCGAGGTTCTGTTTTTCAAATTGTTCCGGGCTAAGTGAATCGCCACGGATAATCTAGACACTTCTGAGCCGTTGATAATATTGATTTTCATATTCCGTCGGTGACATATGATCACTCGAACCATGCCGACGCTTACTGTTATAAAACATTTCGATGTAATCA
>NZ_JBLJAJ010000058.1:0-9029 GCF_047530005.1 Serratia sp. N21D137
ATTGCCCTTTACTGACCTGATGGCAGCGCTCACACCGGCCATGATGAAGAGCATACTCTGTCAGTTCCAGTCTGGGTTGAGGTAATTCGAATACCTGATGCCGGTAACTCGCCGCTGGATAAGGTGCAACCACACCTCCACAACAAGCACACTGGGCATCAGGTAAACACATAATGCGCTCATCAGAAGCGGCAAGTTCGGTTATCGGTCGCCTGTGTCCGCTGTGACCTGGTTGAGCGCCAGGCGAATTTCTGCGGTCAGGCGTTGCAGCTTTTTTCGCTCCGCCTTAGCGGCAGGCGAGTCAGAAGACGGTGAACGTGATGAGTTACGCGAACTGGCCGCCAGCCGGTCCTCATATTCACGCAGTTTTTCCCACAACTGCTGTATCAGCGCATTGGCTTCGGAGAGGCTGTTAACCTCAGGAGCGGGAGCGTGAAAGTGTTTTACCTTTTTCATCCCCCGAGTGTGGCAAAGAAAAAAGATCACTCAATAGGTAATGTGGGATCGAGTGATGATCGTCTCTTTTTTATGTCAATGGGGGGCTGGTGAACGGTTACGTTAGAGAGTACGGCAAATGAATTTTTCTACACAGTTATAGCATCGATAGCTTTGATGGTTTTGTCTCGCTTGCTGGTCCGGTTCCCCCGTTGAAACGACTTGTGGCCGCACTTGGGGCAACAACTCGTTTCAAACGGGATAGTCCAACTACCCAATGTTAACGCTTCCCCCACCAATCAGTACACCGCCGCAATCAACCGCATCACCTGTACGAGCAGCAGGTTGCCCGTCAATAAACACGCTGGATGATCCGCTACTGATAGTTCGATTATGCCCATGAGAAGCTAAAGCATCACCCTGTCGAGCCAATGGAGAACCATCAACTTTAACGGTTGAAGAACCTGTTACGACTGGAGTCGGTGGATGGCTACCGTGGCCGGTATCTTGATCACCAAGTTTAACTGCATTGCCCATGGTATTAGTTTCCTCTTTACTTGTAAAAATAGGGGTAGGTATTAATACCTAACACCCACGGTACGGATTAAATCACTTGCATAAACTTACCATTTATTAATGAGAATATTGGGGATGTAGAGCTCATAGTCATATCACCATCAGAATCATAATAGTAAGATAGTGGCGAAACTGAAGGGTCTGATTTATTAACAAGTTTCACCATGCGCCCTTTGTTCATTATCTGTACATCATAGTCCTGCCAGTTAATTGGGATCATTTCAAACTTGGGGTTATTTGTATCGTCACCTATTCCGCTATCAGCAAAGATACTTTCTTCCGTTTCCCCTGTTGACCAAGCCCAGGCCGCTAGTGCTATTTTCTGTTGCTGACGGATAGTGGAGAGATCTTTATTATCCATCGCCTTCCAGACCTGAAGGTAGGCTTGCTCTAGCCCTTTACGCTGCTCTGGGGTATCGGTATAGGGAGTGGCTTTGATCCAAGGCCACTCAGGCAGTCCATTGACCTTGACCAGATGGCTAAAACGATAAACTTCCATTTTCGATGGATATTTATACTGATTAAAGTATTCGTCGTCCTTATGCCCCCGTACCACTTGTTCAGCCAGTATTTTCTGCCTAACCACTGGTGTGCCGATGGTTTTAAACTTCTGCTCGTCCGCAGGCACTTTGACTTCCGGCAGGCCATCCTTACCGATACCTACTTCAATAGCGCTCAATACCTCATTGTTACTGCCACGCATTGCCGTCAACTCCAGTTTGCAACCCGACTGTGGGTCAAATTGGGCACGTTCTGATGCTGACATAGCTTTTTTATCAAACCACCCCAAGGCTCCAAGCTCCAGGCTTATTTCATTTTCGCCATTCTCCATAGCTAACATGGCTGCGGTGCTGGAGGTACCGAAGCCGCGTCCTTGTCGTGCCAAATTGCGATTGTCTATACCCAATACTCCGTTGGTTTTGATAGCGCAAAAGGCATATTCGAAATTAAACAGGCTGCGGATATACAACCGAGGCTCTTCAGCGATGCTGCTTTGCGCTATACCCATGGCAAAGCACAATAAAGCGATACGCAATGATTTCATGTTAACCTCCTTGTATTAGCCTTTTACCCATGACTATTTCCAACAAAAACCTGGATGGGTATTAATTATCAATGCCCATCCTACTGGTTAAATCACTAACACAAACTCACCGTTTATTAATGAGAATATTGGAGCTATGAAATTTATACTCATAGAACCATCATCATTTGTATAATATGCAAGTGGTGAGAATGAAGGATCTGATTTATTGATTAATCTAACCATACGACCTTTGTTCATTATCTGTACATCATAATCCTGCCAGTTAATTGGGATCATTTTAAACTGAGAGTTATGAATGTCAGAAACCATATCGCGATCAACGAAAATACTTTCCTCCGTTTCACCTGTTGACCAAGCCCAAGCTGCCAATGATAATTTCAGTTGCTTGCGGAGAGTGGCGAGGTCTTTATTATCCATGGCCCGCCAGATCTGAAGATAAGCCTGCTCTAGCCCTTTACGCTGTTCTGGGGTATCGGTATAGGGAGTGGCTTTGATCCAAGGCCATTCCGGCAGCCCACTGACCTTGACCAGACGGCTAAAACGATAAACTTCCATTTTCGATGGATATTTATACAGATTAAAGTATTCGTCGTCCTTATGCCCCCGTACCACTTGTTCAGCCAGTATTTTCTGCCTAACCACTGGTCCACTTATGGTTTTAAACTTCTGCTCATCCGCAGGCACTTTGGCTTCCGGCAGGCCATCCTTACCAATACCTACTTCAATAGCGCTCAGTATTTCATTGTTGCTGCCACGCATTGCCGTCAACTCCAGTTTGCAACCCGCCTGTGGGTTAAACTGGGCACGTTCTGAAACTGATGTCGCCTTTTTATCAAACCAACCCAAGGCACCAAGCTCCAGGCTGATCTCATTCTCACCATTTTCTAGAAACAGCATGGCTGCGGTGCTGGAGGTACCAAAGCCGCGGCCTTGTCGTGCCGAATTGCGATTGTCCAAACCCAATACTCCATTGGTTTTGATTGCGCAAAAGGCATATTCGATATCAAACAGGCTGCGGATATACAACCGTTGCTCTTCCGCATTGGCAGTTAATGTCATCATCACTCCTGATAATAGTAACGCTAATTTAGGTAATCTCATCTTAATTCTCTTTTCGCTAAACACGGTTTTGCGGTTTATTTATTCCATTTGGGATTGGAACCCATTGCCCAAGGCTCATTATTCGGTTTGGGTAGAGCGTTCCCTTTAGGGTTGGAACCCATGGCCCAGGGTTCGCCTGGTATGACTTTAGGTCTGACTATCGGCCGCTCTTTGCCTATCAAGTTCACCCGTAGGGCGGACTCACTCTCTTTCAACGGAGCTGCTATAATCCATCTCTTTTTTGCGCCATATTTGCTGCTACTCTCTGGTTCTGCCTTCTCTTTACCGCCCCAGCTAGCATCAGCACTAAACTCCACCTCCGCCACAATCCCATCATGGTAGCCCACCAAATCGATACCATCATCATGCTGATCCAGTTTAAACCCTGCGGCGGTTTTGATCGCTCCACTGGCATTGAGTGCAACCTCCATAATCATTACTTTGGTTTTAAAGGCCGCATTTACCTTACCTTCCAGACTAAATTTCAGATCATTATCTCTACCGGCGGAAAACGTCCATATTTCTTGTTTTAATGCTGCACCAAAACGAAAAGAGAGGCTGCATTTCAGCAATATGGAACATTCAATTTCAAGATAGTTTTTATCCCCGGCATTTTTACGAGCCAGTGCCTGACGGCATTTTTTTGCTAGCGCATCAATTTTACAGTAAGCAGCTGCAAATTGTATAAGATCTAGCTTGCCTGTCAGGGCCAGAAAAGGGGCTGCATTGAAACCAATAAAATGTGTACTGCTAGCGACTGTATCCAATCTTGAATAGGCATAGGCAACACCCACGTTCATCGGTTCTACTTTCAGTTCGGCGATAGTATAGTTTTGTGCTCCGGTTGATTCCGGTGCAGGAAGAAGATATTTTTGGCTATTACTCAACAATTTGTCAATACGAGAGATAGCATCCAGCGTTTTGGTTGTGGTGTTTTTCTTATATTTGTCAGCATACTTTTTTGAGTAATCCATACCTTGAACTTTTAGTCCATAGGTAAACTCTAACGATGTGGTTTGTGTCAAACTGAATTTATCAGTATGCGTTTCCCAGCCAGCGCGGAGTTTGTTACCATTTTTCGGTTTAACATTCTCCATGGCTTGACGAGCCTTTATCTGTTCATCGCGGCGCTCTTTAATCGTACGTTCCTTATGAGAAAAGGCATACGTAAAAGCAACCGAGTAGGTAAACTCCACTGAAGGAAAAACACGGAGCGTTGCGTAATTACGTCTCACTTCGCAGCCATTAACGACTAAATCATAGCGTTTACCGTCATTGAACAAATCAGTGGGGTTGGCAATATTAGATAAATATGACCAGATTGAAGGCATGGTTGCCACCAGCGCCTGATTCTGTTCCTTATAAAACAAAGTAACTGCCTGAGTCGTGTTGAGTGGGATTTTTTCTGAAAATTTAACGCTCTCAAGCGTAGCAGTATGAGAAGCTGCCTTTTTACATTTTGTTGTTATATTAATACTGCCGGATGCCCCCTTACCTTTATCCAGAAGATCCATCGAGAGCATCTGCTTGACTGGCCAGACTTGATGCTGTTTATCAAAATCCAGCGCAACCTCATGAATACATGGGTCCGGGTTATTACAGGTTGCGCAGGCTGTTCCTGCATCGACTGAACGGGCCATATTATCTTCCTTTGATTAAATGCGCCACATCAGGGATTTCACCTAATTCCCTGAGCATTAAAGACTCTACCCGATAATATCCTGGCGCTTGACTTTCTGTAAGTTTATTTTTCCATGCATCAGGCATCATATCGATAGTAGAGATGTTTTTTTTGAGAAGAAGGTGAACCATTGCCCTGATTGAATGATCATCTGTAATAGTGTTTTCCTTGCAGAAATAAAAACACTTGGTAGCAAAAGAATAAGCATCCATTTTTTCATTGCATGCCGTATTTTTCGATATGAAAATATCAGGGTTCTCATCTTTTACATCGAAGTAGGTACCATTATGTATCCTTTTGAAAATGTCATCTTCCTCATCTTCATCGATATCCTTTTGATCTGACAGCCAGTACGCCTCAATATCTGAAGCCAGAACGTTAATATATCTCTTCTCCGCAAACGCATTAATTTCCCCATACTGCGCCTCGGTTATTTTCAGCATTTTTCTTCCCGACTTTGCATCATTGGGAAATGGCTCCCGTATCGCCGAAAAATCATCTTCACGTTCAACCGCTTCGTATAAAGTCCTGACTTTAGTAATAGGCCCCAAGAAAGTATGTACATCCCAATCAGATAATACTTGAAGAAAACCCCAGATATTACGTGGATCATAAAAACGGAAATAGACTGGTTTTTCCTGATCAGGGATCAATACGTGTAAATATTTGCGTAAATGTTGACGCAACGATTTTATATTGGCCTTTGAATAGATATAAATTCCCCATGGCGTTTCGCGAGTCCCCAGCCAGGCTTCAACCTGCTGATCGACCATAACCAACCAGGGAGCAAGCTCAAGGAGTTCCGGTTGTACCGGCTCGGCATACAGACAACAGTGCGGGGGATTATAACGTTCGAGCATAAGCTGGAGATCGGCTTCTAACGCACCGTCAATAATAGCGTACAGTTTATGTTCTTCCATACCTTAGCTATCCTTTAGTGGGCAATGTGCGACAAACATTGAACCTGCAAGCGCCGCTGCTTTTAAAACTGCCGGGCTGGCTGGGGTCAGTAAATCACCAGGGCTACCACCAGAATTCAGATTAATTGAGGGGGCCTTGATATCCACGCCACCGGC
Source organism: Serratia sp. N21D137 (assembly GCF_047530005.1). Classification (NCBI taxonomy): domain Bacteria; kingdom Pseudomonadati; phylum Pseudomonadota; class Gammaproteobacteria; order Enterobacterales; family Yersiniaceae; genus Serratia; species Serratia sp. N21D137. The sequence goes on from NZ_JBLJAJ010000058.1 coordinate 5,918, forward strand.
ATGAATAACAACAAAACTTCCGCCTACTTTCAGCGTCAGTTTGCTATTGCTTTGTAGCGTCAGATCGCCGTTGCTGTCCACACTGAACACGCCGCTAACTTTCTGCGCCAGATCGCCCTTGACCTGTATGCCTCGGTCGCCTTCCGTCATCACCAGATTGTTACCGGTGATTTTCTGATCCTGATTGCCTTCAACCGTCACTTTTCGATCGTTGGCAACCACCAGTTCTTCATCATGCCCGATACTGGTGCTACGGTTGTAGTTCACCCGCTCGTCTTTCGAATTGAGCACCCGTATTGCCATATTTTTTTGTGCGTGAACGAAGACTTCTTCATTATCTTTTTCATCTTCAAAACGCAGCTCGTTAAATCCTTCACCTTTATGGGTTTTTGAACGGATCGACATCTGGGTTTTGCTGCCTGGCAAATTACCAGGAGGCAGATGGTTGGCATGATAGGTGCGGCCGATTATCACCGGCTGATCAGGGTCACCGTTTAAAAATTCAACAATCACTTCATGACCAATGCGCGGAATGGCCGACATCCCCCAACGAGGCCCCGCCCATGGATGCGATACCCGTATCCAACAGGAGCTGGTATCATCGTCTTTCCCTGAACGATCCCAAAGAAAACGCACCTTGACCCGACCATAAGGATCACAATAAATCTCTTCTGAGGGTGGACCCGTGACAATCGCAATCTGGGCTCCGTCAATGCGTGGTTTTGGCCGCGAAAGTGGGCGCCATGTCTGATTATTGGGAATAAACGCAAACTGAGTGGTTATGGTTGTGCCTTGCCCTCCCGATACAGTTTCCAGAGCTTGGGGTTGTTGCCCGCTATGGATGGCCTGGGTGACTTGCCAGCTTGTATTCAGTGTGTCCAGTGGATGGTTTTCTAGGGTAAAGCGCACACCGGGTTGTAGAGCAGGACAATTACTAGCCCCTTCGCCCTGATGGGCATCATTACGTAGTGCCTGAATGCGCCATTGGGAAAACTTTTCCCCGCTTGGACCGGTGTCTTTATAGCGGCCAGGATAATCATAATGCAGATATTCCCCTGACTGATGTTCATCATCTCGAGCGCGATCGCGATATTCAGCGGCCCACAAGGGGTTTTTAAAGGTGTAATCTTTCAGCAATACCTCTGAAGGGCGCAGACTTTCCCGGCGCTTGAAGGTGGTAATGCAAGGTTCATCGAGTGAGGTTTGTTGTTGATCTGGGTAGTAGGGTAGCGTCGGCCCGTCATTCACGATGATGTTATCGTCGGCAAAGACCAGCGTGTGCCTGTCATTCTCATGCTCGAGGAAATAATAGATGCCTTCTTCTGCCGCCATTCGATGAAGGAAATCCAGATCGCTTTCATTATACTGAACACAAAACTCTCTGGGTGCATGCTTGTAACGAAAAGCATGAGCATAGTCAATGATGTTATTTTCTTTCATCAAGGTTTCCAGAATTTCTTGAAAACCCTGTTGCTGGAAAATGCGGGAATTTTGTCTTAACCCTGCTCGCCAGAGCGCAGGGCGCACACTGAGCCGGTAACGTGTTTGATGAAGTCCGGTATCGCCTTGCTCAACGGAAGTGACAATACCATTCACGATACGCTGCACTTCCGTTTCACGCCAAATGGTCAGCGTAGCGTTTTTGTCCAGAATTGAACGAAATTCCACACTGGGGCTGGCACTGGCAACCTCAAGTTCGAGTGTGAAGAGTGTTGAGAATTGCTCGTGCAACGTAAAACCCGCTACCACGAAGGTTTTAGGCGGCAGGTCTCCCACACTCAACGTAAACCGCAGGCCACTCGCATCCATGTTCACATTTCCTTATTGATAGCGTGAATACTTACCGTTCAATACAAATAAAATATCTATGATATATAAGATATTTTAATGCATGTAAAAAACGGTAACAACCTGAGTTTGTTCATTTAGTGAGAGATAGCACGGTTATGCTTCATAGAGATCGGGAAATTTCTCTGATAGGAAATGATCACTTCAGGCAGTGAATGGCTTCATTTTTCAACACAATCATTCAAGAATGGGATAGCTAAATTCACTTTTTACCGGCTTCCTTCCAAACCCGGTAGATGGCGGTTATCTGCTGAATAGTGTTGAGCGCTCATTTCCAACAACCGATAGGCAAATTCATTTGAACAGCTTACAGATACAAGCTTGTCCAATCGCTAACGAAGGTTCTATCCAACTATACTAGAACCCTATTTGGCAGGCGCTGCTAGTTCCTGACTGAGGAAACAGTACTGATGGCGTAGGGGAAGTTCGTTGGAGTCAGGAGCAGAGGATATGCTCCCCCCATTGATTTGCTAGAGGTAGTGTTTACAACGTCTGCTTTTGGAACTGGCCAGTCCACTGGGCGGAACCGTGTCGGCTATGAGCGAGGAGCGGAAGTTAGTAATGCATACTTACATCGATATGTCTTGAATCATGTGGAGCAGATCACCTGACGTTCTTGTTTGTCGGTTCGTGTGATTTATTTCTCCAACTATTCAATACGATAACCTTATGCAAATCTATAAATAGCAATTGGTTTAATTAATGTTTGATTCCAGTTTGTAGAATAGCGGCTAACCAAATTCATAAGGATTATTCTTCACATGAAAAAATCAATAATTGCTACCACCATTTTAATTGGTGCTTTTTTAAGCGGCTGCGCTGTGCAAAATGATAAAACACAGTTTCAAGGCCTGGGTTTGACATATCAGTCCGATGTCAAAAAACTGGATAATGGGGACTATCTCACTGAGGTAGAAGCAGCTCCTGCTGCAGGTCGTATACAAGGAGCTATTGGCACTGCAACTAAAAAGGCTTCTGATTTTTGTAGGGTACAAAATAAATCCATGAAAGAAGTCAAAACTGATATTGATACACACTTACTTGTTAATGGCGTTGCTCGCCTGACGTTCAAATGCGTTTAAAATACTCCTAAGTTTTATTACTTTTCATAAAACTGAGAGGGCTGTTGTGAAATATGTGTTAGCGCCGATGTAAAAATGACCCACATGCCAATGTAAAATGGACCCACCATGGGTAAAACTGGCAGTTTTAAGCGAGCTGCCGATGCTAACATTGGAGTTAAGAGTGGAGATTGCTGTTCTTC
>NZ_JBLJAJ010000059.1:0-8380 GCF_047530005.1 Serratia sp. N21D137
TATTTAATGGTGGCAATAACTTGCTTAATATCTCTTGCTTACGTTCTTCGCTGTAACTCGGCACATTCAAGCCTTAACCCCCAACTGATTAAATTTTAGAGGGTGACAACTATCCTGCCAGAGGGGGTTAATAACAACCTTACCAAGCAGGTTCACTTTTTTACTGAAACTGATGGTTGCCGTTATTAAAGCTCATTAGTAGTGAGTTTTTTGTTCTTACTTTTAGCTTGTTTAAAGTTTTTGATCTGTAGCCACTAACTGTTTTTTTTGTTATTTGCATAATCTCACTTATTTTCCAATCAGAAAGCCCCCTCAAGTATAAAGATATAAACTCTTGCTCTCTTGATGAGAAAGTAATTTTACTATAGCATGCAGGAGTCACAACATCAGAATCCAAAAAACCCTCCACATAGCTTATACTGTCATTTTTGTAAAAGATAGCATCTGCGAAGTTTGTGACAATTGGGTTTTTTAACATTTGATTTAAAGAGTCAAAAAATAAAACTACCGGAACACGTTTTTCACTTAAAGAATAAACTGAAATTTTTTTAAAAAGCTCTTCGTAGCTTTCCAAAAAAACAACCTTGCTAGACTTGTAACGTGTGTGTTTTTTACTAGCAATAGACAAAACACCTTGCCGATAAAAATTATCCTTCGATAAAACAATAAAAACTGCGCAGTCTACCATTTTTTAATTACCCCCCCCCTTACATTTTTGTAGAGATTTTGAGCATTTGTATTTTTATCAAAGTGAACTTAAAATTGTTCATTTTAATAGAATACAACCTAAAATAGAGAAACAACAAATAAATTAAAATAAAAATAATTTATTTATTCAAGAATAACACTGAAGAGTTAATACAGTAAACATGATCTTGACCCACCATCTCCATACACCTCTTGAAATCCCGGTCATCTGATGATGTAGGCAGCATTCCTCCAGTGTCATTATCATGTTACTTAGCGATTCTCACGGAAACTCATTGTTGTATGCCGAAAACCATCTTCTGTCATTTCTCGCTCTTCATTCAGGATTCTAAACAGATAAAAATCGAGTATTCCTGTTCGATATATCCCAGTAAGTGCCAATGAAATTGCCACTCCAAGTTAATTTATATAGCCTGTTTTTCCCACACAGTATTAAGCATGACGACATCCTTCAGTTGCCAGTTTCGGGCACACCCTGACCACCGCTTAGGGTTCTCGCTCCTGGCCTTTTGAGACTCGAGCAACTCTCTATCTTGACCCGCATGCCGTTGCTCAGGCATCACATAACCTATGCCACTTTGACGATAACAATGCTCATGCAGCAACGTTCGTTGCATCAGCGCTGCTGCCAACCCTCCACTCTCAATTTCGTGGACTTCTGCCCCGGAGATTTTACGGCTAAAAACGTCCTCCACCAGGTACAGATAGTACCAACAGCCTCGCACCACCGAAGGCAACCACGTGATGCACCAGATCCACCCCGGGCATAGCTCGGGGGCGGCGAACGTCGGCAACAGCTGTATCCTGAGTCCACTGAAACTGCCAAACTTAATGGTCACGACCCTTATGCCTGGTTGCATGATGTACTAAAACGCTTGCCGAGCTGGCCCAACAGTCGGCTCAGCGAGCTGTCACCTTACGCCGAAACCCGCTTCAGTTAATACACGTCAGCTTATTGCATTATGTTAGTCACACAACACGAGCTCACCTTTCACTTACCTTGCAGAAGAGAAAAGCTACTCTTTACCTGGGCTGGTGTAAGTAGTAGGTTATAACTATAAGTTTGATATATAGTAAATTTAATGATTTTGGTAAAGCATTAAAAAACGCCCATCACTAACTAACCATTGCATTGAAATAATCCTTTATTCAACCCTTCCTTTTTCGTACTTTTCAATGCTTGCAATCTCTGCAATTGAAGATAAAAACAAAATCAAAATTCTAATATTTTCGCAATGAGCTTGAACATCAACACCAATGTCTTTAGGTGTTGATTTTTTCAAATCAAAAGCTAGTTTCTCTAAGTTTGATATGTGCTGATAAACCCCTCCTGAGTAGTAAGTCAATCCGTTTATTAATCTATTTAAAGTATGTAAATTAAAATCAATTAAACTTAAAGCCTCTCTCATATTTAAATATCTCTTTTGATTAAAAATGGCTTACCTTGATTATTCTATTTAGCTTACAAGCTAAAAGAAAGTCATTAAAATTTAAATTCATATTTTTAACATCTGAAACTATGGAGATATAATATTTCAAAAAAACCTCAAGAGAGAGGCAAATAATATCTTTAAAAAACATCTAAGATAATTTTAAAAAGAATGAGAGCATCATTGAAAATGCCAAGGTTAAAATAAAGACACCTAAAGTCTTTAATTTAAACCGCATGTTATCTAAGCTGATTTTTTTATAAAAGAAGTCCCCTTTATTTTCTATTTTATTTGCATTTTGTTTGTTAAATTTAAAGTCACTAGCAATTGAATTGACACCATCTAAAGAAACAGCTGGGTTTTTATTAAAATATTTATATTTAATTACAACTTCATTGTTGCTGTTTTTTACAGATTTCAACATGCTCGCATCTGGAATGCAGAACCCTACTCGTTGAACAGTAATAATAATATTATCATACTCTGCCATTAAAAAAATACTTCTAATTTTCTTAATAGCCATATTCAATGAATTGGATACAGTTACTCTAGATGGCCAACCTGCAGAAATTAATTCTGTTTTTGATACTTCACACCCTCTTTTCTCAATTAATTTATTTAACACTCTTCTTTCTGGGGGATTCAAAAAACCTATATTTTTTTCCTTGTAAGTTATAATTCCAGTAGTGAAGTTTATATGTATTTTTTGTTTCATTTTACTTACCCAGATAGCGTTAATGAAGTTTAGGAAACCTAATTGAAGTTTTCAGTATTTGAATTGAGGCATTTCCTGCTTTCAATAAAAATCATATCCGACCGAAAATTATTAATGACACGTCGTTATGATTTGCAATTAGAGTATTATTAAGCTGTCCTATTGAATGAGCAGGGAACATTCCCTGCTCATTTAGATCATGAAAACAACTAAGGATTAATTATTAATTAGTCCACTGTGCAGCAGTCATAGTGAGAGAGTATTCACCAGCATCAACATCTTGATTATTGCCATCGGAATAGATGACGTATTTAACTGTATTTGCTGGGGCCTTAGTTTTCATGAAATCACCATTAATCTCCCAGTCTGTATTATGGGTACCGTCTACGAGTAAACGAACTCTCATCGTACCGTTATTGGCGTTTTCTAGATCTGCATAATGAGGAGCACCTGAAACAGGAGTGGCGAATTTTAATCCATAAACGGAAAGCCCTACAGAGCCCCTCACAGTCCCTTCTGCAAGCGGTGTATTTCCTGCTAAAAAGCCAGCCGATACAGCTTTTTGAGCCGTGAGCTCATGCACAACGGCTCCAGGAGCTTTAAAGATGATTGTATCAGTTGCAGAACTTGAAGTTGCGAGGTTCAAAGCAGCATTCACAGTTGTACTTCCAACAAAGGTCAGTGTTGCTAACGTAGTTAGAATAAATTTATTTGTCTTCATTTTTTCTCTCTTAATAAAAAATTTTTTATGAATCAGTGAGTATTTCAACTCTATCATATTAATAGATAGTTTTTTTTACTTTTGAGCTCATGAATGACAGCCCAAAGAGTTGTTATCACTACAGTATCAGCGGTCGTTGATATAGTAGTATTCTTCAAGAAAGCATTAGCAGTTGTACATTTCATGAATGTTAACGGTGTACATATAAATGAAATTTTCTGTTTATATTATTACCCCTAGTTTAAAATAAAATTTTTGATTTGAGAGTGTTTTTAATTTTGCATATAAACTCCTTACTTTGTGTTGTTAACCTTTAGCTAGCAATGAAACACACTTAACACAACTTAAGTGCTTGATAAGTATGAAGTAAGTATTCTCACGTCAAGCCTTATGATTAATTTATTATATAGCTTTCGTTTTTTCTTAAAAAAGAAGCTTACCTTTCAATTCTAAAGTGTAACTGTCAGATATTATATACTGATCGCCGTCTGTAATTATATAGAAATTTGAGTTATTTTCTTTTGTTTTTGTAATAATACCGCCTTGGTCTTTGTTGAACGGGACCCAAGATTCATTTTCTATCCTGACACGTAAGTTATTAGTATTTTCCCCTTTTCCTTTTATGATATAGCTGTTGGGTCTTGTATCGATACGAGAAGCATCACTCCACACTTGAAAACCAATGTGTTCTTCATTAGAAGCAATATTTCCTTTACCAATTTTGGTGTTCCCTGGGATGAATCCAGCTATTTTACCACTGTCCATTTGTAGGTTAAGTTCTGTCATAGAAGCTTGTGATGATGATAACGATACAATCCCAATTATCAATACCATAATACAAGTAAAAAAAATTTTCAAGACATTCCCTCAATGTTAGCACGATTAATATTTATGTGTTAGTATTTTTAACAAACCTATCTAATTACAAGTTTTTTTAATAAGATAAGTTCCTGCTCGATTTGTTTTTTCAGGTAGTTTGTATTTCAATTTACATTGATTTTTCTTCCACATTACTGATATCTCGCCTTCTTCTTGCAATCCTGTCAGGTATACCTCTCCATTATCACCAACTACACTAGTACTGTTATCCTTTCCTTCAACAATAGCAAGAGCACCAAAAGGTACAGGGCTTCCATTGCTTTGAGTAAGGGTTATAATTGCCCGCCCCCCAAGTTGGGTGGCAAATTTAGCAGTTACTAAGGCTCCTTGCGTAGGCACTACTTTAGTGTCAGTTTGTGTTATTTCTGTATTTATTGGCGTGTTACTAGGGTCAAGACTAATGGTGTTTTCTTGGTAAGGAAGTAAGAAAGACTGAACAGTATAACCTCGAAAGTCTGTTTTCACTCCAGGATAGCCACCAACGGGAATCCCTTGTACGCCTGGTGCTTCAATAAGTGCCATTGTATCTCCTAACGGCTGAGTCAATGTAACACCATTATTGTGAATAACCATGCCGCCAGCTATGTCTGCCCCTATGTGTCGACTTGATGGACTATAACTGTAATTACCCCCAAATATACCATAACTACGGTTGAAAGATATTGTTGCAGCACTACTATTACTATCAGTTGTTTTACTTCCTGATTGATAGCTCTGGTTTATACCCCATGACATTTCCCTATCAAAGCTTGTACCATTCAGACCCACTCTCTGTGTGCTAGATTTATTTGATGACGAGTTAAATTGATAGTTTGCTCTTGCATTCCCTCCAAACCAATCGTTTAAAGGCATGCTAATCCAAAGACTGCTAATATTGTCTGTATGTATCTCACCTGAAGACTGAACATGTTTGTTTTTAGACCAGTTGAATGATAGTGATGCACTATGGAACGTCGTATTATAGCTTATTCCTAAAGAGTTATCTTTTCTCGAGTCATTCCAATGACTTTCCTTTGAGCCGTTAATGCTCAAAGATCCCCACTCGCCTAGCGATTGGTTCACTGTTACTGTGTAACGTGTTTTATTTTTTATGTTATCATAATAATAAGCTTGTCCAATATTATCATCACGATAACTGTCTAGAACATTTGAAAGAGTATTATATCCTTTTGATGTGTATTGGGTGCTAACTAAGTGAAAGTTTGTATTTGTTGCTTCAAGTGATTTTCCATACCGGACTCGCAAGGTGTGTCCACTTTCAGAAGAATCGTTATAGCGTACACTATTTGCTAAAGCAGAATCTAATGATAAAGCTCCCCAACGCCCTAACGACCAACCTAATCCTAGTGAAGCTGCTTTATAATTCTCAGCTCCTTGTAAGCCACCATAAACAGTAAGATCCCATGGTAAACCATACATCACTGTAACTTGCCCAACAGCTGAAGTATGAACTGAGGAATCGCTTGGACGATAATTACCTGCCATCAGGTTATAAGCTAGATATCCTTCACGTAATGCAATCACCGGTGTGCTGTAAGGTACAGTGAACGCTTGCGTATTCCCGTCGTTTTCTAAAACTGTTACTTGCAAATCACTACCAGAACCTGAGGAAACAGATAAATCATCAATAGCAAATGGGCCAGGGGCAACAGTCGTACTATAAACAGTATATCCATTTTGCTTTACTTCAATTAGTGCTTGTGTCCTAGCAATACCCCGTATGACAGGAGCAAAAGTACGCTGATTAGCAGGTACCATAGCATCATCAGATCCCAGCATTACACCACGGAATGGAACACTGTCAAAAATCTCTGAGGCACTAGAGCGCTCTCCTAGTGTTAGTCGGCTTTTCAAGTTATACATGCCACGTTCTGCATAGGTGTAAGATGTTTGCCATTTTCCTTTTTGTCCTTCCGACTGCCGCCAATTGGTTGAATTACGCAGACGCCATGCCCCTATATTTGCACCAGGTTGTAACTGGACGAATTGCGAACTCATATTAGCTGCAGAGCTTCCATGGTTTTCTGTCTGGGAAGCGTTAGCTTGATAGTTCAGTAAAAATGTAGATATACCATCATCCCAACGCTCTTGAGCAGCAATGCCTTGAACCTTCTTTCGCAATGCGATCTGTGGAATACTTAAATGCAGCTCTTGCTTGTTAAATGAAAATTCAAAATTCGCGTTCGGTATAGCTGACAGATGTGCGCAACTATCTCTTCCCTCTTCAGCTGACAATCCTGGAAAGCTTTCGACTTTGACATCATAGCTTGATAGTAAATCTATACTCACACAAGGTTCTAATTTTAATAAACCTAGTGTGTCTTTCTTCTCAAAGAAAACAATGTCACGAGAATCTATTTTTCCTCCATTAAGCAATATGTCTACAGTGTATGTACCTGGTAGTTGTCCTCCTTGGTTGAAGCGAGAAATATCGACACTCTCACCAATATAGTCTGTTGAGAATGTGTAAACTTTTGCTTCTATCATAGAGGTATAACATAAAACCCCAACGATAATGATTGATTCGTTTCTTTTCATCTATTTTATGTCTCATACGAAAAACGCAATAACCTTATCGTAGATTTGATTGATATTTTTTACTTTTCCCTCCAAAATCATTAATCACTTGCCATTGAACTATGCTAGGAGAATCCTTAGGCAAAGAAAAGCGTTTAGTCATAAATGGGCTGACATGTTCAGCATCTTTAATTTCTACACCATCTACTTTTAGCGAGCTGAAATTAATATAAAATGGAGTTGGATTATTTACAGTTAAATTATTTCCTTCTTTCTTCCACAACAATGAGGAGGCAATGTCTGAAGTATCTCTTTTCAAACCTGAAGGTCTCACCATAAGCTTGATGCAATTACTAATACTTACTTTTACATTCACTAATGCTGACTGTTTATTTATTTCTTTTTTATTCATATTTTCCGCCCATGCATCATCTTCTTTTGGTGGTATTCCTGTCACACATAGCCAATAAAGGGTTTCCCTGTCTTCAACATTCTTTTCACCTGTATGCACAATTCTAAGACGATTTTTCTGCTGACCTTCAAGTCTAAACAATGGCGGACTTATAGCAAATGGGGCTAATTTTTCCTTATCCTCTAAAAATACCTTTGATCGAATTAAAACAGGATAATCTTGCTTGTTTTCTACGCTAAGCGTTGCGCCATTGGAATCAAGATTATAAATAACACGTGTTGCTCCGAGCAATAGCTCAAAAGTCTGAGTGCTTGTTTCAATTTTTTTTTCTTCTGCCCATCCAACATTTGTGAATAAGCTAGTCATTATAATAAGAATACTTGAAGACACACAGTATCTTTTTGCGTATTTTTTCACTGGTTCTTAACCTCTAGTAGTAGGCACTAATGTTTTTAGTAGTTGATAAATTCTAGTCTGGCATTTTTAAAAAATAATGCTAACAAAACACCAAAAGTAAAGCTTGTGATGTTTCATGGCTCTACGTTTCTGTTGCTAGCAATCCTACAGCTTTATCAATAAAAATAAAAATAAAAATAAATAAATAAAAATAATCAACAAGAACAACGGGTTATGCATTATTTTTATATTTTTAACGAGACGAAAAAGAGATGACGCACCTATGCATTGTTACAGTTCTAAAAAAATTAAGACTAAATATCTGCATGATAAATTTACTAATACAAGTGGGCGTATTTTTTATGACTTTGTCGCATTAACAGAGAGTAGCAGCCAAAAATTCGGGGCGATTTTTTTTACGCAACCAGAGGATACAAAATGTTCTGCTTGGGACACTTCGTACCCTTGCAGATGCTGGCCCCATTCCCACTCGAAACGCAACAAAACCCAGGGGGCTTATGCCGCCTGTAAGTGTGTTAAAAATACCTCATTGGGGGAGCGATAGCCCAGAGATTTTCTCCCTCGTGTGTTGAGTATGTGTT